>SKMN01000003.1 GCA_007121015.1 Coriobacteriia bacterium
CGAGATCGCCAAGGCGCTCGCGCGCGCGATGGACGACCGCAAAGCGGTGGGTGTGGGCAAGATCTACGCGCCGCACGCCTTCACGGTAGCGCTCTCGCCCGGCGACGACGCGACCCTCGGCCGGCTCCGCGCCACCCTCGAAGGCGAGCTTGCCACCTTCCTCGTGGGGCACGCTGCCGAGCGGGGCTACCACCTCGCCGCACGTCCCGTCATCGAGTTCACCGTGCACGACGAGCTCAAAGTCGGCCGCTTCCGCGTGGCCGCGAGCAACGCGCCGCCTGCGCCTGCCGAGGAGCCCCCCGCAGGCCCGCCCGCCGTCGTGCCCCCGCCGGGACCGCTCGCGACATCCGGCGCCCCCGACCCCGCACCCGCGACCATGCCCGCGCCCGACACGCTCGCGACGGTCACGGTCAGCGGCGTGGAGCACGACGTCGTGCTCTCCGGCGACCGCGTCTCGGTGGGCCGGCTCGCCGCGTGCGGCATCACGCTCTCAGATGCCAACGTCTCCCGCGAGCACGCCGCGTTCGTGCGCGAGGGTGCCGGCTGGAGCATCGAGGACCTCGGCTCGACCAACGGCACACTCCTCAACGGCGAGCGCACCGAGTGGGCCCGCCTGCGCGACGGTGACCGCATCACGATCGGCACGACCGAGCTCATCTACCACGAGCCGAGGGGGTAGGCCTGTGGTCGACATCGTCTTACTCGTGGGCAGGTTGGTGCTCATCGCACTGCTCTACCTCTTCCTCTTCGCCGCCGTGCGCGCGGGTATCGGCTACGTGCGTGCAGCCGGACCGGCCGCTCGCGGGGTCCGTCTCGCCATCGCCGTCGTTGAGGGGCCGCGCGAGCTCAAAGGCGTGAGCATCCCGATCGCCGGCCCCATCGTGATCGGCCGCTCGCCCGGCGCCGACATCGTCATCGCCGACGACTTCGTCTCCTCGGCCCACGCGCGCGTCACGCCCACGCCCGACGGCGCCGCGGTCATCGAGGACCTCGACTCCACCAACGGCACGGTCGTCAACGGCGCGCGCATCTCCGGCGCCGTCGCGCTCGCCTCGGGCGACGCCGTCGACCTGGGGACCGTGCGCCTCAAGGTGGTGAAGGCATGAGCGCCCGGCCGCGCAAGAACACCCACGCCGGCCTCACCGACGTGGGCCGGATCCGCTCGCACAACGAAGACGCGATCCTACTCGAGCCGCCGCTCTACGCGGTCGCCGACGGTCTCGGCGGGCACGAAGCCGGCGAGGTCGCGAGCAACACCGCGATCGACGCGCTTGCAGGCGCGGCCCCCCGACGCCCCGACGCCAAGGCGCTCGGGCGCGCGGTGCGCGCCGCGAACCGCGCCGTCATCCAGGCCGCGCACGACGGGCTCGGCCGCGAGGGCATGGGCACCACGCTCACCGCGGCCGTCGTCGAGGGCGGCCGCATCGCTGTTGCGCACGTAGGCGACAGCCGCGCCTACCTGCTCCACGACGGCGCCCTCGAGCGCATCACCGATGACCACTCGGTCGTGGCCGACATGATCCGCCAGGGCACGCTCACCGAGGAGCAATCGCGCACCCACCCCAACCGCAGCGTCATCACGCGCGCACTCGGCACCGACAGCAACATGTACCCCGACACCTTCGAGGTCGACGCCGAGCCAGGCGACCGCCTGCTGCTGTGCTCCGACGGGCTGACCGGCATGCTCCCTGATGACGAGATCGCCGAGATCCTCGACACCTACCGCGACCCCGACGTCGCCGTGCGCATGCTCGTCGACCGCGCGAATGAGGCGGGCGGGCACGACAACGTCTCGGTGGTCGTCGTCGACATCGAGGGCGGCCGAGGAACCCTGCCCACACCCCACGTCCCGCGTGGCTGGGTCTCGGTGCTCGTGTGGACGTTCGCGTTCCTCGCAGTGCTCGGTGTCGCAGGCTGGGGAACGTACCGCTACGCGCACGAGCGCGCCTACCTCGTCGACGAGGAGGGGGTCGTCGTGCTCTACCGCGGCGTGCCCGGAGAGTTCGCCGGCTACAGCCTCCGGTGGATCGAGGCCGAGACCACCATCCCCGTGAGTGCTCTCGACATCATCACGGCGCAGCGCCTCGAAGCAGGCGTGCCCGTCGAGAACGTCGATGCGGCGTACGACCTCATCGAGCAGTACCGGGCGCGCATAGAGCCACCTGCCGAGGAGCCCTCACCCGAGCCCGAGCCTGGCGCAGAGACCGACGACGCCGGGGCTCCGTAGTCGTGCGCGCGCGCCGCAACACTGAACTGCTCCTCCTGCTCGCCGCAGCGCCCGCGGTGCTCATCATCTTCGCGCTCGTGCACGCCCGCACCGCCGCCGATCTCGGCCTCGCCGACTTCGCGGTACCCGCAGGCCTGCTCGCCGCGTTCCTCGCCGCGCACATCGCCGTGCGCTTCCTCGCACCCGCCGCCGACCCGGTGCTCCTCCCGCTCACCGCACTCGTATCCGGGCTCGGGCTCGCCTTCGTCACCCGGCTCGACCCCGAGCTCGGAGCACAGCAGGTCATCTGGCTGCTCGTAGGGGTCGCCGCGATGGTGGGAACGCTCGTCGCAGTCCCCTCCCTCGAGCGGGCGGCACGCTACAAGTACACTATCATGCTCGTCGGCCTGACCCTGCTCGTGCTGCCCTCGCTCATCGGCGTCGAGGTCAACGGCGCGCAGCTGTGGCTGCGCTTCGGCGGACTGTCCTTCCAGCCCGGCGAGGTCGCCAAGGTACTCATCGCTCTCTTCCTCGCAGCCTACCTCGCCGAGAACCGCGAGGTGCTCTCCATCTCCACCAAGAAACTCCTCGGCATCGGTGTGCCGGCACTACGCCACCTCGGCCCGCTCGTGTTCATGTGGGCGATATCGCTGCTCGTCCTCGTGACGCAGAAGGACCTCGGCTCGAGCCTGCTGTTCTTCGGGATGTTCCTCATGATGATCTACGTCGCGACCGGGCGCGTGTCGTACGTGGTGGTGGGCCTCGGGCTCTTCGCCGCGGGCGCGACGGTGGCCCACGCGCTCTTCGACCACGTCCAGGTCCGCGTCGACATCTGGCTCGACCCCTTCGCCGACGCCACCGGCCGAGGCTACCAGCTCGTGCAGTCGCTCTTCGCGCTCGCGGCAGGACAGCTCACCGGCGTGGGCGTGGGCAACGGATTCCCCGGGCGCATACCCTTCGTCGAGACCGACTTCATCTTCACCTCGGTCGCAGAAGAACTCGGGCTGCTCGGCGGAGCGGCGCTCATAGTCGCATACCTGCTCTTCTGCATGCGCGGGCTTGCGACCGCCGCGCGGGCGCGCTCCGACATGGCCGCGTTCACGGCAGCAGGCCTCGTGGCAGCACTCGGCCTCCAGACGTTCGTCATCATCGGCGGGGTGACCCGCCTCATCCCGCTCACCGGCATCACGCTGCCGTTCGTGAGCTACGGCGGCTCGTCGATACTCGCGAACTTCATGCTCCTCGGCCTGCTGCTACGCGCAGGCGACGCCGCGACCGGGCGGGCGACCGAGATGGTGACGATCGCCGGCGACAGCGGCGTACTGGGCCGAGTGGCCCTCGCCCGGCGTCTCACCGGTATCGCGACGATGCTCGCCGTGCTGCTGGCCGTGCTCGTGGTGAACCTCACCTACATCCAGGTCGTCATCGCGCGCGACCTCAACAATCACCCGGCAAACACCCGCGGGCTCGCGCAGGAGATCCGCTCGCCGAGAGGCTCGATCATCACCGCCGACGGGACGCTGCTCGCCGAGTCGGTCGCCGAAGGCGAGATCTACCAGCGGCGCTACCCCGCCGGCTCGCTCGCCGCCCACACCGTGGGCTACTACAGCGTGAGGTACGGGCGCGCCGGCATCGAGGCCGCGATGAACGACACCCTTTCCGGGCAGCGGGTCTTCCGCACGTTCCGCGACGCGGTCGACGCGGCCGCCGGCCTGCCGGTGCGCGGCAACGACGTGTGGCTCACCGTCGACTCGCGCGTCCAGGGCGTGGCCGAGGCACAGCTCGCGGGGCGCCGCGGAGCGATAGTCGCGCTCGACCCGTCGACGGGCGCCGTGCTCGCGATGGCGTCCTCTCCCGCCTACGAGCCCGCGCGCGTCGAGGAGTTGTGGGACACCCTGTCCACCGCCGGTGACGCCCCGCTCTTCAACCGCGCCACGCAGAGCCTCTACCCGCCCGGCTCGACGTACAAGATCGTCACGCTCACCGGCGCGCTGGGCGCGCGCGTGGCCTCGGCCGACACGACGTACACCGCGCCTGCGCGCATCGACATCGGCGGGGCGCCCGTCACCAACTATGGAGGCAGCGCCTACGCCGACTCAGACCTGCGCTCGGCCACGATGCGCTCGATCAACACCGTCTTCGCGCAGCTCGCGGTCGACCTGGGCGCACGAGAACTCGTCTCGCAGAGCGAGCGGTTCGGATTCGGACGCGTGCCGCCGATAGAGGCCGAGGCGCGGGCATCGCTCATGCCGGTACCCGGCGAGATGACCACGTGGGAACTCGCGTGGGCAGGGGTGGGCCAGCCCGTGGGCGAGCACGAGAGCCCGCCGGGCCCGCAGACCACCGCACTCCAGATGGCGCTCGTAGCAGCCGGGATCGCCAACGACGGCATCGTCATGCGCCCGCACCTCGTGCAACGCGTCTCCGATCCGGCCGGACGCGTCATCACCACCACCGAGCCCCGCCGCTGGACCACCGCCACCGACGCGGCTACCGCGGCGACCGTGAGCGGCATCATGGTCGACACCGTCCGCGCAGGTACGGGTTCGGGCGCACAACTGCCCGGCGTCACCGTCGCGGGAAAGACCGGCACCGCCGAGACGGGAGTCGGCCTCGAGTCGCACGCATGGTTCATCGCCTTCGCGCCCGCCGAGAACCCACAGGTCGCGGTCGCCGTCGTGCTCGAGCACGCGGGCACGGGGGGACGTCACGCCGCGCCGGTCGCCCGCCAGGTCATCGAGGCCGCGCTCGCCCGATGAGGGGCAGCGGCCGGAAGGCCCCGGCCCGCGCGGTGACGCGCCTACCGCAGGAAGCGCTCCTCGATGAGCTCGGCCAGTTCGACGGTCTCGTCGAGCGCGAACACCGGCAGCGGCCACTCGGCGAGCTCCGGTACGTCGGTCGCGAGCGCGAAGAGCTCCTCGGCGGCGAAGCGCGGTTCGGTGGAGCGCTCGGCACGTACGACTTCGATACGCGTGTCCGCCTCGATGCCGAACCCCTCGGTCAACACGATGTCGACGTCCCCGGCCTCGGCAGCCAGCTCCTCAAGCGTACGCGCCTTGTCGACCTTGCGGATCACACCGTAGCGGTTGGGCGCGCTGATCATCGTCACGACCGCGCCCGCCCGCTCGTGGCGCCACGTGTCCTTGCCGGGAACGTCGATGTCGGTGTCGTGAGCGTGGTTCTTGATGGTGGCCACGCGCCAGCCATGATCGATCAGCGTCGAGATGAGGCCTTCGAGCAGCGTCGTTCGTCCCGACTTACTCTTGCCCACCACCGACACGACCGGGGCGGCAAACCGTTCGTCTGTCATAGTCGCTCCCTCGTATCCACACTTCGGAATCTACACCACAATACCAACAGCCAGGCGATGGGCGACATGCGCGTTTGCGCTAGAATAGTCCGGATGAACCGCCGCCCGGACGGGCGAGCCGACAGCTGGGAGCATGCGCGTGGATGAGATGGTATTCGGACGCAGGTACCGTGCGACTGAGAAGATCGGGTCGGGCGGTATGGCCGACGTCTTCAAGGCGGTCGACGAGGTCCTCGGCCGCACGGTAGCGGTCAAGGTCCTGCACCCGCGATACGCTGCCGACCCCGGGTTCGTTGCCCGCTTCCGCCAGGAGGCCCAGGCTGCGGCCAACCTCTCGCACCCTGCGATCGTCAACATCTACGACTGGGGCCGCGACGACGAGACGTATTACATCGTCATGGAGTACGTGCGCGGCACCGACCTCAAGCACCTCATCGAGGAGCGCGGCGCCATCGACCCGATGAAGGCAGCCGAGTACGCCTCGCAGGTGTGCGCGGCACTCGCGGTCGCCCACGGCTACGACATCATCCATCGCGACATCAAGCCCCATAACATAGTGCTGACGCCCGACGGTGCCGCGAAGGTTATGGACTTCGGGATCGCGCGTGCGGGCAACACGACGATGACCCAGACCGGCTCGGTCCTCGGAACTGCACACTACGTGAGCCCCGAGCAGGCCCAGGGCCGCACGCTCGATCCCGCTTCCGACCTCTACTCGCTCGGCATCGTCCTCTACGAGCTCACCACCGGTAAGCTGCCGTTCGACGCGGACACGCCCGTGGCGGTGGCACTCAAGCAGGTCAACGAGGAGCCCGTGCCTCCTCGGCAACTCAACCCGCAGATCCCGGCCGCGCTCGAGGCGGTCATCATGCGGGCGCTCCAGAAGGATCCCTCGGCCCGCTACGCGTCTGCCGAGGAGATGCGCGCGGACCTCAAGCGCGTGCTTCAGGGAGACGCTGTCACGCCGCCTCAGGCAATGGCTGCCGGCGCCGCCCCGTTCCCCGACCAGACGTCGGTGCTGCCCACGGTAGGAGGACCGGCCACCGGTGCCGGTGGGCCTCCGCGCGTGCGCCCGGTGCCGCAGAAGCGCAAGCCCTGGCCGTGGATCATAGCGGCGGTGCTCGTGCTCCTCGCCACTCTGGGCTTGGCGTGGGCGATGGGCGCGTTCGACACGACTCCTCGGGTCGTGGTGCCCGAGGTCATCGGCATGACAGTGGAGGAGGCCGCCGAGGAACTCGAACTCGTGAACCTCACCGTGGGCCCGATCACCGAACAGCACAGCGAGGAGTTCGAGTCCGGTCAGATCATCGACCAGACGCCGGAGCCGGGTGTGGAGATCGCCGAGGGCTCCGAGGTGTCGCTGGTCGTGAGCATCGGCCGCGAGGAGGTCGAGATACCCGACTTGATCGACCTCCCCGAGAGCGAGGCCATCCGCGCGGTCCGCGACGTCGGCCTCGAGATCGACATACAGCGGGAGTTCAATGCGGACGTCCCGCCCGACACCGTCTTTGGCCAGAGCCCGTCCGCAGGCGAGATGGTCCCGCCCGGCTCGATCGTCACCATCTCGGTCAGCCGAGGCACCGAGCTGCGCCGCGTCCCCGACGTGACGGGGCAGACCCGCCAGCAGGCCACAGCGGCGCTCCAGGACCTCGGTTTCCGGGTCAACGTGACCGAGGAGTTCAGCGAGACCGTCGCTCAGGACCGCGTCATCAGCCAGAGTCCGGAGGGCGGCGTGTCCCTCGATGTGGGCGCGACCGTGACGCTCCGCATCTCCAGAGGTCCCGACACGGTGACCGTGCCCGACGTCATCGACCTGACCGAGACCCAGGCGCGCTCGGCGATCACCGGCGCGGGGCTACAGGTCGAGGTCAACTACCAGGAGGACCCACGCGACGGGATCGTGCTCACTCAGAACCCGATCCCGGGCGCGACTGCGCGTCGCGGCGACACGGTGAGGATCTGGGTCGGCAAGGCACCGCCGCCCGATGAGGAGCCCGAGGAGAACGACTAGAGCGTGCTGCCGGTGGCCGGATATGCCGGACGCGCGGCCGGTGCCGCAGCTTAATCGATACTCACGTCGTGCCCGGGCGCTACGACCTCTATCCAGGTATTGCCCGCCGCGAGCGGGAACTCGGTGCCATCCGCGGCCTCGAAGCGCGGCGGGACTCCCGGGGACGCGGTCCAGCCGACCTCGTACCGGCGACCTTCGCGCAACACGACGGCAGAACCTGAACCGTCAAGCCGGATGTCGAGGACGGGTGCGCCGGTGACGTCGCGCAGGTCGGTCTCGCGAGTCTCCGCATACATCACGACGACGTTCGATGCGGTATACGGCTCGGCGGCTCCCTCGTCGACGTGGGGCGCTCCTGCCACGTACCTCAGCCACACATCGCGTGTCTCGTCCCACATCCACGTGACATCGTTTCCGCCAGCGAAGGGGACGTCGATCCGTGTCGCTGCCGGCGCTTCGGCCAGCGCCTCCGGGACGTCGCCGAAGAGGAACCCGCGCGGGACGACGACGGTCGGGAAGCCCGCTCCACCGGCGGCGGCCTGGACCTCGGCGGCGTTCGTGTACACGTCGTGCGGAGCGGAGCGACCGGGGTCGCGCTCGTAGAGGCCCGGCTGACGCTCCATGCCGAGATCATCTATCTCGGCGGCCTGGATACGCCGCCGGATTTCCTCGCTCGCACCGGTGTAGGCGAACAGGGCGACGTACTGCGGCACAAGGTAGGTATCGGATATCCTCGCACTCCGTACGGGACCGACACGTGCCGGCAGCGCCGAGTGGAACAACGCGTTGAACCGCGGGATCCCGCCCTCGGACAGCGTCTCGTACACGACGTCGGCATCCGCGAGGCCGGCCTGGGGACGGGCCGCCGAGGAATTCTCGATCTTCACCGACACCACTCGGGTGCGCGTAGCGTCCTCGTCCGGAGCCACCTCGCCGGTAAGCGGCCAGTAGTGGATGAGCTCGGGTTCGGGCAGGTCTTCGACGCGCAGGAGATACCACACGACAGCGGCCGCCAGCAACGCGACGATCAGAGCTGCGCCGACCAGGCTTCCTCGTCTCATGAGCCCCTCCTCGGCTTGGCACTGCGTTGATGATTCCCACTCCGCCGCAATGAGCGTGCGCGACCCGTGTGCACGCGTTACCGGCATGCTAGAATCCTCTGGCACGCCCCCGTAGCTCAGGGGATAGAGCACAGGTTTCCTAAACCTGGTGTCGCACGTTCGAATCGTGCCGGGGGCACCACAGAACGACACCGCAGGCGGGTCCGATAGGGATCCGCCTGCTCACCCGCCCCCTATCCCGGAGCCCGCCATGACCCGACGCATCGCCTGCCCGTCCTGCGGCGAGACCGAGGACCTCGCCGGCAGCCCCTCGCCCGAGGGCATCGTCATCCGCTGCGGCTGCTGCGACACGTCGTGGCTGCGCGACGCGGTGCCAGAGACGTGCGCGACGTGTGGCGGGACCGAACTCGAGACTCGGCCACGCGCGCTCACACAGTACTCGCGCGGGACCCAGCTCTCGATCGTGGGCATGACCGAGATCATGCTCTGCAGAGTGTGCGATGCGGAGATGCTCGAGTGGTCGAAGACCGGTCGTGCGGTGCCGCCGACGTACCGTCCCGCAGCGATCGACCCGGAGGCGGCGAAGGAGCGGGCCGAGGGCGAGGAGGACGACCGCCGCCTCACGCCGTAGCAAGCAGCCTACTCGTCCTCGAACCCCAACTCGCTCAACACGTCGAGCACCTCGTCGTCGCTCGTCTGCGTGAAGTGCCGGTAGAACTGGCCCACCGCGTAGAAGACCTCGGGCTGCTCGATGGCGACGAGCTCGTCGGCGAAGAGCGAGACCTCGGGCACCGTCGACGCCGCGATCACCGGCACCGCAAGGATCACATGTGCCGCGCCGTGCGAGCGCACGTACCTGAGCGCCGCGAGCGCGGTGAGCCCGGTCGCGATACCGTCGTCGACCACGATCACCGTCTGGTCCCGTAGCTCTGGAGGCACCTTCCCCTGGCGGTACAGATCGATCCGCCGAGCGACCCGGTCGCGCACGTCACGCGCAAGGTTCTCGAGCTCGGAGACCTCGTAGCCGGCCTCGGGGTTGGCTGTCACGCGTCCGTCGGAGTCCACGGCGCCGATCGCGTACTCGGGGTTTCCCGGCGCGCCGATCTTGCTCGCCACCACCACGTCGATCGGCAGGTCGAGCAGGCGCGCGATCTCGGCGCCCACGATCACCCCTCCGCGAGGGATACCCAAGACGATCACGTCGTCTCTGCCTGCATACTCGCCGAGCCGCTCCGCGAGCTGTCTCCCCGCATCGTGCCTGTCCCGGAACATAACCACACACCGCCTTGTCGCATGCTGCCTTCAACGGGGTTATGCCCCTCTCGCGCCCGGGCTTACCGCCCCACCCGCGTCCAGCGGCACATCCGGGCCTCGGCGAACTCGAGCGCCTCGTAGAGCGCCACGCCGAGGAGCGCCATGCCGATGATGCCCGCGAACATCGCGTCGTAGGAGAGACGCCCCCACGCGTCGACGATGTAGTAGCCGAGCCCGGTGCGCCCGGCGATCGACTCGGCGAGGAAGAGGACGGCGACCGCGGTACCGGTACCGATGCGCAGCGCGGTGAAGATGTCGGGGAGCGTGGCGGGGAACACGACGTGGCGGAAGACGTCGGCCCGCCCCGCCCCGAGCGAGCGCACCGAGAGCACCGAGCCGGGCGGTATCGCACGCGAGGCGTCCCGTGCGGTGACGAGTAGCTGGAAGAACACGATGAGCGTGATCAGCACGATCTTGCTCGTATCGCCGAGCCCCAGCAAGATGAGTAGCACCGGCAAGAAGACGACCTTGGGGACAGGGTACGTCAGGAAGATCATCGGCGCTGCGACCGCGTCGAGCCGAGGAGAGCGGCCGAGCACGAGCCCGAGCGGCACGGCGAGCACGGTGCCGAGCGCGATGGCCGCGAGCACACGCCGCGCGCTCGACAGCAGGTGCGGCCACAGATCGGTCGCGAACGATGTCACGAACGCAGCGAGCGCGGGCAGCGGGCCCGGCAGCGCGGGCGAGCCCACAGCCCACGAGAGCAGCTGCCAGCCTACAAGCAGAACCAGCGCTGCGCCGAGGTAGCCGACGAGCTTGCGTGTGAGCGACCCGGTCACGACGGCCCTCCGTCCACGGCCGGCCCTCCGCCCACGGCCCCCTCGGCCGCGAGCAGGTGCCGCAGCTCGGCGCAGCGCTCGTAGAACTCAGGCGTGTCGCGGTAGCCCGGCTCGCCCATGCGCGGGTTGTCGATCTCAGCGGCGGCGCGTCCGGGTCTCGGCGTGAGCACGATGACGCGTCTGCCGAGGTAGACCGCTTCTTCGATCGAGTGCGTCACGAGCACGCTCGTGTGGCGCCGCTGGAGCCACAATTCGAGCAGGAGGTCCTGCAGGTCCTCGCGCGTGAGCGCGTCGAGTGCTGAGAGCGGCTCGTCCATGAGCAGAAGGTCTGCTTCGAGCGCGAGCGCCCGTGCGAGCGCGAGGCGCTGCCGCATCCCGCCGGACAGTTCCCCAGGGTAGGCGTCCTCGAACTCGCCGAGTCCCACGCGCGCAAGCGACGCGCGTGCGCGCTCGAGGCGCTCGACCCGGCCGATGCGACGCACCTGCAGGCCGAGGGCAGCGTTGGCGAGCACCGTCTTCCACGGCAGCAGTCCGAAGTCCTGCCAGATGAGCGCGGTGGTCAGCCGGGGACCAGCCACCGGCGTGCCGCCCACGGCGACCTCGCCCTGTGACGGCGAGAGTAGTCCGGCCGCAAGCAGCAGCAGTGTGGACTTCCCGCACCCGCTCGGCCCGATGACGGCGATCGGCTCACCGTCGGCCACAGCGAGGTGGAGCCCGTCGAGCGCGGCGACGTCGCCACCCACGCCCCGGTACGTGAAGCTCGCGCCTCGGACCTCGAGTCCCGCCACCAGCTCTCCCCTACGGCGTCAGCAAGACGAGGTCCTCGTAGGTCACGCGATTCTGCAGCATCTCCTTCTCAGTCATCCATGCGAGAACCGCGTTGACCTGCTCGGCGGTGGGAATCTGCGCTGTCGGATACACGTTGACCTCGTAAGTATCCTTGACCGGCTCTGGCAGGCGCGCCTTGTCCACAAGCAGATCACGCCACGCATTCGGGTCCTCGTTGACGATCTCGACACCCGCATCCCACGCGGAGAGCAGCGCCAAGAGCGTCTCCACGCCACCAGGCTCCGCGAGGTAGACATCGGAGAAGCCGAGGATGGTCTGGGAGATGTTCTCGCCGGTGGTGTCGTCGGCGATGAGGGTGGCACCCTCGGCCTCGGCCAGTGAGAGGAGCGGCTCGGGTAGCGCCGCAGCCTGGAGCTGGCCCTGCATGAGCAAGTCGAAGCGGACCGGCACCTTGGCGACGTCCTCCTTCACCACGTCGGCGGGATCGACTCCGGCCTGGCGCATGAGTCCGTCGACGACGTACTCCTGGATCGTGTTCATCGACGTGGCGATCGGCACGCCCGCGAGCGCGGCAAGCTCGTTGTAGCCGGTCTCCGGCGCACCGACGATCCCGAAGCGGCCCTCGGCGGGCGTGGAGCCGAGCATGATGGTGGCGATGGTGACCGGCGTGCCGGCGGCCTCGAGCTGGGCTGCGGCGATGATGTCGCCCATGAACGCGTCGATCTCGCCGGCGACAAGCGCGATGTCGCGCTCCTGGGCCGCCTGGAAGGTGACGATCTCGACGGAGTCGAGACCGAGCTCGGCGAAGATGCCGCGCTCCTCGGCCACCCATAGCGGCAGCATGTCCTCCGTGGGAAGCGTGCCGATGACGAGCGGTGCGGGGTCTTGCGGCGCAGCGGGTTCCTCGGCGACCTGCTCCGGCGCGCACGCGGCGAGCGAAACGGTGGCGAGTGCGAGCGCGAGTGCGCAGGTTGCGGCGATGAAGCGTCGGTGCATGAAGGGCCTCCTTGCGAGGGGTTGTAGGACGCTAGTCGGCGGCCACCGGGCGGCGCAGGTGGATCTCGTCGCGGGACGGGATGCCCGAGAACCCGGCGACCGAAGCGCCGGCTCGGTCGGCGAGCACGCCCACGGCGAGGTCGTAGATGACGAACCCGTGGCGCTGGTAGAAGTAGAGGAGCGGGATGTCGTCGTTGGACACGGCCACGCGGATCCCCGGCAACCCGCGCTCGCGCGCGAACTCGACCGCCGAGCGCAGCAGCGCGGCGCCCACGCCCTGCCCCTGGTACTCGGGGTAGACGGAGAGCAGGACGACTACGAGCTCGCCCCGGTCGATCGCGAGCGAGAGAAGACCGGCGAGCTTGCCGTCGGCATCCGCGATGAGATTCTCGCCCGCGAGCACGTCGAACGTGCGGTCGAAGACGTCCACCTCGGTCTCGCCGAGCGCCCGATCGCAGATCTCCTCGATGTCGTGACGGTCGCCGGCACGTGCGGTGCGCACGGCGAACGCGACGCTGTCGGGCGCCTGGTGTTCGGCACACGTCACCGTCATGCGCGCCTCGTTGAGCGGCAAGTCTTTGCCGCACGTGGGGCAGCGGTACTGCGGATATGGGAGATCGAAGTCGTCGACCATGTCTCACGGCTCCTGAGGTCTCGGTGGGACGCTACCGTTATACCGCTTCTCGGCTCCGGGCGCACGTGCGCGGGTCGCGGTAGACTCGTCCCATGGACATCCACCCACACCCCCACGACAAGGACACCTTGCGCCTCCGCGGCCGCACCGCTCGCCGCGCGGTGCGCGACGACAACCGTCCGGCGCTCGCCGCTGCCGCCGCCGAACGCCTCCTCGCCCTCCCCGAGCTCGCCGAGACCCACACTGTGCTCGTCTACGGCGCCTCGGCCGAGGAGATCGATCCTGCACCCGCCATCGCCGTGTTGCGCGAGCGCGGCGCGACCATCGTCTACCCGCGCGTCTCCGAACCCGGCCTGCTGTCGCTGCACGTGGTCGCCGACGAGACCGAGCTGCAGCCGGGCGCGCATGACATCCGCGAACCGGCCGCGGAGGCGCCCGCCATCGAACCGGCAGGGATCGACGTCGCCATCGTGCCGGGAGTGGCGTTCTGCACCGAATGCTGCCGCATCGGCCACGGCGGCGGCTACTACGACCGCCTACTCGCGACCCTCGACAGGGCGTTCAAGGTGGGACTCGCCTACGACGGCCAGATCTTCGACGCGGTGCCCACCGAGCAGCACGACGTGACACTCGACGCGGTCGTCACGCCCACGCGCACGATCCGCCATGCGAGACCCTAGACGCCCGCCACGTGCCGAAGACCGTCCGCCAGGCCTCCACAGCGCACCCGAGATAGCCACGCTGCCTCAGCGCACGAGTTCGTCGATCGTCAAGAACACGTAGCCGCGTTCCTTGAGCTCTTCGATGAGCGGCGGCAGGAGTTCGACGGTCTGGCTCCGGTCGCCCCCGCCGTCGTGCAGCAACACGACGGAACCCGGCTTGATCTCGGCGAGCAGCCGATCGAGCATCACCTGCGTACCGGGACGCCGCCAGTCCTGCGGGTCGACGTCCCACATCACGACCTTCATACCGAGGCGCTCGGACTCCCGCATGATCTTGCTGTCGATGGCTCCGCCGGGTGGGCGGAACCACGTGGGCGTCACGGCGGTGACATCGCGGATCGCGCGGTTGCCCTCGATCATCTCACGGGTGACCGCCTCCAGCGGGACCCGTGTGAGTATCGGGTGACCGTACGTGTGATTGCCGATCGAGTGGCCCTCGTCGACCATCCGACGCGCGACGTCCGGGTATCGCTCCACGAGGTAACCGATCGGGAAGAACGTCGCGTGCACCTCGTGTTCGGCAAGGATGTCGAGGATCGCCTCGGTGTGTCCGGGCCACGGGCCATCGTCGAACGTGAGCGCAACGACGTTGGATCCTGGTTCCGGCACCCACCGGCGGACGACCATCGGCCGCATCGGCTCGGCGATGCGCGTGGAGACGAGCTTGCCGGACACCTCCCCGAGCACCGTCTCGCGCACGCCGGTCACGCCCGGGTTCTCGAGCGAGACGAGGGGGCCTTTGCCGGTGTGGAGCACCTCGACGGGGATCGGCGTATACGTCACCTCGAGCGATTCGGTGACGTCACTGCCGCGCCGCGTCGTGAGCCGGTCACCGTCGCTCAGGCGCACGGACGGATCGGCGACCCTCCCGTTGTGGAACACGGGCGCGGCCCGTCCTCCGCCGACCTCGAGCACCTCGCCTTCGACATCGAGCAGATCACCAGCGAGCGGCTGAAGCACGTCCTCGGCGAGCAGATTGCCGACCGTTGCGCCGAGCGGGACGTCGCGATGCTCGCCGCCTACCGTGACTCCGATGCGCATCGTCGGCGCGGCGAGAGCGAACACCGCCGCCGCCACGATGCACGCCAGCGCCACGTGCAACCGCGACGGGCGGTGCGGGTGGTTCCCTGTTGTCACCGTATAGCGCCCCATAGGTGCAGGATCACTGCGATATCCGTGCCACCGTCGCCCCGGTCACACCGAGAAGTTGCGACAGGCGCATGCGCACCATCGACGAGGGTGTCCCGGCGGCCGGATACACGATATCGAAACGGTCGAGCGAGTCGTCGGCGAGTATCGTGAGCCCTTCAGGTAACGCGAACGGCGAGACCCCGCCGATCGCGTACCCCGTCGCCTCGCGCACGGTGTCCGCATCCGCGAAGTGAGCCTCCTCGGCGCCGAGGAGTGCGGCGATCGCCACGCCGTCACCCCGACGGTCGCCGGCCACGAGCGCAAGCACCGTGGTGTCCCCCGCAACGAACACGAGTGACTTGACGATCTGCCCGAGTTCGCAGCCCATCGCATCGGCGGCCATCTGCGCGGTCTTCGTCGACTGCTCG
The DNA here is from genome assembly GCA_007121015.1 of Coriobacteriia bacterium. Taxonomy (GTDB): domain Bacteria; phylum Actinomycetota; class Coriobacteriia; order Anaerosomatales; family SLCP01; genus SLCP01. The sequence goes on from SKMN01000003.1 coordinate 15,382, forward strand.
AACTCCACGATGTCCTCGACGATGCCGTGATCGGCGAGGAACGTTCGTACGCGCGCAGCCGAACCCTTCTTGCCAGGAGCCTCGGAGGAAGATGACGGGTCGGTCACGGTGTCGGTTCCTTTCACTCGATCGAAGGTGTGGGAAGACGCCTGAGCAGCGGAAAGCGTAGTGATTCGAGTACCCCCTCGAGGTTCTCGCCGAGGACCGCGAGCGAGCGCAGGTCGAGACGCATGAGCGGGTAGTGCGGGTGTGGCCGGTCGACCGTGAAGCCGTGCCTGAGCAGGAACTCCATGCCCACCATCGGCACCGCGCGCATATCGGCCTTCCGGGCGAGCGCGTACGCGTAGACCCGTCGCTCCCGTCGCGAGTGCAGGTCCTTCAACGCGGCTTGGAGGAGTAGTCGTCCCAGACCTCGGCTCCGAGCATCGTCGTGGATGTGAAGACACGCTATGAGGGCGGCGTCGGCGTCGGGCGCTCCGGTCGGCATGTGTCGCGCCTGAGGGAAGTAACCTGTCGGCGCGTACTTGATGAAGCCGAGCACCTGTCCGTCGTCGAGTGCGACACGCCCGCACTCACCCCACTGCTCGTGGACGCTGGCGAACCAGTCGCGCTGCGCGGACGGATCGCACGTCGAGCCGCAGACGATCTCTTGGAGCTCGACCGACTCCCAGAACATGCACCCGGCACATACGTGGTCGACCTTGGGCATGTCCGCGGCAGCGAGGCCTGTGAGCCTCCTACTCACTAGCGACGCTCCTCGTCGTTCATGCCTTGCTTGACGCCCTCGAGGAAGCCTTTGAGTGCGCCTTTAGGATGTCGCTTCGCTCGCGAGCGGCGTAGCGCACGGACTGTTGCAACGCCAGCCGTAACCACGCCCTTCTCGGTGACCTTCGCGACACGCTGCACCGAGACCTTTGCAGCAGCCGCACTCCGGCCCGCCCCCGCCGCGAGGCCGCCAGTGAACGCCGTGCCGAGGAACTCGTCTGAGACCCGCACCGCCTCGCCGTCGAACTCGCGCAGGAACGCCGCAGGCACCTCTCGCCTGCCCACGGCCGTGTCCCGCACCGCGCCACCGGTCACGAGCAGACTGATGATGCGCCCCTCGGCATCGAGATCGGCGTCATCGACGTTCCCGATGTGGGTGTCGTCCTCGGTGAGCACGGGCATACCGCGCCACACCACGGTCCGCTCCCAGTCGATGCCCGCCCGCGTGCCGCCCTCGCGCTCGAGGCGCCCTCCGGGCAGGACGCGGACGCCTGAACGTTTGAGGCTCGCCTGACGTGTCGAGATGTACCGGCGCGGCCGCTCGATAAGGTAGAGGAACGGGCGCATCCGCACCTCGACACCCACGAGCACCGGCTCTGCCGGGTCGAACACGCATCGCTCCACCTTACCGACCGCCCGATCGCGCGCGTCGATGACCGGTACACCCTCGAATTCGCTCAGACGCATAGTGGGACCTTCGCCTTCGTCGCTTGCACGCTAAACAGGCCGGCCGCCGCGAACGGGACCGGCCTGCGTACTATAATCTCACGTATGACTCAGGCTTTGGAGGCTGTGCCCCCGCCGGACTTCTTCGTCTTCTCCTCGACGGCCTCGAGAGTCTCGTCCGCTTTGGCCTCAGCCGCATCGATGCCGGCCTTCACGGCCGCCCCGGCCTGTCCCACTTTCTCTTTGGCAGCCGGCACTGACGTGGCGACCTTCTCACGCGCCGTCTCGCCGGCACTGCCCACCTGGTCCTTGAGACGCTCACGCGCCGAGTCGATCTTGTCGCGGAGCTCCTCGGCCTTGTCGGTGGCCGTGTCTCGACCCTGCTCGTAGACCTCGGTGACCTTGGTCTTGCCGGTCTCGTAGAGACCCTTACCCTCGTCGAGATACTTCTGCGTGGTCTCGACTACCATCTCGCGGTTCTCCCTGCCCGAGCGGGGCGAGAACAGCAGGCCGAGCGCTGCGCCCACTATGCCGCCGAGGAGGAACGCCCCGATGACACTTCCACCATTCCGCCGATCATACATACCTCATGCACCTCCGTTGGAACGAACCGGACATGTTCTCAAAGTCAGTACTCATGTACATACCCGAACGCGCACCATCATCCCGCCGTCGTGCCACGGCGGGAGAGTGCTCCAGACACCACTCTTTCTACCACATCTTGGAAACTCATGTCGCGCGCCTCGGCAGCCATCGGCAAGAGTGAGGTCTCGGTCATACCTGGTGACGTGTTGCACTCGAGCACCCATACGTCTCCGTCGGCGTCGACCACCATGTCGGCCCGGCTCACGTCGCGGCAGCCGAGCAGTTCGTGCACCTCCCGCGCGAGCCGCTCGATCGTCGCCGTCGTCTCGGGCTCTAGCCGGGCAGGCACGTAGTAGTCGGTCTCACCGGGCGTGTACATGGCGTTGAAGTCGAATAGCCCGCTCTTCGCCTCGATCTCGACGGGAGGGAGCACCTCAGGCCCGTCCGGGCCGTCGAGGACGCTCACAGCGAGTTCGGCACCCACGATCCACTTCTCGACCAGCGCTGCGTCCGCGTACGAGAGCGCCGAAAGCAGCGCCTCAGCGAGGTCCTCGGGGAACTCTACCCGCGTGAGCCCGAGCGCGGAGCCCTGCTTCGACGGCTTCACGACCAGGGGGAACCCGCCTGCGACTCCCGGCACGAGGTCGAGCGCGGTGGCGGCGCCCATCTCCTTGAACGCGTCGGCGGTGAGCGTGATCCACGGCGGCGTGGGAATGCCGGCGTCGACGAACAGCCGCTTGGCGACCGACTTGTCCCACGCGAGCGCAGACGCGGTCACGCCGGGCCCCGTATACGGTATGCCGAGGAACTCGAGCAGCTCCTGGATGGTGCCGTCCTCGCCGTACTTCCCGTGAAGCGCGATGTAGCACGCGTCGGGGCGTTCGGCGCGCAGCGTCGGCACGAGTTCGGCGGTCACATCGAGCGGGAGAACGCGATAACCGCGGGCGGTGAGTGCTTCTGTCACGCGTTTGCCGCTCGCGAGCGAAACCTCGCGCTCGAGCGAACGTCCTCCCATGAGCACGGCGATCTTCTCTCTCATGCTGCCCCTCCCTCGACTGCGGGCAGCGCGCCCGCGGTGATGAACGCGCGGTACAGGCCGAGACGGTCCTCGATGACCTCCGCGAGCCTCCGGATGCCTGCTTCGATGGCCGCCGGCTCAGCGTAGCAGAAGGCGAGCCGCATGCAGTTGCGACCACGACCGTCGGGGTAGAACGCCGAGCCGGGCACGAACGTGACCCCGTGCTCCACCGCTTCTGCGAGAAGGGTGTTCGCGTCGAGGAACTCGGGCATCTCGGCCCACACGAAGAACCCCCCTTCCGGGTGCGTCCAGCTCACCTCGGCAGGGAAGTGCTCTTCGAGCGCGGACAGCATCGCGTCGCGTCGCTCGGCGTAGGTGCGCGTGAGGCCCTGGAGAACGCGGCGCCAGCGGGTGCCGGCGAAGTAGCGCTCCGCGGTGACCTGCGCGTATGCGCTGCCGCAGAGGTCGGCAGCCTGCTTGGCGAGGAGCACCTTGGCCAGGATGGGGTGCGGGGCGGTCATCCAGCCGAGCCGGAGCCCAGGCGCGAAGATCTTCGAGAACGTGCCGAGGTAGATGACATCGTCGTCGAGCGCACGGAGCGGCTTGACGTGTCCGCCCTCGAAGCGAAGGCGCCCGTACGGGTCGTCCTCGATGACGGGGATGTCGTATTCGCGCGCGAGCTCGAGGAGGCGGCGTCGGCGCTCGGGTAGCAGGGTCACTCCTGCGGGGTTCTGGAAGTTGGGGATGGTGTAGATGAACTTCGCCCCGCGCGGACCGAGCCGGGCGAGCTCGACCTCGAGGAGGTCGATGCGCATGCCGCCGTGGTCCATCTCGACGCACACCACGTCGGGCTGGTACGCCGAGAACGCCTGGAGTGCGCCGACGTAGGTGGGGCCCTCGGCGATGACCACGTCGCCCGGGTCGAGGAACACCTTCGCGAGCAGGTCGAGGCCCTGCTGCGCGCCTGCGGTCACGATGATGTCGTCTGCAGGGAGGCGCACGCCGATCTCGGCCATGAGCTCGACGATCGTCGCGCGAAGCGCGGGACGGCCCTCGCTCGAGCCGTACTGGAGAGCGGTCGCGCCCTCGTAGAGCACGGCGTCGCGCGCGGCCGCCGCGACCGCCTCGGTGGGCACCCCGCCAAGGTCAGGCATCCCGCCGGCGAAGCTGATCATGTCGGGACGGCTAGCGGCGGCGAAAAGGTCGCGCACCGCGCTCGAGCGTACGTCGGTCATGCGCGCGGCGTAACGGCCGTCCCACCGGTCGAACACGATTCTCGCGGTACCCATCGTCTCTCTCCTCATCGGTCGGAGAAAACACAAAGCCCCTCCCGGATAGGGCGAGGGGCTCGTCGCGGTACCACCTATCTTCGCCCGCCTGACGTGACGCGCCCTCGACCTCCGGTGGCGCGCCCGCTCGCGCGGGCCTCGTTAGTGCCGGGATACCGGTCCGGCGCCGACCCGCTTCCGGCGGCCTGTGTCGGCGGGCCGCCCTGGCGGGGGAGTCTCGGAGGGGTGGCTGGGCGGATGATGCCCTCTTCCCTCACGTCCGTTGTGTTCGCTATTCGCCCCGGGACAGCACCCGAGGTTACGGCGAAGGGTAGCACCGCTCGCCTCGGAGGGTCAAACACCGCCGTATCGGCCCGTGTCCGCCGGGCAGCTGAGGGCGACGCCGGACCGCCCGTCACGACCTTCCGTCGTGATCATCGCGAAGTCGCGGTTACCTCCACCCGGCAACGGGTAGACCCGAATCACGGGTAGGCCCCGAATCATTGCTAGCCGAGGACTCACGTGCGGCCACTGAGGCCACTCGATGACCGCCGGATAGTAGGGCCCACTTCAAGCCGCCGCCCCGGGGGGTGTCCCATGGCCTCTGTCGCCTTCATCGGTGGCAGAGGCCACTCGGTCTCTAGCCGAGGAATCGCCTCGCGAGCCCCGCACGCGTGACGAGATCGCTCATGTTCGCGGTCTGACCCTGCTCGAGATTCTCGCGCATACGCCTGACGAGGTCGAGATGCTCTGCGTCAGGCACCGCGTCGAATCCGGCTGTCACGAGTGCGTCACGGAGCGGAGCGGTCATGAGCGGACCGTCGGGGTCGGCGTAGCGGAGTGCATCGTTCAACTTGGCGGCGAACGAGGGGTAGACCTCTTGCACGAAGATGAGGTCGCTTTCGGTAAGCGCCTCGAACGCTATGAGTTCTGGCGGCAGACCGAGTGAGTATAGGGCGCACGTGAACGAGATGGCTCGTGGAAGCGCTACCCCGCCGAGCTCCCGGGCGTAGCCGAACAGGCCGATGTGCAACTTGCGCGCCCGCCGTTTGGGAACGTACTTCGCCATCTGGTTGATCTGCGGAGCAAGCTCCACCACACGCGCCCGATACGCACGGCTGTAGCGCTCGATGATCTCGAGCGCGCGATCGATGTCGACAGCGCGTGGCGGCCCGATGTCGCGCGCCTTCAGGTACTCGCACGCCGCCCGTACCTCGGCCACGGGGTAGTCGAACTTGAACGCCGACTGGATGCTGAACGTGACTACGCTCGGATACTCCATGCCCACGCGCGTGGCGGTCGCAGGCGAGAGCCCGCCGCGGAAGGGCGCCGACCCCATGCCGAGGATCGGGTGTATGCCCACCCCCGTTCGCTCGGCCAGTTCACCGAGTCGTGCGAGCGCGACCTTGTTCGAGAGCGCGGCAGCCACGAGCCCGTAGTTCATCGCGGTGTCCGAGCGAGCAAGAAAGACGCGTTGATCGGTGACGTCCTTGTCCGCGAGGTATTCCTCGACGATGTCGGCCGCGCGAACCATGTTGGGCACGTCCTCGAAGAGCGGGATCACCTCGATCCGCTCGGGCAAGAACTCGCCGATCCACTCGGCGATCGTGATGTCGCCCGGGAACCGCGCGTGCTGCCTGCCGACGATGTGATCGGTGTAGTAGTGGTAGATGCGGTCGATGTCACGAGCCGAGGTGGTCATCGGCAAGATGACCTCGAAGATCGGGGCCACATCACGACCGTAGAAGAGGCGTGCGGCATCGTAGGAGCGCGGGATGCTCTCCAGCGTCTCGAGGAGGATCTTCGCCTCGGCCGTCTCGACGGTGGGGTTGGGCACGCGAAGCGTGAGCCGCAGGTCCTCGCCGAGCACCTGCTCGTGGAAGTACTCCGGGTAGTACGAGAGCAGCTTCTTGACGACGTAGGTGTCGATCTCCTTGCCCTCGACGTCCCACATCTGCTCGTCACAGCCGAGGTGCGTGTACGCATAGTAGGCCTCGCGGATCTCGTCTTCGCCCGCGAGTACCGACGATGCCGCGAAGAATGGGACCGACGCGTTATCGGGATGCTGGGTGCTCATGCAGTGCGGGACTGCCCTCATCGCCGCCTCCTGTCGTGGAGTGCTCGAACCGGTCATGGTGAATAGGGTTCGAAGTAGATGTCCCCATCATCGCCGTGGTACGGACACCCGCGCCGCGACCCGGCTCGGGACAGAGGCGCTGCCGGGATATCGCGAGGGACGCTGATGCCCTACGGCAGTTTAGCTACGGGCGTGATTCCCAGCGACGTACGATCGTCTGCTCGCGGCTCGGACCCACGGCGATCATCGCTACAGGGATCTCGGCGAGGTCCTCGATGAAGCCGATGTAGTCGCGGGCCTCCTGCGGCAGCTCGGCGAAGTCACGACAGCCGGTGATATCGGTCTTCCACCCTGGGAGCTCCTCGTAGATGGGCGTAGCGTGGTGGAAGATCGTCTGGTGGCACGGAAGGTCGTTGTAACGGCGGCCCTCGTACTCGTATGCGACGCACACCTTGATGGTGTCGAGCTCTGAGAGCACGTCGAGCTTGGTGACGATAAGGTCGGTGAGACCGCTCACCTGCACGGCGTAGCGCACGATGACCGCGTCGTACCAGCCAGCCCGACGCTCGCGTCCCGTGGTCGTACCGTACTCGTGACCCACCCGGATGAGGTGCTCGCCCATCTCGTCATCGAGCTCGGTCGGGAAGGGGCCGGATCCCACACGTGTGATGTAGGCCTTCGCGATGCCCAGCACTCGGTCGATCCGCCTCGGACCGACCCCGGCGCCGATACATGCCCCTCCCGCCACCGGGTTCGACGACGTCACGAACGGGTACGTGCCGTGGTCGATGTCGAGCAGCGTGCCCTGCGCTCCCTCGAAGAGCACCCACTGGTCGGCATCGAGCGCCTTGTTGACCACGAGGGAGGTGTCAGAGATATGCGGCTTGATGCGCTCGGCGTAGGGCAGGTACTCCTCGGCTATCTGGTCGACCGTGTAGGTAGGCAGGTTGTAGACCTTGCTCAGGATGTCGTTCTTCTCGCGCAGCGCCGCCTCGACCTTCTTACGGAAGATGTGTTCGTCGGTGAGGTCCTGGACGCGGAGACCCATACGGGACGATTTGTCCATGTAGGCAGGCCCGATGCCGCGCCGCGTGGTGCCGATCTCGAGTTTGCCGAGGCGGTGTTCGCTCGCGCCGTCGAGATCGCGGTGGTACGGCATGATGATGTGCGCATTACAGCTGATCAGCAGACGGTGCGTGGAGAGTCCGTCAGCCTCGAGGCGGTCCATCTCCTCGAGGAGCACCTTGGGATCGATGACGCACCCGTTGCCGATGACGGGCGTGATGTGGGGATACATGATTCCACTCGGAATGAGATGTAGCTTGAGTGTGCGTCCCCCGTGGATGACGGTGTGTCCCGCATTGTTCCCGCCCTGGAAACGGACGACGTAGTCGAAATCGTCCGCTATCAGATCGGTGATCTTACCTTTGCCTTCGTCGCCCCACTGGGCGCCGACGAGCACTATGCCGGCCATGTAGATTGGCTCCCCGATACGTTCGGTCCCGCGGACCCTTGCCGCCGCTCCCGGACCGGGCGCTCCGCCGTCCGCGGCGTGCGCACAGCCGCCCGCACACAGGCGGGCGACGGCGTTAGTATGCCTGATGGAGGCCGATAAGACTAGGGCTGCTCGCTCAGCTCGTGCATTCCGGGCCCGCCGGCTCCGTCCGGTCCACCGGGTACCGCCGTCTAGACGAACACCACCGGCAACGTCGTGCGCGCGAGGAGGCTCGATGCGATCGAGCCGAGGAATAGTCGATCGAGCACCCCGTGCCGCCTCGGCGCGATGACGATGCACGTCGCGTCGCTTGCCGCAGCCTCCTCGAGGAGCGCTCCCGCGACATCCCCGTTCTCGAGCACCACCACCTCGGTGTCCTCGAGACCGGCCGCAGTGAGTTCGTCGGCGATGAAGCCGTATGCGTGCTCGAGGTCGTGCGCGCCGGTCGCGACGTGGACGACCCTCGCCGCACCCGCACCGGGAAGTGCCGCTGCGGACCTGACGAGGGACTGGAGGGCATCATCGAGATCGACCGCTACGAGCGGACGTGCGAAGGTGGGGCCCGCGCTGATGCGGCACCACGCGGCCTCCCGCTCCTCGACGCGTTCGACGAGCACCGGCAGCGTGGTTGCAAGCGCCACCTTCTCGGCGGTCGACCCGAGGACCCGCCCGAGCGCACGGCCATACCCGCGGTCAGTCACTGCGATGAGGCCGACCTCCAACTCCTCGGCCGCGGCCACGACCATCTCGACGGCATCCCCCCGATCGAGCCGGTAATCTGCCGATATGCCCTGCCTATTCAGGCGCCCGGCGTGCTCGGCAAGCTGCTCGTCTGCGAACTCGAGCACCTGCGGGATCCCGCCACCCGTCGTGGCAGGATCGAGCTCCACGACGTGCAGGAGGGTAACGTGTTCGAACGTGCCAGGATCGCACGAGGCGAGGGTCTCGGCTGTGAGCAGGCTCGCCTCGGACAGGTCGGTCGCGATGATCGCGCGCATGGGTGGCTCCTTCAGTCGACCGGGTTCTTACAGACCACGCGATACGGACGGTATCACACAGTTCCTACCCGTCCTGACCCGTCAGGCGCGTGAGACCTGCGAGGCGGAGCGGTCACGCGCGTGCGCTTGCGGCCTCCACCGTCTCGGCCACAGCGACGACCGGCCCGAAGACACGGTCGGTGAGACGCACGTACCACGCGGCCGCCTGCACTTGCACGATGTAGCCGGCGGCCAGCACGAGTGCGGCCTCGGGCCCGAAGCTCGCGATGGCCACGCCGAGGGCGATCGAGAGGTTGCGCATCACGGTGCCATACACGAGCGCGATCGCGTCCCCGCGGCCGAACAACGCCCGGCCGACGAATGTGGCGAGAGCGAAGTTGGCGAGGTAGAAGATGAGCAGCGGTACGAGGATCGCGAACGTGAGCATGGGGCGCGAGACGATCATCTCGGCCTTGAGGCCCACCGCGACGAACACTATCCCGAGCACCCCGAGGATGCTCACGCCGGGAAAGACCGGGGCGATGCGACTCTTGAAGCGATCTGTGCCGTACGTGCGCACGAGCAGGGCGCGGGTAACCTGTGCAGCCGCTAGAGGTATCGCCACCACAAGCACTACGGTGCCGAGGACTCCGAGCATGTCGACCGGCACGACCCTGCCTGCAAGCACCTTGAGGTAGAAGGGAGCCACGAGCGAAGCGACGATGAGGCCTATCACGGTCATCTTGACCGCAGCTCCCACGTTGCCCTTCGCGAACCCAGTCCACGTGATGGTCATGCCGCTTGTTGGGAAGAGGCCTGCGAGGACCATGCCCACGAACAGTCCGGCGTCCGAGCCGAAGAATATCCGCGCGAGAAACCAAGCGAGCAGGGGCAGCACGACGAAGTTGATGAGCATGGCGACCGACACGAGCTTGGCATCGGCTGGATCGAACGCGTCACTCAGCCGTACGTTCACGAGCATGGGGTAGACCATGAGCATGGTGAGTGGCAGCACGAGTGTCCGCAAGGGCTCGAGGTCTGCGAGAAGCCCGGAGACAAGTCCCGCGGCCATGGAGAGAGGGATCGCCCAGACGAGGGAGGCGGACAGTGCCTTCGACGCCGTGACGAGCGTGCTCGATCCATTATCGCTCATTGCTTGTATCCCTCGTGTATTGATACCTGTGGGGGTACTCTAGGGCAGGTGTCGTCGCGGGTCAACCCTGGCGGAGCCCGCGTCGTCGCACGGTAGACCTCACCGACCGCGGGCGACGCCCCGTGCGGCTACGACGCCGCTCGCACCTGATTGCACGAGGCCGCGCGTGATGCCTGCCCCGTCGCCGATCGCATAGAGATCTGCCACCGGCGTCTGCAGGTCTACATCGAGTTCGAGGCGGGACGAGTAGAACTTCACCTCGACCCCGTACAGGAGCGTTCCCGGCGCTGCCAGACCCGGCACGAGGGTGTCGAGGGCCTCGATGAACTCGAGGATATTGGTCAGGTGCCGGTATGGGATGACGTTCGACAGGTCCCCCGGCGTCGCGCTCGCCAGAGTAGGCACGACGATCGACGCGCCGATGCGATCGGGAGTCGATCGCCTGCCGAGCTTCAAATCGCCGAGCCGCTGGACCAATATCCCCTCACCGAGCAGGTTGGCGAGACGAGCGATCGAGCGTCCGTACGTGAGCGGCTCCCGGAACGGCCTCGTGAACACCTGGCTTACAAGGATGGCGAAGTTCGTGTAGGGGGTCTTGTCCTCGGCAAAGGAGTGACCGTTGACGGTGACGACATCCCCGTACGACTCCGTGGTGACTTCTCCGTACGGATTCATGCAGAACGTGCGCACGCGGTCGCCGAACGAGCGTGAGAAGTAGGTGAGCTTGGCTTCGTAGAGGTGGTCGGTCAGTGGCTCCATCACAGGTGCGGGCGCCTCGACCCGCACACCGATATCGACCGCGTTGTTCGTAAGGCCGATGTCCAGGGCGGCTGCCTGGCGCGCGAGCCACTCGGCGCCCTCGCGCCCGGGGGCCGCGATGACCACATCACACGGGATGAACGTGCCACTGGATAGTTCGACTCCGGTCACGCGACCTCCCTCGGCCCGTATGACCGTCGCTTCCGTCCCCGTGCGAACCGTGACGCCTGCCTCGACGAGGTCCTCCCGCACGGCACCGAGAATCTCCGGGGCCCGGTCCGTGCCGATGTGACGGATCCGCATCGGCGTGAGGTGCATGCCCGCGAGCGTGGCCTGCCGCTCGAGCCGTGCCGCCACATCCGGTTCGGGCTCGTAGACGTGCTTGGTCGCACCGTACCGGAGCCAGATCTGGTCGGCGTAGCCGATGAGATCGTCGAGCTCCGTCAGGCCGACGTATTCGCCGAGCCAACCGCCCACCTCCCCGGAGAGCGTGAGTTTCCCATCAGAGAATGCGCCAGCCCCGCCCCAGCCGCTCATGATGTCGCACTCTCTGCACGACACACAGCCGTTCTCGGCAGTCGGGCACCGGCGATCGGGCAGGTCCTTCCCCTTCTCGAGGATCGTGATGTCGGAGAAGCCGAGCCGCACGAGTTCGATCGCTGCGAAGATGCCCGCCGGCCCGGCACCGACGATCACGACCCTGTCCTTGCGCGTCATGACTTCCCCCTTCCGCACAGAGGCTCCCGACGCCCCGTGACCTACGGCCCGACAGCGGCCCGACAGCCCGCAGCTCCGGCGTCTGCCGATGCCGCGGGCCGGGTCGCCGAGGCACGACTACACGCGATCGGTGTAGTCGATGAACTTAGTGTAGCGCTCGTTGAACACGAGACGCGCGGAATCGGTCGGGCCGTTGCGATGCTTGGAGACGATGATCTCGGCCATTCCCTTCGCAGGCCGTTCCTCGTCATCCTCCGCACGAGGGTCGGTGTTGCGGTCGATGAACATGACGACGTCGGCGTCCTGTTCGATGGCTCCGGACTCGCGCAGGTCGGACAGTTGGGGGCGCTTGCCCGCGCGCTGCTCGACCGCTCGGGAGAGCTGGGAGAGCGCGAGCACCGGTACGTCGAGCTCCTTAGCAAGGATCTTGAGCCCTCGCGAGATCTCGGCGATCTCCGTCTGCCGGTTCTCGGACCGCCTGTTCGTGGGCTGCATGAGTTGCAGGTAGTCGACTATGACGAGACCGTTCTTCTTGTTGCGGAGCTGACGGCGCGCCTTGGCTCTCACCTCGAGTATGGAGATCGAGGGGGTGTCGTCCACGTGGAGGTCGAGTTCGGCGAGTTCACCCATCGCGCGATGGATGTTCACCCAGTCATGGTCTTTGATGCGCCCAGTCCTGACGTCCTGAGAGTTGATGCGGGCCTCGGAACAGAGCACCCGCTGTATCAGCTGCTCGGCGCTCATCTCAAGCGAGAACAGCGCGACCGAGGTGTCCGCCTTGGCTGCATTGACCGCGAGGTTGAGGGCGAACGCGGTCTTCCCGACCGAGGGCCGCGCGGCGAGGATGAGCAGGTCGCCCCGGTGCATGCCTGCAAGGATCTTGTCGACGTCGTTGAACCCCGTGGGAACACCGGTGATGTGCTGCTGGCGCTCGAACAGCTCCTCGAGCTGCTGGAACGAGGTCTCGAGAAGGTCCTCTATGTTGCGGAAATTGCTCGAGACCCTCTTGTTGGTGACGTTGAAGATCAGCCCCTCGGCCTGCTCGACGACCTCCTTCATGTCGTCGGGCGCGTCGTAACCGAGCGCTGAGATCTTGCCCGCGGCGGCGATGAGCTCGCGTAACATCGCGGTCCGCTGGACGATCTCGGCGTAGCGGAGGGCGTTGGCTGCCGTGGGAACCACGCTCGTCACGTCGAGAAGGTACGACTTGCCTCCCACTGCATCGAGTGCTCCGACGGAAGAGAGCCGATCCGCGACACTTAACTGGTCGACCGGGATCGAACGACCGTGAAGGTGAGCGATGGCCTCGAAGATGCGCTTGTGGGCGGGACGATAGAAATCCTCGGCGCTGATCGTCGCCAAGACTACCTCGACCGCCTCAGAAGACAGGAACATAGACCCCAGCACGGCCTGCTCGGCCTCTACGTTGTGGGGCGGCACGTACCTGAGTTGCGCCGCGGGCGAGACCAGGCTGCCCGAAACCTCGCTCAAGACCCCTCCTTTACCGAGTCGTACGGGCTCATGCCCCGATTCGCCTCGAGTCTAGTCGAGAGGTCTGACACGTTCTCCCTTCGGATGCAGCCATCCACAGGCGTCCAGCCTGCCGGAGCAGTGCCGACCGAGGTTATCCGCAGTATCCACAGATTGCGGACATGTTCGATCGGCACACGACGGGGGTGTGGCCATTCACAGCCGACACCCCGCATCGGGCCCGATCGGTACGGTGGCTACTGCTGCTCGGTCTGCTCGGTCTGCTCGGCGTCTTCTGCGTCGGTGTCGACTGCCTCGGACTCGTCCTCCGCCTCGGCGGCATCCTCTTCGGCGAGGACCTCCTCGACCGTGGGCTCCTGCTCCTCGGCGGCCGGCGCCACTTCCTTGCCTACAGCGGCCTCGGGAACGACGTCCACGATGACATCCACCTTCACGTCCCGATATATCTGGACCGTGACCGGGTGCTGACCGACCTCTTTGATGTAGCCGTGCACGTCCATCTTGCGCCGGTCGACGTTCGCGGCGAGCTGCTCGGCGATCGCGTCTTCGATCATCGACGACGTGACCGAACCATACAGGCGGCCTTCATCGCCGACCTTCGCCGCGACCGTCACCGTCTTGCCTTCGAGCAGCGCAGCGACACCGCGAGCCTCGTTGAGCCGAGACTCCTCACGCTCGCGGATGTTGCCCGCTCGCGCCTCGAGTTGCTTGAGGTTGCCAGGCGTCGCCTCGATGGCGAGCTTGCGCGGGAACAGGTAGTTGACGGCGTAGCCACGGGCTACGTCGACGACGTCACCTTCTCCGCCCTTCCCTTTCAGTTCCTGAATCAGGATGACCTTCATCACGTACTCCTTGTCCGTCTCCGGCACGTGCCGGAAGAAACGTAGATCTAGCTCTCGTGTTGACCGTTCTCGCTTCGACTCTCACTGTCGCCTCCCCCGCTCGTGCGGGAGTCCTCCCTCGGCAGCTTGCGGAAGTTCGCCCAGAAGTCCACGAGGCCCACAAGGCTCAACACCGGCACGAGCAACTCGACGACCGCCAGAAGCGCGTAGCCGATGACCCGCGCGAGCCGGCCCAGTCCGACCCGTCGATAGAGGGCGGACGCCACACCGAGACCTTGTACGAACAGCGGCAACCGTACCGCGAGGAGCAGGTTGAGGCCCGCGATCCACGCCAGGCCGGTCGTGTCGCCGGTCATACGGCCGACGGCAAGCAACAGCAATCCGCCGACGAACGGCCAGAGGATGTGCGGGCTCAAGTCGAGCTCGGACAACGCGGGCAGTCGACGCACGGGGGTGCCGACCCTTGCGCTGGCCCATCCGGCGACAGCGACGCCGAGGACTGCCGTGAGCAACCCCATCGTGAGGTAGTCCACTGCCCACACGCGTACCATGAGGTCGACGAGGATCTCGCTATCGAGCCCTGCGAGTGCATCGCCATCGACGCCAGCTACAGTGCCCGCCATCTCAAGGGCGCTTTCCACCATCGCGGTCCGCTCTTGAAGCAGTGTCGAGCCGGCAAGCCATGCGCGAACCGCATCCGCCGCAGCGGCCGAAACGGCGATCACGGCGGTGAGGATAGCGGCCCCCTGGAGCGCCGAGTGCTCTCTCAGTCTCAAAGAGACGAAGAGCAGCGCCGTGAGGACGGGGATCAAGAGGACCGCGTCGGCGGGACTGAGGAATGCGGCGAACGCGACGGCGACAGCGGCCGCGAACGCAGCGGCGGCGAACCGGCCGGACCCCAATAGTCCTGCCACCCCCGCTGATGCCATCGGTACACCGATGAGAAGCAGCGAAGGGGCGAGGACGCCGCCGAGGACGACGGCGCCGGACAACAGTGTGGCGTCTCGTATGTCGGCTGCAGCCGTCACGAGTCGCTAGCGACCTCTGCGACCGTCGATCTTGCCGCTCACCACGGGAACGGTGTAGGGCACGAGCGCCATCTCTCGGGCGCGCTTCACGGCGATCGACAGCTGGTGCTGATGCTGGGCGCAGGTACCGGAGACCCGGCGCGGCTTGATCTTGCCGCGATCGGTCATGTACTTGCGCAGCATCTGCGAATCCTTGTAGTCGATGTACTCGGTCTTGTCCTTGCAGAAGGCGCAGTACTTGCGCCTTGGCCTGCGTGCGTAATCGGACACTCTCATGTCCTCCTTTCGCTTCTCTCGAAGCGGTGTGTTCCTACGGGTAGGTGCGGGCGGGGCGGGAGGGTTCCGCCGCCGTACCGCGGGCATCTCCTAGAACGGTATCTCATTGTCGTCCGGGAGGTCCGGTCCCGGTCCAGGGCCTGACTGCCCCCCGGCTCCACCGGAGTCGCGAGACGACATGAACTCGATCTCGTCTACCGCCACCTCGACCTTTGAGCGCTTCTCGCCCTGCTGGCTCTCCCAGCTCCGGTACCGAAGCTTGCCCTCGATCGCGACCTTCGCGCCTTTCGCGAGATAGCGGGAGATCGCTTCTGCACGCGTGCCGAACATCACGCAGTCGATGAAGTTCGGGTAATCCTCCCACTCACCGGTCTGCGCGTTCTTGCGACGGTCGTTCACGGCAACGCCCAGATTCAGCACCGCCGTGCCTCCCGCCGTCGAACGCAGTTCGGGGTCACGCGTCAGGTTCCCACTGATTACGACTCGATTGATACTCATCGCTTACCACCACCTGGTCTCTCGTCACGGATGCCGTCATCCGGCGTTCCGATCGTCGTACGCTCGCTATTCGCGGTCGTCGCGACGGATGATCATGTACCGGAGCACCGGATCGGTGATGTGCAGCACTCGGTCGATCTCGGCGATGGCGTCCGGCGATGCGTGGAAGTCGAACAGGACGTAGTCACCCTCCGTGTTGTCGTCGATCTCGAATGCGAGACGACGCTTACCCCACGGGTCGACGTTGTCGAGGACTCCACCATCGGCGGCGATGAGACCCTTGGCCTTCTCGATGACGCCTTCGCGGGCGTCTTCTTCGAGCCGAGGGTCGAGCAAGAGCAACATTTCGTAGGCCTTCATGTATTCACCTCCCCTGGGCTAACGGCCCCGAGACTGTGAAGGCAGCCGCCCGGGGCAGGAAATGAGCCCTCGCAGTGTATCACCGGCCAACCAGTGCCGCAACATCCTTAGGAATCGCTCCCGCATCGGGTGACAGCGGGATCACCGACCGCCACACCGGCCAGAGCAGCGCTACGCCCAGCGCACATGCGATCGCCATCGCCGTCGCCTTGCCGGGAAGACTTCCTGGCGTCAGTGCCTCACGTCGGTCCACTGCGTCGGCTGCCCCAAGCCTGCCCGACATCGCATACGCAGACCGATCCGCCGCTACCTGTCCATCCAACCGCGCGTCGTTCTCGACTCGAGTCACCGGGGTGTCTGCCGGCGCCGCGAAGGCCGCCTCCTCGGGCTCGGCGAGAGCCGTCGGCGGCAGGGGTCGCGCGAGCGCGCTACGGGCGTCCGCAACGGTGGTGTGTGCGGTCCCCGCGGCTCCTGCGCTCGATGCTGTCGATCCCGCTTCACACCCAGCCGTGCCCGGTACCGGCGCGGTGGAAGCGCCTGCCCCGACAGTCGACCCGACGCCGCTGAAGCCGGTCACGGGTTCCCCGGCCGGAGTCGAAGCTGCCGCAGGCGTTCCGGCCGATCGGGGGAGCGCAGCGGGCACGGTCTCGACGACGACGCCCTCGGATACCGGCTCGGCCTCGACGCCCACGCCCGGGACCGGCGGAGACAGATACGTGGCGGGGTCTACGTACAAGGTTCCGACCCTCGCGCCGATATGGAGGTGAGGCCGCTCGGACGAGCCGTCTCCGGAGGCCGCGACGAGACCGAGAAGCGATCCGGCCTCGACCGCCTGTCCCGCGCTCACGCTGACGTCGATGAGCGGCAGGTAGCTGATGCGCACGTCTCCGGAATCAACGGTGACGGCCCGCATCGTCCCGCCACCGCTCGCGGGGACAGATCCGGCGAACGTCACCGTTCCAGCCCGGATCACGCGCACGCGGGATCCGGGATCCGCCGCCAGGTCGATGCCGTGATGTGTCGCCGACGAACCGTCCGGCCCGGCATACCGGACCCCGAACCCGAGCAAGACCTCCGACGGCCCCTCGAGCGGCCATCCCCCGCCCTCGGCAGCCCACACGGACTGCGGGCAACACGTGAGCAGCGCAAGAAGCGCTGCGATGAAGATCCGACGTATGGCGCACCTCCTCTATCCGATGCCACGCAGGAGGGAGGGGACGCGGCGCCTATGCGAACACATGTTCGACACCAGTATGCCGAATCCTGCTCGAATGCGCAAGAAAAAAGACGGCCGTCGCTTGCGCACGACCGTCCGTATCGCCATGGAGCGGGCAACGGGTCTCGAACCCGCGACCTACAGCTTGGGAAGCTGTCGCTCTACCAACTGAGCTATGCCCGCATGGTGTCGCATTGTACGCCACCGGCCGAAGCCCGGGCAACGGAGCGCGCCCCGTGCCGCCTGTTGCATCGTGCCGACGTGGGGAACATTCTCTGTACACTCGGAAGGAGGCATGCTTCATGGACACTCTCGACCGTGAACGACTCGTAGGGCTCGCCCGCCACCAAGGGTGGCCCTCTGTATCCATCTACCAGCCCACTCACCGAGCAGGATCGGAGACGCAACAAGACCCGCTTCGACTCAAGAACCTCCTCAAACAGGCCGAGGCGACACTTATCGACAGCGGTATACGGACTCCCGAGGTGGATGCATTCCTCCGGAAAGCATGGGACGTGCAGTCCGATAGCGGCTTTTGGCGCAATGGTTTCGAAGGGCTCGCGCTCTTCGTGAGCGACGGCGTGTTCCACGTGTTCCGCACGGCGGTACCCCTGCCCGAACGCGTACGCGTCGACGAGCACTTCTTGATCCGCCCACTCGTCCCAGCGCTCGCACCCACTCTTCGCTTCTACGTCCTCGCGCTGAGCAAGAACCGGGTGCGGCTCCTTGAAGGCACGCCCGAAGCGATCCACGAGGTCGACCCGGAGGGCATACCTCAGGGCCTCGCCGAGGCGCTCAAGTACGATGACTACGAGACCCAGGTCCAGTTCCACTCCCGCACCCCCGCCGCAGCGGGGGGTCGCGGGAAGCGCTCTGCGGTTTTCCACGGTCACGGCGGCCACGCGGACGCTGCGAAGGACGATCTCGAGCGGTACTTCAGACTCGTCGACAAAGGGCTCAGGGAGCACATCGGGACGTCCGGCGCCCCGCTGCTCCTGGCGGGCGTCGACTACCTGCTGCCGATCTACCGCTCGGTGAGCACGTACACGGACCTGTTGCCCGAGGGCCTGACCGGCAACCCCGACGAGATCCCGGCAGCACGCATCCACGCTGAAGCGCTCGAACTGCTCGAACCGTACCTCGCGCGCGAGTTCGAGAGGGACCTCGCCGCCCTCGAAGCGGCGCGTGAGGCCGAGGGCGCCTCGACCGATATCCGAGACATCGTGCTTGCCGCCCACGGCGGCCGCGTCCAGACACTGTTCGTGGCAGACAATGGAGCCATCTGGGGGCGGGTCGCACCCGAGAGGTCCGAGGTGCTGCAACGCGAGAGCCGCGAGCCGGGCGACGCCGACCTTCTCGACCGCTCCGCGGCGCAGACGCTCCTGCATGGCGGGGCGGTCCATGTCATGACAACCGAGGAGGCCGCGACCGCTGTGGGCGGCCAGATAGCGGCCCTGCTGCGTTACTGATCCTCGGCGTCCGACAAGGGGGTCGTAAGGGTGCGGTCAGGGCCTCCGAAGTACGTGATGAAGACCCTGACGCCGCCTATCGCGACGATGACCACGGCGAAGGCCATGACCATCGGCCAGGAAAGCTGTAGGCCGAACAGGCCTATCCACAGCTCCCTGAAGACGATCGCGAGCGAGACATCGGCGAGGTTCGTGATGCTGATCCGCTGGTCACGAAGGTACCCCAGGAGCGAGTGGAATATCTCGATGAAGATGAAGATGGTGAGGATCTCGATGAAAAGATTCTTGACCTCGTATTCCACCGCTCCGGTCATACCCTGGTACAGATCGACCCCAACGAGCCAGACCGTCCACGCGAGCGCCACGAGAACGAGGACGACGAGCGCGTCCACGAAGATCGACATCGCGTTCCCTGCCACCCGGTCCACGAACGCCGCGACCGGCTTCGCAGGCGCGGCGCGCCCGGTATCCTTCTCCATCTGTTCCTCCGTATCGTCGACAGCGGTATGCTGGTGCCCGACCTCGGACATACCCTCGCACGCTATCACCATCAGGCACACTGCGCTCGGAGCAATACCATGACAGAACACGACACCGACACGTGTGACAATGGGGCCGACCCGGCCGAGGTCCAGCAACGACTCGCCGAGGAGCGTACCGTCATGGCGCTCCAGCGCACCGTGCTCTCCAACGAGCGGACGCTCAACTCGTGGCTACGCACCGGGCTCGCGACGATGGCCGCGGGGTTCACCATCGGCCTGCTCCTCGGCCAAGAAGGAGTCCTCGGGCCTGCGCGTATATTCGGCGCTGCACTCATCGCGACCGGTGGCCTGATCTGCATCGTCGGGCTCGTCCGCTACCGGTCACTGCGCAGCCGACTGGAGCCCGAGAACGTCTCGTCGGTTCCCGTGTGGCTCCTCGAGACGCTCGTCGCCTTCTTCATACTCGTGGCCTTCGTCGGCGCACTCGTGCTGTTGCGCGGGTGACGCGCGAGGGGAAGCGAAGGGACGTGACCCTACTTGCCGAGCATCCGCTGGAACGTGTCGACGTGGTCCTCCTCGTCGCCGAGGATGGACTCGAGCAGACGGCGCGTGGTCACATCACCGGCCTCGTCGGCCTGCTTGATGGCAGCCCGGTAGAGCTCCACGGCTTCCTCTTCGCTCGCAAGATCCGTCTCGGCCATCTCGGACAACGTCGTAGCAGCCGTTGGGAACGGTGCCGGCTTGCTCGTAGGATCGCCGCCAAGGAAGTCGATGCGCTCGGCGAGCTCCTCGGCATGCTTCATCTCGGTGATCGCAACCTCTTTGAACTCACCGGCGAGCGCGAGCCCCTCCGGCCCGGTCACCAGGTAGTGGTGCCGCATGTACTGCATGCACACGGCTAGCTCGCGCGAACGCAGGTCGTTCAAGGTGTCGATAAGGGCCTGATCAGCCATCGTCGTTCTCCTCTCTCTGATCCTCACGTCAAGGGTCCCTCGTCCATCCGGGATGCGGGCACCTCTGTATCTGTATCCCCATCATCGCGATGCTGACACGCCTCACAGCCGGACGATCCGCTGCCGGCGCGTGTCCGCGTGCATGAGAGAGTAGGTCAGAAGCCGGAACGATCAGGGAACGAACGACCCATGAAGACCGGTGACGACCCCGAGGCGGTGCGACATGATCAAGCTCATCCAGCTCTACCTGCTCACCACGGTCGTGTTCTTCGCGATCGACATCGTATGGCTCGGCGTGGTGGCGAACCGCTTCTACCAGGCGCAGATCGGCCCGATGCTCAAGTCGCCACCCGACTGGTTCGTCGCCGCCGGGTTCTACCTCTTCTACATCGTAGGCATCCTCGTATTCGCCGTCCTTCCCGGAGCCGAGAAGGGCGTCTTGCTTGAGGCGGTGTGGCGCGGTGCGCTCTTCGGCGCTCTCGCGTACGCGACGTACGACCTCACCAACCTCGCAACCCTGAAAGACTGGCCGTGGCAGGTCGCGGTCGTCGACATCGCATGGGGCACCGTGCTCACCGGGTCCGTCGCGGCAGCGGGCTACGCGTTCGCCCGCTGGCTCGACATCGGCGCCTAGGTCAGCTGCGCCGACTTCCCCTTCGCCTCGCGCCTGCGCATGGCTATCTTGAACAGCTCATCGACGAACATGACCGAGGACCCGACCGCGAGCGCCACGCCCCACTCGCCCGCGCCGATCGCGGTCGTGCCGAACACGGCCTGTGCGGGAGCCCAGTAGAGTACGACGGCCTGCAGGACTGCGGCGAGCGAGATGCCCGCGAGGAGCAACTTGTTGCCGAGCGGGTTCATCCGGAAGACCGAGATCGTCATCGAACGGGTCGATACCGCACGCCACCACTCGAAGCATACGAGGGTCGTGAACGCCATCGTCTGGCCCATGACGTGACCGTACTCCGCCTCGTAGTAGTTGAACACCGAGAGGGTACCGATGGCGATGACCGGCGCCAGCGTGAGCACGCGCGCGCCCATGACCTTCGTGATGATGCCTTCTCTTGGAGGACGCGGCGACTGCGCAAGGACGTCGCCGTGCTTGGGCTCGAGGCCGAGCGGCAGCACGCTCACGCCGTCGGTCACGAGGTTGACCCACAGGATCATGATCGCCGTGAACGGCAGCGGGAAGCCGAGGACGAGTGCCGCGGTGATGGCCATGATCTCACCGAGGTTCGTGGTGATGAGGAACATGACGACGCGCCGCAGGTTGCCGAAGATGACCCTACCGTGTTCGACCGCCGCGACGATGGTCGCGAAGTTGTCGTCGGTCAGGATCATGTCCGAGGCTTCCTTGGCGACCTCGGTACCGGCGATGCCCATCGCCACGCCGATATCGGCCTGCTTGAGAGCTGGCGCGTCGTTCACGCCGTCACCGGTCATCGCGACGATCTCGTCGTGCGTCTTGAGTGCACGCACGATGCGCAGCTTGTGCGAGGGAGTCACGCGTGCGAAGACGGCGATGCCGTGCACGCGCGCTTCGAGTTCCTCGTCATCCATGTCGTCGAGGTCGGCACCGGTGACGCTCTCCGCCTGCTCGTCGAGGATACCGACCTTCCTGCCGATGGCGGCGGCGGTCGCGGCGTGGTCCCCGGTGATCATCTTGACGTCCATGCCCGCCTTGTGTGCCGCCGTTATGGCTTCGATCGCCTCGGCGCGTGGCGGGTCGAGGAGTCCCCAGAGTCCGACGAACACGAGACCGCTCTCGACCTCGGAGCGGCTCGCCTCCTCCGTGCCGTCGACGCGCTTGTACCCTCCGGCCACGACACGCAGCGCATCATCGGCGAACTGCTCGGCGGTGCGCTCGATCTCTTTGCGCATCTCGTCGTCGAGCTCGCGCTCCTCACCGTCGATGAGTACGCGGTCGCTGAAGTCGAGGATGCGCTCGAACGCGCCTTTCACGTGGAAGGTCGTCGCCGAACCGCCACGATCGAGGGTCGCCATGTACTTGAACTTGCTCGCGAACGGCAGCTCATCGACACGCTCCAGTTCCGAGTCGAGGTCGGCGCGGTGGATGCCGCGCTTGTGCCCTGCCGCAAGCAGCGCACCCTCGGTCGGGTTGCCCTCGATGCGCCACCGACCCTCCTCCTGCTCGAGGGTGGCGTTCGTAGCGATGCAACCGATGCGCAGGAGTGTGTCGAGTTCCGCCGTGCCCTCGCCCTCGTCGGGCAGCTCCGACTCGTCATCGTACGTGATCTCCCCGGTAGGGTCGTAGCCCTCCCCTGTCGCACGGAAGATGCGGCCACCCGCCCACATCCGCGTCGCCGTCATCTCGTTGCGAGTGATCGTTCCGGTCTTGTCCGAGCAGATGACCGTGGTCGAGCCGAGTGTCTCGACCGCGGGCAACCTGCGGACGATCGCGCCCCGTTCCGCCATGCGCTGCACGCCGAGGGCGAGCACCACGCTGATGACTGCGGGAAGTCCTTCCGGGATGGCGGAAACGGCCGCCGCCACCGAGAAGAGCAACATCTCGTAGAGCTCTTCTCCGCGCGTGTAACCGATGGTGAAGATGATGGCCGCCAGCGTGACCGCGGCGATCCCGACGTAGAGACCGAGGCTCGCCAAGCGACGCTGCAACGGCGTCTCCATGCGCCCGGTGGCCTGCACTTCTCCGGCGATCTCACCGATGATGGTATTCATGCCGGTCGCTACGACGAGCGCCTTGCCACGCCCGTCGGTCACACTCGTCGACGACCACACCATGTTGCGCCGGTCTGCAAGCGCGGTCTCCTCGTCGAGGCGTTCCGAGAACTTGCCGACGGTCTCCGACTCGCCGGTCAGCGCCGACTCGTCCACTCTGAGCTCGGTCGATTCCATGAGGCGCGCGTCCGCCGCGGCACGGTCGCCTGTCTCGAGCAAGAGGATATCGCCAGGCACGATGTCCTCGGCGGGTATCACCTCGACCTCGCCGCTGCGGATCACCCGCGCACGGGGAGCCGCCATCTTTCGCAGCGCTTCGAGCGTCTTCTCGGCCCGCCACTCCTGCGACACGCCGATGAGCGTGTTGAACACGATGACCGCGAAGATGACTCCCGCATCGATCAGGTGGTCGGCCCACACGCTGATGGCGACCGCGGCGAAAAGCAGGTAGATGAGCGGGCTCTTGATCTGCTTCACGACGAGGCCGAGGACGGACACGCCTCCCTCGTCGGATAGCGCGTTCGGACCGTGTTCCTCGAGCCGTCGTTCCGCGTCTTCCGCAGAGAGACCTTCTTGCGCGGTCCCGAGCTCCTCGCGCACCTCATCGATGGGCATGGCGTGCCACGGCGTCTGCTTGTCGGCGGCGTCTCGTGGTGTCGTGGACATAAGTCAGGCGCGGCCTCGAGTCGGCGGCGCGTCACCTCCTGCGTCGGTTCGGCGTCAGGTCCGGATGCGTCGCCGATCCATGGCGCTACAGCCGGACGGCGAGTGCGTTCCTTCATTTGTACCCTTCTGGACACGCATTCCCGCTCCTGCGCAGCATCGATCCGGGCAGCACGGCAGACGATCGGACGGCGTTCGCCGGACACGACGCCCGATCCGGCGAACGTAGGCGCGCTAAGCGGTGGTCAGAACGGGCATACCATTGTAGGATGAAAAGGATCGGGAGCGTGTTGCGACGGGGGCGCCCGCGGCGTGCGGCCCACCGATCCGTCGCCCGATCCGGTTCAAGTCAGGGCCGGAACGGGCCGATACAACGGTGAAGGGGACGAAACCGCGGTTGCGGTCGATGTCTCTACGTGCACGCGAAAGGGGGATTGTCGGCCCGTGCCGCTCGACCAGCGACTGATCGAGCTCATAGGAACCGTCCACGACGTAGCCCCCGACGCAATAGTGTGTGTCGATTCCGACCTACGCATCGTATACGCCAACGAGGCCGCGACGCGCAGGGCTCGTGCATGTCGCGAAGACCTCATCGGCATGGCGTGTCACGACGCGATGGCGGGCCACGACATACCCTGCAGCGTGTGCCGGGCACGTGAGTCCTTCAGCACCGGCATGAGCCTCACTCACCGGGGCCCGACCGGTCCCGGGGACACCGGCGACACCATCGAACGCACCTGGCACCCCATCCGCGACGAGACCGGCACGGTGCTCTGCGTCCTCGAGCAGATACACGTGGTCGACGCTCCGACGGACCCATCGGAGCCCACGCCCGAATGCGTCGCAGGCCACAGTCCGTGCGACTACATGGACACGACACCCGCGATCCTGCTCACCCTCGACCGCCAGGGCCGCATCACGCTCATCAACAAGACCGGCTACGAACTGCTCGGCGTGACCGAGGCGGAGGCGATCGGACGACGGCTCGTCGAGGACTTCGTCCAGACATCCGAGCGTCACGAGTGCACGCTGCACTTCGACGCGATCCTCGAGGCCGAAGCTCACGAGATCGAACCGTGCGAGAACACCATCGTGCGCCCCGACGGGACGCAGCGGGTCATCGAATGGCACGCGACGGCGCTACACGATGACGACGGCACCGTGAACGGCATCGTCGCCTCGGGCGTCGACGTCACGCGACGCAAGACTGCCGAATCCGAGCTGGTCTTCCATTCGTGGGTACTCGACCAGGCGAACGATTCCGTAATCGTCCACACGCCCGAGGGGTCGCCCGTGTACGCCAACGCGCGCGCCTGCGCGATGAGCGGCATGACCCGCGAAGAGCTCCTCGATCTCGAGCCGTTCGGCTGGCTGGCCGAGGACCACCGTTCGCTCCCGGACGCGGTACAAGAAACGCTCGCGTCCACGGGCTCCGCGATCTACGAGACGCTCTACCTCACCTCCAACGGCACACACGTACCGGTCGAGGTACACGCGACGGCGATGGACGCCGATGGCCGCACCCTCATCGCCTCGGCGGGCCGGGACATCTCCGAGCGCAAGCGTGCCGAGCAGGCCATGACACGCCTCGCCTTCTACGACTCGCTCACCGGCCTGGCGAACCGGGCCCTCTTCCTCGACCGCCTCCGGCACGCCTCGGCGACCAAGGCGCGGGCGGGCGAGCGGCTCGCCGTGGCCTTCATCGACCTCGACCACTTCAAGACCATCAACGACACGCTCGGGCATCGGACCGGCGACGCGGTACTCGTCGAGGTCGCCCAGCGGCTCGCCGGTTGCCTGCGCGAGGCCGACACGCTCGCGAGGCTCGGTGGCGACGAGTTCACCGTACTCCTCGAAGGCGTCCAGTCGGAGCGCGACGCGGAGCTCGTGGCCACGAAGCTCATGGAGGCGCTGCAGGCCCCCCTGCGAGTCGCGGGCAACGAGATCCATCTCACCGCGAGCATCGGTGTCGCGCTCGGCGCCCCGGGCGACTCCGAGGACTCGGCAGCGCTCCTCGCACGAGCGGACACTGCGATGTACCGCGCGAAGCAGGGTGGCCGAGCGACGTACTGCCTTCACGAACAGACGTATTCGGAGGACGCGTGCGAGCGCCTCGTCCTCTCGCGCGACCTCCACCATGCCCTCGAACTCGACGAGCTCGACGTCCATTTCCAGCCGATCGTACGCGTCGAAGACGGTCTTTTGAGCGGAGTCGAGGCGTTCGTGAGGTGGAACCATCCGTCCCTCGGCCCGGTGTCACCGGCGACGTTCCTCCCCATCGCCGAGGAGACCGGTCTCATCTCCAACGTGGGCGACTGGGTGCTCGAGGCCGCCGTCGAGCGGTTCGCGGGATGGCGCGCGAAGGGACTGCGTTCGGGGGTCCGTCTCACCGTCAACGTCTCCGCTCGCCAGCTCGCTACCGCAGGGCTGGCCGACCGCGTAGCCGCACTGCTCTCCGCGCACGGTATCGCCGGCGAGAACATCGAGTTCGAGGTGACCGAGGGCACCATCATGCACGAGACGGGGCTGGCCCGCGAGACGCTCGCCGCCCTCCGGGAGTTCGGGGTGCGCACCTCGATCGACGACTTTGGAAGCGGGTACTCGTCGCTCGAACAGATACTCGCGCTCAGCATCGACACCATCAAGATCGACCAGCACTTCGTCCGGGGGCTCGGGCGCAACGTGCAGGCGACCGCGATCTGCAGAGCGGTCATCTCGATGGGCGACCAGCTCGGACTCACCGTGGTCGCCGAAGGCGTCGAGACCCGGGTGCAGGCAGCCTGCCTGCGGGCCGAAGGGTGCCCGGAGATGCAAGGCTATCTCGTGAGTCCACCACTCCCCTCATCGGCGGCCGAGGCGCTGCTCACACGCGACTCTCTCATCCACTGGCGCACCCGCACTTCCGACCCCGACGTCGCTCGAGCGCCGCGCTGACGTCCGCCGGAGCGTTGCTCGCTGCCGCCATCGCGTCACGGGACCGCGGTCAACGCCACAGCGACCAACGCTCCGGCGACACCCGCGCGCTGCAGCCACCGCAACCGCTCGCCCAGCACGAACCGTGCGAGCAGTACGACGACGATCGGGTAAAGAGAGCCGAGCACCGCTGCCACGGCAAGCGGCCCGATGCGGATGGCCGTCAGCATCGTGATGCTCGCGCAACTGTCGAACACCCCTGCCATCAGAGTGGCGCGCCGCGCCTCCGGTGTGACGAACGGAGTGCCGCTGCGCGCTGTCGCGAGCGCCGCGAGCAGCGTGACCGAGACGACACGGGCGCCGACGAGCGGCCACAACCCGCTCGCGAGCGTCGTGTTCGCGAGCGCGAGGAACGAGCCGGCGAACCCCACACCCGCGACGAGTGCGAGCGGGACGGCGCTCGGTTTGGTCACCACGCCGTCATCGGCACTGGGCGCCGCGGTCACCACGATGATCGCGACGAGTGCGAGCACGACCCCGATGCCGGTGGTCGGACCGAGCGGGGTGCCCCTCGCCACATCGATCGTCGCGGGGATGGCTCCGGCGAGTGCGGCGGTCATCGGTGCGACGACACTCATCCGCCCGCGCGCGAGCGCCGCGTAGAGCGCCACGACCCCGATACCTCCGCTCACGCCCGCGAGCGCACCCCACCCGATGTCCGGCCACACGCCACCGGTCGCACCGATCGCCGCCGACGCCGCCGCGAGGATGACGAGCCCGAGCATGTGCGAGGTCGCCGTGACCGACACGGCCGAATCGCGCTTGCTCGCAAACCCGCCGAGGAAGTCAGCGCACCCAAAGAGCGCCGATGTCGCTGTCGCCAGGAGTGGGGTGATCATGTGTGTCCAACCGCTGCCTCCGGGATGACCGCTCCCGATGATACACCTCACGAGCCTTGCGGGCCGCTGCATGACGGCTAGGCCGGGAGGGGAACACTCTTCAGTGAAGCTGTCCGTTCAGGTTCGGAGGTGACCGATGGCCCGACCGAGTGATACCGGCCGGTTCGACATCGTGGTGATCGGGGCCGGGCCCGCGGGCCTGACCGCGGGCATGTACTGTGCCCGCCAGGGACTGGCGACCGCGGTGGTGGCCGGCGAGGTCGGCGGTCAGGCGGGGTGGGCCGGCAAGATCGACAACTACCTCGGCTGGCAGGCGATAACCGGTCCCGAGCTCGTGGCCGCGTTCCGCTCGCACGTCGCGCAGTTCGGCGTCGCATGTTACGAAGGTCGGCTCGTCAACGCGATCGTGCCCGAGGGCGAGGGGTTCGACGTGTTCACCCGCGAAGGGGACACCCTTCACGCGTGGGCGCTCATCGTCGCGACGGGCAAAGCACCCAACCGCCTCGCCGTGCCTGGCGAGACCGAGTTCATCGGCCGAGGAGTGTCGTACTGCGCCACGTGCGACGCTCCGTTCTTCGCCGACCTCGACGTCGCCGTCATCGGCCCGGGGGAGTCGGCCGCCGACGCGGCGCTGCAGCTCGCCGCGATCGGCGCCCGCGTGACCCTCATGACCAAGCGGCCGCTCAAAGCGCCCGAGGTCCTCCGCGGCAAACTCGAAGCGGAGCAGCACATCTCCGTGCAGGAGGGTGCGACCGTCACGCGCATCGTGGGGGAGGACTCCGTGACGGGAGTGGAGTTCACGACAGGCGACGGCGAGGAGGTGCTTCCGGCGGCAGGCGTGTTCATCGAGACCGGGGCGATCGCAGCCGCCGACTTCACGGCGGGGCTCGTCGAGGTCAACGAGGAAGGAGAGATCGTCGTCGACCGGCGATGCGCGACGAGCCATCCGGGCATCTATGCGGCGGGTGACGTGACAGACGGCCTCGGCAAGCAGGTCATCATCGCTGCCGGCGAGGGGGCCCGCGCGGCCGTGGCCGCCGGTAAGGACCTGAAGAGGAGATGAGGGGCGTGAGCGAGCGGACCGGGCGGACGGCGACGCGCGTCGCAGCCGCGACGGCCGTGGCGGCTGTCATCGCCGGTGCGGGATACGCGTTCACGACGGCCCTCGTCATGCCCCTGCAAGACGCCCCGGAGTGGCTCGTCACCCGCCCTATCGCACACCGTGGCCTGCACACGGACGATTCCCGCGTCCCGGAGAACTCAATGGCGGCATTTCGCGCCGCCGCCGATGGCGGACATCCCATCGAACTCGACGTGCACCTGTCCGCCGACGGCATCGCAGTCGTGTTCCACGACGACACGCTCGAACGGATGACCAGTGATGCACGGGCGATCGGCGAGTTGACGACGGACGAACTCGCGCGAGTGCGCCTCCTCGACAGCGACGAACATATACCGACGCTGGCGGAGGTGCTCGCACTCGTGGAAGGACGCGTGCCGATGCTTGTCGAGATCAAGCAAAGAGGTGACGTAGGCGCCCTCGAGCAGGCGGTCCTCGACGATCTGGCAGCCTACCCCGGCGAATACGCCATCCAGTCGTTCAACCCGTTCTCGCTCGCATACGTGCGCCGCGCCGATCCCCGCATCGTCCGCGGGCAACTCTCGGGCACGTTCTCCGAGGAGGACCTGCCCGCATGGCAGGTCTTCGCCCTGCACAACCTGCTCCTCAACTGGACGAGCAGACCGGCGTTCATCGGGTTCGAGATCGAGGCTCTGCCGACCTGGGGAACGTCGCTCCAGCGCGCTCGGGGCCGTCCGCTCATCGGATGGACCGCAGACGACCCGGAGTCGTTCGAGCGTGCGCAGCACCTGTGCGACGGGATCATCTTCGACCCCGGCGCGTTCTAGCCCGGTCGCACGTACGACCGGGCGCACTAGCGCCTGAGGGTCGCCACCAGCCGTCTCGGGTCGACCAGCAGCCCGAGTGCGTCCGCGATCGAGGTGACGACGACGTCTGCCGCGCTCACAGCGGCCCCTGCAGCCCCTTCGGGGCCCACTACACACACGCCGATGGCCGCCTCGGTGAGCATCCCCACGTCGTTCGCACCGTTCCCCACCGCCACGACCCCGCTCGCACCGAGGCGTCTGACGAACGCGGTCTTCTGGGAGTCTTCCATCCCCGGCTCGATGATCTCGACCGAGATCCCTAGCCGTGCAGCGGTCCGGGCGGCCGTGCCGCGGGTATCCGCTGTGATCATCCAGACGGTCACGTCTCCTCCGAAGGTCTCCACGCCCTCGGCCACGCCGTCGACGAGAGAGCCATCGACCGAGATGGTGCCGTTGACATCGAGCACGACGTGCTCGATGGATATCGTACCGGTACCGGGAACATCTACGTCGATCATGTCCGCCCCTCATCCGTTTTCGCATATATGTTCGCACATCGTATGGCCTGAAACACCCGGGCGCGATACGATGGCGTATGTGTGGCGTTGACACCGTACGGGGGTCGGCACATAATCGACGTGTGTTCGGAAATGTTCCTATCTAGCAAGACGTTCCAGCAAGCGGCAGGAGGCGGCCCGATCATGATCGACAGGGATGTGGCGTTCGAGCGCATACGCGAGGCGGGGCTGCGTCTCACCCCCCAGCGACGCGCGGTCATCGAGGAGCTGTCCGGGGACCGTTCTCACCCGCTCGCCGAGGACGTCGCGTCCCGTGTCGCCATGCGCGTGCCGGGAGTTTCGCTCTCGACGGTCTACAAGATACTGCACGAGCTGGGCGATCTCGACCTCATTCGCGAACTGTCGCTACCCGGCGCGATGCGCTTCGACCCCGACACCGAGTCACACGCGCACCTGGTGTGCCCCGAGTGCAACGATATCATCGACGTCCCCCTCGATCCGGCGACGACCGACGTGCTGTCCGGCGCCGCGGAGAAGGCCACGGGAGCCGACGTCTCTCACATGGAGATCACACTGTACGGCACGTGTGCCGCATGCGGTCCCCGCGCCTGACACGGGCACGGATCGCCGCCGAACTCCTCGGGGCCGACCCTGTCCCCTGGCTCCTCGCATCCGACGAACCGTACACGCGCTGGGTGACGCGCACGGAGATCCTCGGCGAACCGCCCGATTCGACCGCGGCTGCCGACGACCACGAGGCACTCCTCGGGGATCCCGGTGTCCGTGGGCTTATCGAGACCCTCCCCGCGTGGGACGCGATCGCAACTGCCCCGGACCATCACAGTCCCGCGTTCCTGCCCAATCGCCTCAACCTCCTTGCCGACCTCGGTGTCCAGGGAGGTGACGACACCCGTATCGAGTCCCTCGTCGACGTGCTGCTCGCGCACCAGGACCGTCACGGCCGCTTCACGTCGGCCGAAGCGGACGGCGGCAGACCCAAGCCCGAATCCGGGGCGGTGCTCTGCGACACCAACGTGATCGCCGATGTCGCCCTCCGGTTCGGCAGAGGCGACGACCCGCGCGTGAAGTCGGCGCTCGGGCGGATGCGCTCCGACCTCGCGACGACGCCTCAAGGCAAGGCGTGGCAGTGCGTCCCCGAGCGACGACCATTGCTCGCAGGCGTCTTCAGCAAGGCCGAAGTCTGCCCGCAGATCACCCTCGAGGGGCTCCGCGCGCTCTCCCGCGTGCATCCGCCCGGCGAGCGTCCGGCGTGGCTTCTGGAGGCGGCCCGCACCCCCCTCGCGGTCTGGCGAAAGCGCACCACCGACCGCCCGTACGGGTTCGGTCACGGCTACCAGTTCAAGAGCGTGAAGTGGCCGAACTTCTGGTACGACGTGCTGTGGGTCCTCGAAACGGTAGGGAGGTACCCCGAGGTCTGGAGCGGATCGCGGTCGACCGCCGAGGACCGCCGCGCCGCCGCCGAGCTCGCTGCGTGCCTGATCGCCTACAACTTCGACGATGACGGGCGTGTCACGCCCAAGCGCGTGTACCCGGGCTTCGAGCAGTTCTCGTTCGGCTGCAAGACCGGGCCCTCCCCCTTCGCGACCGCTCGCTGCTTCGTGACGCTCACACGATTCACCGACCTTGCCGAGGAGATCGCGGGGGTCGACGTCGGGGCGCTCCCCGGCTCCGTCGGGGGCACCGGTGCCCCGGTCCCTCCGCGCCGTGCCACTCCGCCGTGCCCGACGCCGACGCGCGTATCGACCTTCTCGACAGCGCGCGCGGTCATCCGGGTACTCGCCCGTCACCACCTCGGCATGGTGTGGGAACCAGCGACCATCGACACGATCGTCGGCGACATCGTCGGCGTCCAAGCCACCGGCCCCACGATCCCGTACTTCGCGCTCCACGCTCGCCTTCCCGAGACTCGTGTCGCCGACCTCGACTCCGCTCTCTACGAACGTCGCTCCCTCGTGCGCATCCGCTGCATGCGCGGGATGGTCTACGTGGTCCGCACAGACCTTCTCCCGGTCGTGTTCGCCGCAACCAACGCCGCGGTATCGCGCTACGCGCGGACGTACGCAGCGTTCCGCGGGGTCAAGGGAACCGATTACGAGCGGGTAGCCGAGCAGATCTGCACGCTCCTCAGCGAGCGGGGTCCGCTTACCACCGCGGAGATGCGAGACGAGCTCGACGTGTCGCTCGACGTGGCTGCGACGGTGAACCTCATGTCCGCCGAGGGCCGGCTGCTCAGAGACCGTCCGGTGGGCGGATGGCTCGACCGCCGCACCACGTACGTGCCGCTCGCCGACGCGCTCCCCGGCGTCCGGCTCGACTCCGTCCGCCAGGGCGACGCCGACATCGCCCTCGTGCGGGCGCACGTCCGCGCGTTCGGCCCGGTCCTCGCCGAGGATACCTCGTGGTGGACGGGCCTCGGCCGCAAACGCACCGCCCGGGCGCTCCTCGCCCTCGGCGACGAGGTCGTGACGGTACGCCTGACCGACAGCGAGGGCGAGTTCCTCGCGCACGCCGCCGACGTCGACGAGCTCGCCGCGACCGGTGCTGCACCGAGCCCCGCGGTCGCCCTGCTGCCCGCCCTCGACCCGCTCGTGTCGGGCTACGCGCGCCGCGGCAGGTTCGTCGAAGACGCACGTCGCCCCTACGTCTTCGATCAGGCGAGCCGCGTCACCTCGGTCGTGCTCATCGACGGGCGTATCGAAGGCGTATGGGACATCGCCACCGAACCCGAGCCGGCGATACGCGTGCACCTTCTCGGCGAGGAGCGCCCGTCATGGCACGAGGCGGTCGAGGCTCACGCGAAGGAGGCCGGAGAGGTCCGCTTCGGGGCAGGCGTTCCGGTACGGTGGGTCGAGACGATGCAGCCCCTCATCGACCGCGCTCAGGGCGCGGTGTTCAAGCCGCTGCGCTGAGACACCGGCAGGACGAGCGTGAACACGGCGCCCCCTGAAGGACTCGGGCCGACCGTCAACCCGCCTCCGAGCATCTCTGCGAGCCGGCGGGATATCGCCAGTCCGAGTCCGGTCCCGGGACTCTTCGCGAGGCGGGGATCGGGGCCCTGGTAGAACGTTTCGAAGATGTCCTCGTAGGAGTGGGGCGGGATGCCGATGCCGGTGTCCGCGACGGAGACCTCGACCCGCTCACCGTCCCGCGCATCGATCGTCACCGTCACAGCGCCCTCTTCGGTGAACTTCACCGCGTTGGACAGGAGGTTCAGGAGGATCTGCTTTACCTTGGCGGGGTCGGTATGGATCCTCTCCGGGGCACCGGCGCCGCTACGGACGTCGAGCGCGAGCCGCTTCTCGAGAGCCATCGGGCGCACGGTGTCCACGCAGCCCCGCACGAGCACTGCCAGGTCCACCGGCTCGGTCATGACGCGCTCGACGCCCGCCTCGATGCGGGAGAGGTCGAGCATGTCGTTGATGAGTACGAGCAGGTGCTTGCCGGACGCGTTCACCATGGCGAGCTGTTTCACCTGCTCATCGTTGAGTTCCCCCGCCATCCCCCGGAGCATGATGTCGGTGAACCCGATGATCGAGTTCAACGGGGTCCGTAGCTCGTGGCTCATCGCCGCAAGGAACCGGTCCTTGGCCTCGGTGGCGGCCTGGAGGCCGAAGTTCGCGTGCTCGAGCTCTAGGGTCCGCTCCTCGACGAGGCGCTCGAGGTCGTCCCGGTACGCACTCAGCTCAGCCTCGGCCTCCTTGCGCTGACCGATCTCCTGGTTCAGCATCACGTAGGCGCGCTCGATCTCGTCGGCCATCTCGTCGAACGCGTGCGCGAGTTCGGCCACCTCGTCAGACCCGCTCGTGATGCCGGTCCGGTACGACAGGTCTCCGCCGCCCAGACGGACAGCGGCGGTCTGAAGGTCGATGAGCCTGCGAGTGACATCGCGCTCGGTCACCACTGCATTGACGAACACCGCGATCATCCCGAACCCGGCCACTACCGAGGACGCCACGATGATCGCCAGCATCGTGGCAAGCACGTGCCGGCTGGTCTCGTCCCCGAGGGCCACGAGCTTCGTCACCATCTGCTGCATCTCTATGAGCATCTGCGCGGCAAGCCGCTCCCGGTATTCCCGCGACACCTGCTCGGCTGCCGCCCCGGTGACGACCTCGTCTCGCGCCTCGACCAACCGCTCGAACATCTCTCCGACGCGGCGGTAGTTGGCGAGCAGTTCTAGGGATCGCAGTGCGTCGGGGTCCTCGGCGAGAATCGATTCGAGGTCGACTTCGAGCGCGGCGTACTTCCCGCGCCACTGCCGCTCGGCGCGCGGCTCGAGATTCATGACGAAATCGGTCGTGAGCATCGAGAGCTCGAAGGCTCCATTAAGGGACCCGGCGATCCGGTCGTTCGTCCGCACGGCCGACCTGAGCTCGAAGAACCCTCCGGCAACCACGACCACGAGCGTCACGGCTACAAGAGCCATGGCGACGCTGCCGAGGCGGATGCGCGTCGCGGCTCTCACGGCCGACTCACCTGATGACCTCTACCCGCGACGGGTCGACGGCATCGAGCGGATCCATGTCGAAGTAATCGAGGAAGTCCGGCATGTGCTCGGCCTCCGTCAAGCCGCTGGCGGTCGCCCACCGCACCTGGTCCTCGAGGGCGAGTAGCAGCCCCTGGTCGATGCGTATACGGTACTCGCCTGCGCACAGGGAGTCGCAGGCCTCTTCAGGATCCAACCCGAGCCGCTCGGCGACGATCGGCACCGCCTCGTCGCACACTTCCGCGTCCGCCCCGGGTTCGAACGCCACGAGCGCGCGCATGAGCCGTATCCGTACCGACGCATCGAGATCGGGCGCGACGCAGACGTTCATCGTCTTGAGATAGAGTCCCGGCTCCTCGAAAACGAGCACCTCGCTGCCGAGGGACTCGACCAGCTCTGCCACGAACGGCTCTCGCAGCGCCCCTGCGCCGAGCCGCCCGCTCGCGAGCCCGTCGGCGACCGCGTCGAACGGCTCCAGGCAAAGGTCCACGTCTTCTGACGCGATGCCGTGCCGGGAAAGGAAGGTGGCCAGGAACGCGTGTGCCGCGGTACCCGGCGCCGTCGCGATGCACGCGCCTTCGAGCTCGCGGGGGTCGTCGATCCCCCGGTCCGCGCGCACCACGACCTTGATGTCGTTGTCCGACGACGCGATCGTGGCGAGGACGTCGAACCGTGCGCCGTCGAGTGCCGCGAACACGATCGGGGTGTCGGCACACGTCGCCGCATCGACCTCGCCGGCCACGAGCGCCTCCATACACGGCTGGCTGCTCGGATACTCGACGATCGTCACGTCGAGGCCCTCGGCCGCGAACGCCCCACTCTCTTGCGCGATGAAGACGTTTGCCGACAAACACTCCCGGGAGACCGCCAAGGTAAGAGACGTCGGCTCGGCGTCGAAGCCGTTCTGTGGGTCTGTCGGCGCACAGCCAGCCGCCAACGCGAGGGACATGATGAGGACGAGCGCAGTCTTTGCGTAACGGGAGAGACCCATGGTACCTCCGTGCACACGTGTCGCGCGCCTACGAACGGGGCCCGGGAGATGTCCATGGCCCACGACGGAACGATACACTACCGGGACGTGCCGCCTTCTCGTACTATCGGCATGTTCGCCGCTCCACTCTACGGTTCGCGGACGACCGGGCAGGTCATGCAGTGGCATCCGCCTCGGCCTTTGCCGAGCTCCGCACCCTCGATCTCGATGACCTCGACGCCCGCTTCGCGAAGCCGCGCGTTGGTGTGCGTGTTCTTCGAGTATGCGATGACCACGCCCGGTTCGAGCGCGACCACGTTGTTCGCGTCGTCCCACTGCTCGCGGGCGGCTTGGAAGGTGTCTCCGCCGGTGGCGACGACGCGAACCTCACCGATGCCGAGCGCATCGGTGACGGCGGCGTACACGTCGGTCTCCTCGGCGATGTCGAAGTGCCCCTTCCGGTCACTCGGGTAGATGCTGTAGACCTTCATCGCGTCGACCACCGGACGGTACGCGATGACCACCTCGCGGTCGACGAACCCGAATACCGTGTCGAGATGCATGTACGCGCGGTCCTGCACCATGCGGCACGCGATGATCCGCTCGGCCGCCTCGGCCTCGAAGAGCGCGTCCGCCATGTGCTCGACCATGCGTCCCGTCGAACGCTCCCCCATACCTACAAGCACGGTCCTGTTGCCGATGGGCATCACGTCTCCGCCTTCGAGTGACACCTCCTGGCCGAGGTCTTCGACCGCGAACCGTCCCGCGTCGCCCTCCGGCGGGTACCAAAAGGAGAACTCGGCCGATGCGAAGCGCGGGTGGTAGCGGTAGATGAATGACAGGTTCACCACTTCGAGGCGACGTGCATGCCAGAAGAGCGGCGGCAGCACCACCCCGCTGTAGAGCCATGCGCTCGAATCGCGCGTGAAGAGGCTATTGGGGAGCGGCGGGAGAACGAACGTGTCGTGGTCGGCGAGCACGGCGCCGAGGGAGCGGCGCGAGAGCTCGGCGATGTCGGCGCCCTCGATCTCCGAGAGGAGCAACCCGCCGATGAGGGCCTCGGCCAGGTCGGCCGGGTCGAGACCGGCGAGGTAGCTCTGCAACTCGCCGACGAGCGAGAGTCCGACGGTGTAGGAAGAGACCGCGCGCTCGACGATCCCGTCGCGCGCCTCGGCAGAGTGCGCCAGCGTCTCTGCGAGCAGTTCCTTGACGTAGAGCACTTCCACGCCACGGCCGCGGAGCACGTCGGTGAACGCGTCGTGCTCCTCCCGGGCGCGCTCGACCCACACGAGGTCGTCGAAGAGGAACTCCTCGCGGTTGGCGGGCGTCAGCCGTTCGAGCGCCCGGCCAGGTCGGTGCACCAGCACCGTGCGCAGCGCGCCCACCTCCGAGTGCACGCCGATCGAACCCATGGCTCTCCCTTCGCGAGACCTCGTGTCTCACGGTACTCTAACTCCTCGGGCCCCTCACCGTCACAGCCGCACCCCCGTGCCAGACTCGCGATATCCTATCGCCGTGGCCCTGCCCGTACTCGCACCCGAATGCACCGAGGAGTGATCGCGTGAACCTCAAGGCCGTAGCCATCGTGCTCGCAGTCGTCATCGGCCTCGCCGCATTCACGGCGGCGGGCTGGGCGGGGTACCGTTCGACCACGACGCGCATCATGGCCGACACGCCGACCCCGGGCCCCGATCATCCGTCCTCGGGCTGCGTTTGGTGTCACGTCGTCGAGCCGTAGCACCTCGCCGTGACGGAGCCGTCACGTGTCGCGCGGCTGCTCGCCCGAGCCGAGTTCGGCGAGCAACCGCCGCAGCGTCAGGGCGAAACGCTCCCGGTCATCGTCTTCGAACGCCGAGGGTCCCCGTGTCCGGCCCCCGGCTCTGCGGTGCCGCTGCTCGGCGTGGCGGACAGCGAGCTCCATGTCGATGGTCTCGGCACGCCACCGCCGGCCGCGCGGGCTCACCGCGTGGGCCCCTCGGCCAAGTGTCATCGCGGCCAGACCGGTATCGTGGGTGACGACCACGTCACCCGGTTCGAGCATCTCGACGATCGCGAAGTCGGCGCTGTCCCGGCCGGTACCGACACGGACGGTCTCGACACTCTGGTGACGCGCGTAGCGCTCGAGGTTCTGCGTCTCGTTCCCTACGATCACGACGGACACGTGCGCCTCGCGTGCGACCGCGAGCGCCTCGCGTGTCACCGGGCATGCATCGGCATCGACGTAGAGAGTGGGCATGGCCGTCAGTGTACCCTGCCGAGGAACCCTGTCGCTCGCGCTTTCCGCCGACGAGTCTCTTCGTTCGCGTGCTTCCGTACCCGACAGGTTCGGCGGCGCTGGGGAAGAATCTACCTGTCAAGTGCATCAGGCCCCACCGTAGGGGCCTCTGGATCGGGAGGTCGACCCATGGATCTGTTCGCGAGGACCTGCAACACGGAGCGGATGAACATCGCACGCCTCCTAGCACGGATATTCCTCGTCATCGGGGGGCTCATATGGGCGATGATGGTGTTCGCGTCGAACACCGCAGCGAAGTACGCGGACCTCACGTACACCTTGACCGAGGTCATCGAGGCAGGATTCTCCGCACTCCTGCCTCTGTCCATCGCGATCTTCGTGTTCGTGGTCGGCCTGTTCTACGAGCGTCTGGCGGCACTGTTGCTACTTCTCGCCGCCGCGGGCACGGTCGTGTTCGGCTTCGTCATGGGCTGGGAGACTCCCCTCCTCTGGGTGAACGTCCTGCTCGTCGTCGTGTCCCCGCTCGTCATCGCCGCCGTGCTCTTCCTGCTTGCGGCGCGCACCCAGCGCATCTGCGAGCTCGAGGGCGTCCCGGTCGAGGAGTGATACGCATGCGACATCTTGCGATACCGGTCCTGCTCGTCATCGCGGTTCTGGCAGTCGGCTGCGCACCGCAAGGAACGAACGACGGTGGGGGTGACGGCCTTCATTCCATCGTCCCGAGCGTGACCGGCATGACGATATCGGAGGCGGAAGCGACACTCGATGACGCCGGGTACGTCATCGGCACGATCGAGGGTGACATCGACGACCCGGAGGCGGTCGTCATCGACCAATCACCGATCGCGTCGACGTCGCATCCGTGGGGCGCCGAGGTGGACATCGCGGTCACGGCGCCGTAGTCATCGTCGTGGGCCGAGCACGACCGCGGCCGAGGCGATGACCTGTGACACGACCGCGAGCACCGCGATGAATTCGAGACGGCCCGCCCACATCTGGAACATGTAGACGAGCTTGAGTCCGAGCGGCATCTCGGGCGCGGTGATCCCTGTCGACGGTCCGGAGTTGGCGGTCGCAGATATCGACTCGAAGAGTGCCGCGGGCGCGTAATACCCGTATGCAGCGCCAACAAGTCCTCCCGCCACGTAGACCGTCACGTATAGGGCGAACGTGAGCGTCGCTGCGCTCGCGATCTCGGGGGTCAGTATCCTCTTGCCGAGATGGTAGTAGCGCGTGACGACCGCCGCCGAACGTGGCGACACCGCAGACCTGATCGCCTGTCCGATGGCCTTCAGCGTGAGACCCAGCCTGAGCGCCTTGATCCCACCGGCGGTCGAGGACACCGCGCCGCCGAACGCCATCGCGAGCATGACGGCGGAGAACATCGTCGTGCTCACGTCGAGCGTCCACTGCTCGGGATAGAGGGTCTGATGGCCGGCGGATTGTGCCGACACCACGTGGTACATGCCGGTGCGGACCACCGACAGCGGCGTGTTGAAGAACCTGCTCGCGGACAACCCGATCGCCGCAAGCATCGAAAGACCGAAGACGCTCACCGCCAGGGTGCGCACCTCGAGACTACGCCACAATTCTGCACGGTTCCCTCGCCACACCTGAGCGTGGAGGCTGAAGTTGAGGAAGCCCGCCACCATGAGGAACATCGTGCCCGCTTCGAACAGCACGCTGTGATAGTACGCGGCGTTCATCGACTGTGGCGCGAAGCCGCCGGTGTCGTAGGTAGCGATCGACGCCCAGAACGCGTGCAACGTAGCTCGTATAGGATCCATGCCCAGATACGAGTTCACGCCGAGGAGTATGAACGTGCCGATCACGATGTAGGCGACCGTCACGAACCAGATGAAGCGGGCGGTGTGCAGCACGTTGGGCAAGATACGCTCGTCTCGGGCCTCGGCGACGTACAGTGAGAACGCGCCGCTGCGCAGGCCGACCGACAGGGACAGTGCCGCAACCACGATTCCCTGACCGCCTATCAACTGGGTCAGGTGGCGCCACATGTTATGGGAGTGAGCCATGTGGTCGAGACCCGTGACGAGCGTGAGGCCCGTCGTGGTAAGTCCTGACAGTGCGTCGAAGACGGCGTCGATGAAGGACACGTAGTGGCCGGAGAGCGCAAGTGGCACGGATGCCGCGAGGGACGCCACTACCCAACTCAAGGCGGTGATCGCGAGCGCCTGGGAGTGCGAGACGGAAAGCCGGACGGGCTTGGCGTGCATCATCGCCGCACCGGCGGCGCAGGCGATCCCGGCGCCCGCCAAGAAATCGAGCGCGGGCCCCCACTCGCCGAGGACGACAGCCACTACGAGCGGCACGGTCATCGATGCACCGATCCCGATCAGGAGCACGCCCACGTAGTGCACGATGACGAGGACGTCTTCGAGGTGGAGTCGCGGCCACATAGCGTACCCGACTACACGAGAACGCTGACAAGTGCGGTGAACAGGGCCAGGACCACGAGCGTTCCCGCGAACACGGCGACCTCGATGAGGAGCCCGCTCTTCCACCTCTCGAACGGGCTCAGGAACCGGTGGCTCTGCATACTTGGGCCCTCCCATCAGCACGGGCGTCTTCCATGTCTCCCCGTCCAGGATACCCGAGACGCCGCGGGAACGTCGGCTCATCGGGACCGGTGACGGGCATCGAGGAGCGCGGCGCGTTTGCGCTGGACCGGTCACTCCGGTAGGGTGGTTGAGCGGGTTCGACTCGTGCGAACCGTGCGCTGCGTTTCGAGGAGTAGAGCTGACAACGTGGGCATCGTTCCTTCTTGATACGCCTCGACCTGGCCGAGGAATACTTCGTGCCATCATGCGTCTGATGACGCACCGCGGACGTGTGGAGCGTCCCACAGCAAGACAGCGCGAACGACAGCATCACAAGCACGGGCACCGCGGTGCCCGGTGGCAACACATCGCACGGAGGTGGTCCGTGGACGACGTCAGGCACACGATAGAGGTCGAGGGCGTTTACAAGGTGTTCGGGCGACGCGCCGACACGGCCTTGAAGATGCTGCACGAGGGCCACGACCGCGACGCGGTCGAGGAGGCCACGAGTGCGGTGTGCGCCGTCATCGACGCCTCCTTCAAGGTCGCCGAGGGCGAGATATTCGTCATCATGGGGCTGTCGGGGTCGGGCAAGTCGACCCTCGTGCGGACCCTCAACCTCATCCACCCGCCCACGACCGGTGTCGTACGCATCAACGGGACCGACATCACGACACTCTCCCCGCGCAGGCTGCGCGAACTCCGAACGAGCACTGTCAGCATGGTCTTCCAGCACTTCGGCCTCTTCCCGCACCGCACGGTGCTACAGAACGCCGAGTGGGGGCTCGAGGTGGCCGGCCTTCCCGTCGAGGAGCGTCACGTCAAAGCGATGGAGGCGCTCGAGCTCGTCGGCCTCAAGGGGTGGGAGGATTCCTACCCGGGCGAGCTCTCGGGCGGCATGCAGCAGCGCGTCGGGCTCGCCCGCGCGCTTGCGACCGACGCCGACATCCTCCTCATGGACGAGGCGTTCAGCGCGCTCGACCCACTCATCAGGGGTGAGATGCAAGAGCAGCTCGTCGAGTTGCAGCAGACACTCAAAAAGACGATCGTCTTCATCACGCACGATCTCAACGAGGCGATGTACCTCGGCGACCGCATCGCCGTCATGAAGGACGGCCGGATCGTGCAGATCGGCTCTGCCGAGGAGATCCTGCAGGACCCCGCGAACGACTACGTCGAAGCGTTCGTCCAGGACGTGGACCGGTCGCGCGTACTGACCGCCTCCTCCGTCATGGAGGAGCCCATCGCCACGATCCTACGGCGTGAGGGCCCGAAGGCGGCGCTCAGGACGATGCGCCAGCGACAGGTCAGTGCGCTCTTCGTCGTCGACCCCGGCCGCCGTCTCGTCGGCGTCACGCTCGACGACGACGTCATGGAGGCTGTGCGCAGCGGAGAGCACTCGCTCGACCCGATCACCACCTCGGAGGTGCCCACCGTCTCTCCCGACACTTTGCTGGCAGACCTTCTCGTTCCCTCTGCGGAAAGCAGGCTGCCGCTTCCCGTGGTCGAAGACGGCAAACTCGTCGGCGTCATACCCCGCGTCACGTTGCTGGCCGCGCTGGCCACGGGAACCCCCAACGGTGTGGCCGACGGCCCCGCAGATGACGGCGCCCTCGAAAGTGTCGCGGAGCCGGCTGCTTCGCACGAGCCGCCTGGATCGCCCGATGCCGAGGAGGTGAGCGAGTGATGGATCTCGACCGTTTGCCTCGCATCGCGGTGGGCGACTGGGTCGACGCGGGTGTCGACTGGCTCACAGACAACCTCATCTGGTTCTTCGACGGCGTGAGCGCCTTCATGTCCGCCCTCGTCGGCTGGCTCGAGACCGCCCTGCTGTTCCCGCCCTCACTAGTGGTGGTCCTTGCGTTCGCGGTCATAGGGGCACTCCTCCGCTCGTGGAAGTTCGGACTGTTCACGGCCCTCTCGTTCGCGCTCATCGTCTCCATGAATATGTGGGACGCGGCGATGTCGACGCTCTCGCTCGTATTGGTCGCGAGCCTTATCACCGTGACGATCGGAGTACCTTTCGGCATCCTGGCCGCACGCAAGAACGGCTTCAGCACGTTCGTCCGGCCAGTGCTCGACTTCATGCAGACGATGCCCTCGTTCGTCTACCTCATCCCGGCGATCGTCTTCTTCGGGATAGGCAAGGTGCCGGGCGTCGTCGCAACCATCGTGTTCTCGATGCCGCCGGCAGTACGCCTCACCGAACTCGGGTTGCGCCAGGTCGACAAGGAGGTCGTCGAGGCGGGAGAAGCCTTCGGCGCCTCGCCGAGCCGCATCCTCACCCGTATCCAGGTCCCCCTCGCTCTGCCCACGATCATGGCAGGCGTCAACCAGGTCATCATGCTCGCACTCTCGATGGTCGTCATCGCCGGTATCGTCGGCGCCGGCGGCCTGGGAGCCATGGTGTTCCGCGGGGTGACGCGCCTCGATGTCGGGCTCGGGTTCGAGGGTGGATTGAGCGTCGTGATCCTCGCCATATTCCTGGACCGGATCACGTCGGCCTTCGGCGAGCGTGCATCCAAGCGCACCTCGCGTTAGCCGAGGGGGATATAGAAGTGTCGTCTATCGTGAAGGAGGAAGATTTCATGAACCGAGTATCACGCAAGAGCCGTCTCGTACTCGCGCTGTCACTGGCATTCATGCTGGTGTTCAGCGTGATAGCGATCGGCGGATGTGCGCCGGAAGAGGATGTCGACGTCGATCCCGACGTTCCCGTCGACGTCGATCCCGGCACCATCAACATCGGATGGATCCCGTGGGATGAGGACATCGCGGTGACCTTCCTGTGGAAGCAGCTGCTCGAAGAGCAGGGCTACGACATCGAGCTGACCCAGCTAGATGTAGCACCGGTGTTCGCCGGCGTTGCCGCGGGTGACCTCGACCTGTTCCTCGATGTCTGGCTGCCTGTCACCCACTCCGACTACTGGGAGGAGTACGGCGACAACCTCGAGTCGCTCGGCGTGTGGTATGAGGGCGCCGCTCTCACCATCGCCGTTCCCGAGTACGTGGATGTCGACAGCCTCGAGGACCTGCCCGGCAACGAGGACCTCTTCGATGGTCGCATCATCGGCATCGAGCCCGGTTCCGGCCTCATGCGCGTGACGCGTGAAGAGGTCGTCCCCGGATACGGCCTTGAGGACTACGAGGTCATCGAGGGTTCGACGCCAGCCATGCTCGCCGAGCTCGATCGCGCGACCAGCAACGAGGATCCGATCGTCGTGACCCTGTGGCGTCCGCACTGGGCGTACGGCGCGTACCCGATCAAGGATCTCGCCGACCCGCAGGGCCTCCTCGGTGACGCCGAGGAGATCAGCTCGATCGCCCGCCTGGGCTTCTCGGACGACTTCCCCGAGGTGGCCGAGTGGATCGGCAACTTCCGCATGGATGATGTCGCCCTCGCCGAACTGAGCCAGCTCGTCATCGACGAGTACGGCGCAGGCCAGGAAGAGGCCGCGGTCGCCGAGTGGCTCTCCGATCCCGCCAACCGTGCGCTTGCGGACAGCTGGATCCAGTAGCTCGCACGAACGCATGCGACCCGGCACGGCCTCCTCGGGCCTGCCGACACGAAAGCCCGGCCGCATCACGCGGCCGGGCTTTCGCACATCGGGCCATGTGCGCCAACTACATCAACGCCTGGCGTTCACGACACTCCCAGCTTTCCCGCGACGCCACGTGTCCACTCGACGACGGCCTCATAGTCGCGGAAGTCTCCTTCCGGTGCCTTCATGACCTTGAGGATCAAGCGTTCCGGCAGCGAGAACGTCTTTGGCTCGTTCATCCCGGCGAACAGGCCGATGTCGACCGGCTGCACGCCCGTCTCCTCGACGATGGGGTCGGTGTAAGCGCGGACTTCGTCTGCTTTTTCCGGCTCAGACGCCATGGTGAGGCACGCGGTGAAGAATGCTATCGGCATCCCCTTGAGCATTGCAGCGTTCGCCGTCACCCACTCCTTCACCGGAGCGTGCCACTGCGCCACGCGGACCCCGCTGCCGACCACCACCGCATCGTAGCCGTCCGGGCTCGACGCGTCGGCCACAGGCACGACATCGACGATCGCTCCCG
Organism: Coriobacteriia bacterium; assembly: GCA_007121015.1. Lineage (GTDB taxonomy): Bacteria > Actinomycetota > Coriobacteriia > Anaerosomatales > SLCP01 > SLCP01. The sequence continues at coordinate 59,396 of SKMN01000003.1, forward strand.
CCTCGGCGAACGTCGCCCCGATCTGTTCGGCGACACCGGCGGTGCAACCCGTCTTCGTCCCGTAAACCACGAGTACCCTGCTCATGCCGCCTCCCATCGTCGTCCGGGCGAGATCCCAGTTCGTTTCGAAGCTTCCGTCCATCATCGATGAGCGTCCTTCGCCGCAGCCTCGGACCAGGATACCATCGAACAAATGTTCGCAATCTCGCGAGGTTCTGCGGGATGCCTTCTCCGAGCAGTTCGCGCACCTCCGGTACGGAACATGCCTCGAACGCGAGGCCGCCGCCCCAACGTCCATACACAGAGAAGCGATCAGGGTGTGTGGTCGAGCGGTAGCTCGAGGGTGAAGGTCGAGCCCTCCCCGAGCGCGCTCTCGAGCGTGATGATGCCCCCCAGAAGCCCCGCCAGCCCGCGAGAGATCGCGAGTCCGAGCCCCGTGCCCTGATGCTGGACCGCGTGGGTCCGCTGGCGCTGCGTGAACTCGCCGAAGATCGTCTCGTGGTCCTCGGCGGGTATCCCCGGACCGGTGTCGCTCACGGCGAACCGCACCGCGGTCGAGTTCACGCACTCGACATGCAGACTCACCGAGCCGTCCTCGGTGAACTTGACTGCATTGCTCAGCAGGTTGAGCACCACCTGGCGCACCTTGACCGGATCAGAGACGAGAGTCCGGCACGCGCCGTTCTCCGGAAGCTGCAGCGACACCGCAAGGCCCTTGTCCTCAGCGACCGGGGTGACGGCCTGCAATGCCTCTCGTGCGAGCTCATGCACATCGATCGGTTCGATCTGTATCTTGACCTTGCCGGCCTCGATACGGGAGAGGTCGAGGATGTCGTTGATGAGGTCGAGCTGATGGCGGCCGGACCGATTGATCATCTCGAGCTGGCGCTTCTGCTCGTCCGACATCTCCCCCGCAAGACCTTCGAGCATGATGCCGGAGAACCCTATGATAGAGTTGAGCGGCGTCCTGAGCTCGTGGCTCATCGCTCTCAAGAAGCGGGTCTTCGCCTCGTTGGCATCGACGAGCTCGCGGTTCGTCTTCTGCAGCTCCTCGGCGATCGCCTGCAGCTCCTCGTTGATCGCCTGCAGCTCCTCGGTCCTCTCGCGCACGATCTGCTCGAGCGAGGCGTTGATCTGGCGGACCTCTTCTTCGGCCTGATGTCGGCGGATGACCCGCCACGCGCCATCGACGAGCACCGCCAGGCGGCGTTCGTCATCCTTGGAGTATGGGGAGAGCGAACCCGTCATAGCTGCCACCGCTACGACCCGTTCGTCGGCGAAGACCGGGACTGCGAGGCAGTGTAAGCAGACGTCGGGCACATCGGAGTCCGCCCCCGAGGCCTCGACCTCGTCGCTCGCGATGGATATGGCGCGCCGTTCCTCGACGACCCTCTCGAAGAGCGTCCCGCACCGAAGCATCGCTGACGCCTGGCTCATCGGCTCACCGACTCCGCGAGCGACGTCGAGCGGCCCGTTGCACACGAACTCGTCCCGGGAGTCATCGTAGCGGCAGATACGACCACCCGTGCTCCGTGTCATGCTCATAGCCTCACCGAGGACGGATGCCAGATACTCCCCTGCGCTCTGGACGGGGGTCTGGGAGATGCGCACCAGGCTTTCGAGGAGGGCGTTGTGCATGTGCACCTGCTCCTCTGAGCGCTTCCGGTCGGTGATGTCGAGAACGGCGAACGAGGCACCCATTGCCGGGTCCGAGGGGTCGAGCGCGGCGCTGCTAACGAGCACGTCGACCGTGGTACCGTCGCTCCTGACGAACCTGGTCTCCACGGTCCGCGAGCCACCGTGATCGGGGGGTGTGCACAGTTCTCTACGGACCCGTTCGTGCTCCTCTCCGTCCGCATACAGCAGTCGCGAGCTCACGCCGACCAACTGTTCGCGGGGGTACCCCATCATCTCGCAGAACCGTTCGCTGACGTCGGTGAAGTAGCAGTCGCGCATCGTGCCGAGGCCGAGTGGCGCCGCCTGGAAGAGACTGAGAAGCTCCTGCCTTTTCTCGCGCACTCCGCGCTCGGCATCGAGCAGTGCTCCGAGCTGGTCCGCACGGCTGCGCTGCCACGCGATCCCGAGGCCGGCCGCTATGAGCACCACGAAACCGGCGATGAGCGAGACGATCATGGAGCCGCGCGTACGCCACTCCGCGAGCGCCTCGTCGACATCGATCTTGGTGACCATGAACCAGTCGGAATCCGGGACCGACGTGACGTACGCGAACACATGCTCGCCACGGTAGTCGATACCTTCGACCACGCCGGTGACCCCGGTAACGGCCATCACTGCCGGATTGCCCGTCTCGGCGAGAGGGATCCTCAGTCCAAGCGCGGCGTCTTCTGCGTACTTCAGGTCGTTGAGGAACCGCACGTTGTCGCCGTCGCGCACGACGAGAGCAGTCTCTGCGGTCTCGCTGGGCGTAGGCCACATCTGAATGAGCGGATAGAGGAAATCTTCGGCGGCGGACTGAAGGATGATGGCTCCCGGGGACACGAGTTCACCGTCTTGCTCATAGTAGAGGGGCGCGATGACGTCGATGTGCGCGGGGAGGTCCCCGGGGCCGGAATGCAGGTCGGTGAGAGCAGGCTCGCCGCTGTCGATCGCCTCCGAGATCGTCTCTAACACGTGTTCGTGTACGTCCGTCTCGCCCTCGCCGAGGCGAAGGTGCTCGATGCCGTGAACATCGACGAGAAGCACCTCGAAGTAATCGTTGCTCGGCTGCTCGGCGCGCATCCGCTGCAAGATGCCGTCCGTCGTTCCCATGCCGGGGTCTTCGAGCCATTCCGCGACGATCTGGGCGTACAGACGACTGTCCGTGAGTCGCTGCGCGGTCTTGAGATGCTGCACCCTCCACGTCGCGATCTGATTGACTTTCAGGCCGGCGATCGCTGCGAGTTCGTCCTGAGCGCCTTTGCGGAGGCTGGCTTCCTGTTCCTGGTAGAGCCACACGCCACCGATAGCGACAGCAAGCACCGCAACGATCACGAGACGCACCAGCCAGGCAGGTGGCATGCCCTGTCGCTTCATCGGCTGTTCGCGCTCTCTATCCACTTCAGGTCCTTCACATACGGAGCACATGTACTCTCGATCATGCGGGGCCGCCGACATCGCGCGCCCTTCCGGAGCGCGACGGTGTCCACCGTTCCGGTACGAGATGCCGCCGCTCGACGAGGTTCCGCAAATCGGCTCGAACCGACTACTCCTCGCCCACACCCACGTGCGCACACATCATCGCGCACAACAGCGCCTCGTCCACGGTGGGAGTCGCGGTGGACCGTGAACGTCTCAACTCGGCACAGTCGCGCAGGATGGCGATGTCGGTCCTGATGATGCTCTCGGCGATCTCCGCTCCACTGAGGCGCGCGACCCTGGCGGAGACGTCGTCGGCGGCGTTCGTGAACAAGGTACCTCCCGTGTGCGTGCGCCCATCGAGGAGGGGCGTCCGGTGTTCGCCTTCACTTGCTCACTGTATCGGCACGAGGCGTGGTCGAGATGAACCCCTTGTGACGAATGGCAGCACCCCGGACCGGCCAGTCGGTCATGCCTGCAGCCCGTTCCGACGTCACCGATCCCACACGCCGGCGGGCGCGATCCTGAACGTGTGAGCGGATCGATTATGACTCGACCTGTCGACCTCCGGCGCGTAGACTGCGTGTGTCGCCTCGACCCGCACTCGGTATCGCGAAGAGGAAGGAGTGGCGCCTTGAGGCGGATAATCGATATCCGCGCGCTTTCAGTGGCACTCGTGATGGCCCTCGCGCTCTCCGGATGTGCGCTCGCTTCCGACCTGCGCTTACCCTCCGGGATCGTCTACCCGTCGATCACCCCCGCCGCCGACACGGCCGGTGACCGGACGGTCTCCCACTCGTTCAGGTTCGAAGGAACGAACCGCACGGTCACGCTCGACGTCGACGAGTCCGTCTACCTCGGCGCGAAAGCAGCCACCAAGAGCGTCGTCCGGTTCCGTGGCGCTCGCGCGGACGACTGGCTCGAGTCGTACTACCCCGCGTTCATCTGGGAGGAGCACCAGGACGAGTTCTTCTCGGACCTCCTTTCGGCGATGCGCTCGATCCGCGCGGCCGAGCAGCTGGACGTCGACCGGTACGCCGAGCTCCTTACGGTGTTCGTCCAGTCGCTCCCCTACCACACCGACCCGGTCGACCTCGAGCCGAAGTTCCCGATCGAGACGTTTGCCGAGACGGCCGGTGACTGCGACGACAAAGCCCTGCTGCTCGCGGGGCTGCTCGCACGCGAAGGATACGACGTCGCCATCATGCTCTTCGACGCCGAGCAGCACGTCGCCCTCGGGCTGCGGGTCGACTCGCCCGGCTACCGCGGAACCGGTTACGCGTTCGTGGAGACCACCGCGCCCGGTCTCATCGGCATGGTGCCCGATGCGCTCGACGGCGGCATCGAGTTGCTAAGCGCGCCTCATGTATTCCCGGTCGATGGAGGCACGACGAGGTACGGGGCCGATGACCAGGTGGACGTGATACTCGCGGGACTTGCAGTCGCATCGGAGCGAGCGGAGGCCTCCTCACGGGAGGTCGAACGCGCCGATACCGAACTGCGTGCGCTCGGGGTGCGCGTCGAGGCCGAGGCGGACCGGCTCGACGAGCTCCGCTCGGCAGGGAAGACCGCAGAGTACAACGCGGCGGTGCCTGGCTACAACGCCCTCGTCGCCGAGTTCAACCGGCTCGCCGAACAGCGCAACACGGTAGCCGATGAGCACAACGGGTGGGTCGACCTTCAGAGGTTCGTGGCTGACAACCTCGACGACCGACCCGCAGTCTACCGGTACGTCACCGCCAACGTGCGCTGACCGAAAGGCGCGTCCGCGCTGGCCGAGCCAGGCCTCCCGATAGAGCGCTCAGTCACATTGCGGGCACTTCAGATGGTTGCAGCCGGCAAGCTCGATCGAAGTCTCCCACAGGCGCTCCTGGGCCTCCTCGTCCCTGCTCGCACGTGAAGAGCGGTGCGGGCGTCGGTTGCGGAAGTAGCCTCCCGTGACGTCGGCGACATCAGGAGAGGATGCGAGCCATACGACGGTATCGGCGCCCTGCTCGGGGGTGCGGGCGAGCGGTAGGAGCTTACGCATCGCGCGGCCGAACACCCCGTAGCCCTCCGAGCCGAACCCGCTTGCCACGACCCCTGGATGGACCACGTTCGACGTGACGCCCATCTTGCGCAACTTCCGCGCCTGTGCGTAGCAGAACATGATGTTCGCGAGCTTGGAGTGCGCGTATGCGCCGAACGGCGTCCAGCCGTCCTCCAACGTGAGGTCGTCGAACCTGATCCCGTTACGCGCCGCCAGGTGTGAGTCGCTCGAGACATGGACGATCCGCGACGGCCGCGACGCCCACAACAGCGGAAAGAGGACCCTCCACAGCATGAAGTGTGCAAGGTGGTTGACCTGGAAGGTGAGCTCGTTGCCATGCTCCGACACGTGTCGCTCAGGGAAGATGGTCCCCGCGTTCAACACGAGTACGTCGAGGTTGTCGTACTGCTCGACGAACCGGTTGGCAGCATCGCACACGGAGAACAGATCGGTGAAATCGGCGGTGAGTAGCGTGGTGCGCTCGCTTCCCGTGCTCGATGCGATGTGCTCCTGGGCCGCCTCCCCCCGCGACTGAGTCCGGGCATGGAGCATGACATCAGCACCCATACGCGCCAACTCGCGCGCCGTCTCGAGTCCGATCCCGCTACTCGCCCCCGTAACGAGAACGCGTTTACCCTGCATGCTGTGCACTCTATGTCTCTCCTGTCCTACACCCCCAGGAGTATATAATATACGTTACGCAACTTTAGTTCCAGCATTCACGAACGGTTGGCGCTCACGCGCTCCCAGCCCTGCGCTTCTCCGACTTCTTGCGCTCGTTCGCGTCGAGGACGCGCTTGCGGATGCGGACCGGGCGGGGCGTGACCTCGACCAGCTCGTCATCTTCGATGTATTCGAGCGCCTCTTCGAGGGTGAAGCGCACGGGCGGGGCGAGGATGATCCCCATGTCCTTACTCGATGCACGCATGTTCGTGAGCTGCTTGGCCTTGGCGACGTTGACGACGAGGTCGCCCGCCTTGGCGTTCTCGCCCACGATCATGCCCTCGTAGCACTCGTCCCCCGGCTCCACGAACAGCGTGCCTCGCTGCTGGAGCGCATCGAGCGCGTAGGCAGCCGCTTTGTCGGTCCCCATCGCGATGAGCGAGCCGTTGATGCGTCCGCCGATATCCCCGCGGTGCGGACCGTACGCGCTGAAGTGGTGGAAAAGTACGGCCTCCCCGCGGGTCGTGTTAAGGATCCGAGTGCGCAGCCCCATGACGCCGCGAGACGGTATCGAGAACTCGAGGTGGACGTGTTCGTCGCGCTGCACCATGTCGAGCATCTCGCCGCCGCGCGACCCGAACACCTCGATGACCTTGCCGGCGTATTCGCTCGGCACGTCGACGATCGCGAGCTCGTAGGGCTCGAGAAGCTTACCGTCCTCGCGCTTGAAGATCACCTGCGGACGGCCGACCTGGAACTCGTAGCCCTCTCGGCGCATCGTCTCCATGAGGACCGACAGGTGCAACAATCCTCGGCCGGCGACCTCTATGCCGGTACGGTCCTCGGTCTCGCTGATGCGCATCGAGATGTTGGACTCTGCCTCGCGCATGAGGCGCTCTTTTAGCTGGCGCCCGCCGACGATGGCGCCGTCGCGTCCCACGAACGGGCTCGTGTTCGCCGAGAAGACCACCGCCATCGTGGGCTCCTCGACGTGGATCGGGTCGAGCGTGACGGGCGAGGTGCGGCACGTGAGCATGTCGCCGATGTCGACATCGTCGACGCCCACCACCGCGACGATGTCGCCCGCGTGGACCTCGGCGGCCTCGGCGCGCCCGAGCGCCTCGAACGTGTAGAGCTGCTTCGCGGTCGCCTCGTAACGGCTCCCGTCGTTCTTGATGACGAGTACGCGGTCGCCCGTGCGCATCGTGCCCGAGAACACCCGGCCGATGCCGATGCGACCCACGTACTCGGAGTAGTCGATGGTGCAGACCTGCATCGCGACGGGCCCGGAGACATCGACCTCCGGTGCGGGTATGTGCTCGAGCACCGCGTCGAGCAGCGGCGTCATGTCGGCATTGTCGTCGTCAGGCTCGAGGCGCGCGTAGCCGTTCACGGCGGACGTGTAGACCACCGCGAAGTCGAGCTGCGTATCGTCGGCGCCGAGTTCGACCATGAGGTCGAAGACGGCATCGAGCACCTCGTCGGGCCGGGCGCCCGGGCGGTCGATCTTGTTGATGACGACGAGCGGAGCCAGCCCGTGCTCGAGCGCCTTGCGCAGCACGAACCGCGTCTGCGGCATCGGGCCCTCGAACGCGTCCACGATGAGCAGTACGCCGTCGGCCATCCTCAGCACGCGCTCGACCTCCCCGCCGAAATCAGCATGGCCCGGCGTGTCGATGACGTTGACCTTCACGTCCCGCCAGCGGATCGAGATGTTCTTCGCGAGGATGGTGATGCCGCGCTCGCGCTCTTGGTCGCCGGAGTCGAGCACGCGCTCGGCGACCTCTTGGTTCTCGCGGAACACGTGGGTCGTCTGCAGGAGCCGATCCACGAGCGTGGTCTTGCCATGGTCGACGTGGGCGATGATGGCGATGTTGCGGACATCGGTGACGTGCATGCCGAGGAACCCTTTCGTATCGAGCCGCCGCGCGCGGTGCGCGGATAGAGCGGCGGATAAGAGTATCACGCATCGAGCCGCTCGGCGACGCTCGCGACGAGCACACGCGAAAGCCGGGAGGCCGGGACGCCCCGCGTCTCGCCCATGTCGATGTCTAGGTGGGACCCGAGCACGCCTACGAGTTCGCGCGTGACCGAGAATCGCCGCTCGCCACCCGCTTCGCACGATTCGAGCAGTCGGGCTCCTTCGAGTGTCGCCAGGTCGCGTCTCGCCTCGACCGTCGGTATGCCCGCGAGGGCCCCGTAGAGCGGAACCGTCAGAGCCCGTCCGAACACCACCTCGTGGACAGCCTCTATCGACCGTGACGGTATATCAGGCATCTCGGCGAGGAGCTCTTCGAGCGCCTCGAACACGGCGCACTCGACCAGGGCCGAGCGTCTGAGTGACTGGCCCTGCAACCGCTGTGCGCGTACGTGCGTCGCTACGAACTTCGTGACGTCTGTGTCGGGGTCCCACGAGGTGCCCAACGTGAGGAACGCGCGGTAGTAGTCACCTCGGTGAGCCCCCCACCACTGCTCGAGGCTCATGAACTCGAGACCGGTGAACCCCCCGTGCGCCATGGCCGCCGCGGCGAAGATACGGGCGAGGCGCCCGTTGCCGTCGGGGAACGGATGTATGCCCGCGAGCCGGACATGGAGCAACGCCGCACGTACGGCTGGATGCGCCTCGGCTTCGTTCGCCCAGTCGCAGAGTTCACGGACGAGGCCGGGCAACAAGTGCCACGGTGGCGGCTCGTAGAAGAACCCTCCCGACGAAGTGTCTCCGAGATAGACCTGGGATGTCCGATACACGGCCGCCGCGGGTTCGCACTGCATGAGACGCCGCTGTACCGCGAGCACGAATGCCTCGCGGTACGCGAACATGGGTTCTCGCACGTGCGCAAGGGTCCACGCGTGGGCGTCGCGATACGCGTCTATCGCCGCGCACTCCTCCGAACAGAGCTCCGGCGGCGGATCTCCCGCGAGCACGCGCACCACGTCAGCTGCGGACGCCGGCATGTTCTCGATGGAGACCGAGCCCGCAACGCCGGCGGCCTCGACCTCGCGTCTGAGGTGCCCGACGAACCGCACGGGGGCGCCGTCCGAGCATGCAGGGTCGTCCCTCAGCGCATCGAGGGCGTCGAGGTCTTCTCGGGTGGCGCGAGTGATCGAATACCTGTACACGCCGGGCCCTCCGTGGCCACTCTACAGCCTGCGCTCCCGGTGGACGAGCCTGCCGAGGGGCGGGACCTCCACCTGGATCGCACGCTCGGGACACATCTCCTGACAACAGTAACACCTGATGCAGGCGGTGTAGTCGTACACCGGTGGCGTGCCAGCGGCGGCGGCTCCCGGACACGGCCAGTCGACCGCTTTCGGGTCGACCGGGCACACGCGCACGCACGTCCCGCACGCTGTGCAACGCTCGGCCACGATCACCGGCCGAGGGACGACGAGATCGCGCATCATACGTCTGAAGAGCGCCGAGCCTGGACGACCTGTCGTCGAGCCATGCCGCCGGTTGACGACGAAATCCTCGGCGATGAACTCTCCGACCGGGTCGCCGAGGAGCTCGATGTCCTCTTCGCGCCACACCCCGAGACCGGCTCGCTCGCCCGCAGCAAGCGTCTCGACGAGCTCGGGGTCGAGCGCCATGAGGCGGCATGCCACTGCATCGAGCGCCACGGGGTCCGCAGAGAGCAGCACGACCCCCATCGGCCGGGAATCGCCACCGCGCGGCCCGTTGCCCTCCATCGCGACGATGCCATCCATCACGTAGAGCCGAGGCTCGAGGGCGACTGTGAGGTCGACGAGCATCTCGGCGAACGTGCGCACGTCGGGCATGCGTGCGTGGAACTCGCCCTTGCGCATCCCGGGGATGCACCCGAACTGGTTCTTGATCGCGCCAGTCATCCGGCACAGCGCATGCGTCTTCATCTTGGGGAGCGAGACGATGGCGTCGGCGTCGCGGGCCTCGTCGGCGACGTGCCACCGCTTCACGACACGACCTTCCGGAGCTGAGAGCTCGGTCCCTTTCGCGAGGTCCACGATGGCCACGCCGTGGCGCGCAGCCGCTTCCGCGATGCCTGCCTTGCGAGCCGCCGCCGCGCACGAGCCGACCGCCGGAGAGTCGCCACATGCCAGGAGCCCTCCGGCCTCTCCGAGGAGGCGGGCCACCGCCGAGAACACCGCCGGATGCGTCGTCACGCACGCTTCTGGTGGCGCGGGCACGAGCAGGTTGGGCTTGAGGAGCACGCGCTCACCGTTCGACACGAACGCGTGCGGCCCGCCGAGGAAACCGAGCCCGCGGCTCACCGCCTCGAAGACGGTCTCCTCGTCGTAGGTGTCGCAGCGCACGAGCGCTACGGTGCTTCGCATGTGGGCCTCCTCGGCAAGGAACGGACGGACGCGGCCGAACGCTCCAACGGGTATCATCCAATCGTCGCGCCTACTTTACGTCACACGACAGTTCGTGTACATTTCTATGTAATAACCCCTACGAAGTGGAGGAACATGCGCATGGCCATCAAGGGAACCCGCACCGAGCAGAACCTGCTGAAGGCTTTTGCCGGGGAGTCGCAGGCGCGCAACCGCTACACCTACTACGCGGCCATCGCCAAGAAAGAGGGCTACGAACAGATCGCCGCGCTCTTCACCGAGACCGCCGAGAACGAGAAGGAGCACGCCAAGGTCTTCTACAAGTATCTCGAGGGCGGCGAGGTCGAGATCACGGCCTCCTACCCTGCCGGACCGCTCGGCACGACCGCCGAGAACCTCCTGCACGCCGCCGAGGGCGAGCTCATGGAGTGGGGCACCCTCTACCCCGACTTCGGCCAGGTCGCCGAGGAGGAGGGCTTCCCGAAGGTCGCCGAGTCGTTCCGCGAGATCGCCAAGGTCGAGGCGTTCCACGAGGCCCGCTACCGCAAGCTGCTCGCCAACGTCGAGGAGGGTGTCGTCTTCAAGCGTTCCGGGACGCTGAGTTGGCACTGCCGCAACTGTGGCTACATCCACGAGGGTCCCGAGGCCCCCGAGGTCTGCCCGGCCTGCGTCCACCCCAAGAAGTACTACGAGCTCCTCGCCGAGAACTACTGATACCGCGAATCACGCGTACCTTCGAAGGGCCGTCCGTCCGGGCGGCCCTTCTTCGCGCGGTTCATCTCGACGCGAACTCCCGGGGGTGCTTGCCGAAACGCCCGTCCTCTCCGCGATCCAGCGCGTCGATCTCGGCCATCTCCGCGACCGAGAGTTCGAAGTCGAACAGATCCGCGTTCTCGCGGATGCGTGACGGCGTGACCGACTTGGGGATCGCGATCCCCCCGTGCTGGAGGATCCACCGGAGTGTCACCTGGGCAGCCGTGACACCGTGGTCCGCGGCGATGCGCGTGATGACCGGATCGTCCAACACCCGGCCCCGTGCTATCGGGGACCACGCCTCGAGCGCGATACCCTGGTCACGAAGCGTTGTTCGGAGCGCTGGCTGTTGCAGGTACGGGTGGTGTTCGACCTGATCGACCATCGGCGGTACCGTCGTGTAGCGCGAGAGTACGTCGAGGTGCTCCTCGAGGAAGTTGCTCACTCCTATCGCCCGCGCCTTCCCCGCGTCGAGCGTCCGCTCCATCCCCCGCCACGTCGACTCGTAGAGTCGTGGGATCGGCCAGTGCACGAGGTAGAGATCGACGTAGCCCGTCCCGAGGCGCTCGAGCGTGCGGTCGAGCGCCTCCAACACGTGCTCCTCACCCTGCTCGTCGTTCCACACCTTGCTCGTGAGGAACACCTCATCGCGCGGCACGCCCGCCTCGCTGAGCGCGCGCCCGATCTCTGCTTCGTTGTCGTATGCCGACGCGGTGTCGAAGTGCCGATATCCCGCTTCGAGTGCCTCGCGGACCGACGGTGCGACGTCCGCACCGGTTATCTTGTACGTTCCAAACCCGAGCCTCGGCATCTCGACACCGTTCGCAAGCGTCACGGTGCTGCCCATCGTAAGTGTCATCCGGAAACCACCTCCTCGACTCTCTATTCCCGAATCGGCGCTCCACGCGGTACGCTGCTTCTCTCACGACCCGCTAGGCCCACACGACCCATGTCTGCTGCCGAGGAGAACGTCATGGCCCCCGCTCGTGCCCTCGAGACCATCCGCTATGCGACCACCGCCACGTCCCTCGGCCGCCTCCTCGTCGCGTGCAGCGAGCGCGGAGTGTGTGCGATCTCCCTCGGCGACGATGATGCCTCGCTCCTCGGCGACCTCGTCGCACGATTCCCGAGCGCGGACATCGAGGTCTCGTCCGCCGAGGAGTGCTCACTCGCAGAGATCGAGGCGACGGTAGAGGACCCGTCGCGCGGCGTGAGCGATGTGGAGCTCGACCTGCGTGGCACCCCGTTCCAGATCGACGTCTGGCGCGCGCTGACCGAGGTCCCCTCCGGCACCACGATCACGTACGGCGAACTCGCGCGGCAGGTGGGGCGCCCGAGGGCCGTGCGTGCGGTCGCGCAAGCGTGCGGGGCGAACCCGGTCGGCGTGGTCGTGCCGTGCCACCGCGTCATCGGCGCAAACGGCTCGCTCACCGGCTTCGCGTCAGGACTCGCGCGCAAACGCGCGCTCCTCGAGCGCGAGGGAGCGCTTTAGGAGGTCGCCGTAGGCGCATCCGGCAACGCACTGGAAAGCAACGCGCGAAACTCCCGTATGGACTCCGGGTCGCCAAGCACGAACAGCTCGTCGTCCTCCTCGAGGAGCGTCCGGCCGGTCGGCACGAAGATGCGGCCGCCTCGCCGCAGCATCACAACGAGCGGGCGGGTCGGTCCGCCGATGTCGACAAGGCGGGCCCCGGCCGCTTCCGAGTCCGGCCCAATCACGAGCCGTTTGATCTTCACGCCGATGTCGGCGGGAGCGCTGATCTCGATCGGGTATGCGTCGGGCGCGTCCAACGGAGCGTCAACGCGGAGCTTGCGCGCCATCACGGCGACAGAGGGACCCTGCAGCAACACCGAGACGATGACCGCGAAGAACACCACGTCGAAGAGGTACTCGGCGCCCGTGACGCCCGCCACGAGCGGAAACGTCGCAAGTATGATCGGTGCCGCGCCCCTCAGCCCGACCCACGACACCATGGTTCGTTCCCTGAGCGTCATGTCAGAGAAGGCAAGTGTGATCATCACCGAGAAGGGCCGCGCCACGAAGATCAGGAGAAGCGCCACGAAGATCCCATCGGGTGCCGCCTCGATAAGCCGCATCGGAAACGCGAGCAGGCCGAGCACGACGAACATCGCTATCTGCATGAGCCACGCGAGGCCCTCGTGGAAACGCAGGAGGCTGTTGCGGTGCACGAAGACGCGATCGGCCATGGTGAGCCCGGCCACGTAGACAGCCATGAACCCGCTCGTACCGATGACCTCAGCCAGTCCGAACACGACGCCCACGCTCGCGAGCGTCACCACGGGGTAGAGGCCGTCGTACTCGAGGTCGATCCAGTTGAGCAGGGCCACGAGTACCCTGCCTAACACGTACCCGGCGAGCAGGCCTCCCGCGAGCTTGTAGACGAAAACGACCGGTACCAGCCAGCCCGCGTGCGCCCCGCTCGTAGCGAGCGTGATGAACGTGACCGTCAGGAACACCGCGGTCGGATCGTTACTGCCTGACTCGAACTCAAGAACGGAGCGCACGCGCTCCTTGATGCCGATGTTCTTCGCCCGCAACACGGCGAAGACCGCCGCTGCGTCGGTCGATGAGACGATAGCCCCAAGGAGTAGACCGGTGACCAGGTCCAGCCCCAGGACGTACACGGCGAAGACCGCGACGAGGCCGGCGGTGAGCATCACGCCGAGCGTGGCGAGGAGCACGCCGTCGCGCTTGACGCCAGACGACATCGAGCGCACATCCGTGTGGAGTCCGCCGTCGAACAGGATCAGACAGAGAGCCAGCACGCCGATGAGCATGGCCGGCTCCGGGTCGGCGAACTCGATACCGATCACGCCTTCTGAGCCTGCAAGCATGCCGAGCGCGAGGAAGAGAAGGAGCGCCGGCACTCCCAATCTGTACGACAGCTTGCTCGCGAGCACCCCAGCGAGCAGCAAGAAGGCTGCGAGGAGCACCGGGTGGGCTATGTCCATACGACGGTCACCACGACCTTCCGCAGCGCTCCGGTCCAGCGTTCCCGGCGAGCCACCCATACAGCCGCGAGCGAACCCGCCCCTACGAAGGCGCCAGTTCTTCCCGCAGCTCGCGTACGGAATCTTCGGCACCAAGCGCGAACAGTTCGTCGCCTCCGTCGAGCACCGTGCGTCCCGTGGGCACGAACACGCGCCCTCCTCGGCGGAGCATCACGATGAGCGGCCGCGTCGGGCCACCCAAGTCGAGCAGGCGCGCGCCCACCGCCGAGGAATCCGATTCCACCACCACGCGCTCGACGCTGACCCCGATGTCCTCGGCCGAGCGAACGTCGATGGGGTACGAGACTCCGGTCAGCAGGTCGACGGCTTGATCCGCGGCGTCTACGAACGGAAGCAGCACGAGGTCTGCGCCCCCCGCCCTCAGCCGGTCCGCGTCGCTGTCGGTATGGGCCGTCAGTATGACCTTACCCGTGTAGCCGTGCTCGCGCAGCGCGTGCAGCAGCGCGAGTCCGACATCGACGAGCGGTGTCGTGCTCACGATCCACTTCGCCTGCTGCAACGGCAGCGTCCCGGTGAGCTCGGGGTCCTCGGCATCTCCGTACTGGGTCGGCAACCCGCGCTTTCGCGCCTCGCGGATCGCTGCAGGGTCGAAGTCCACGCCAAGCACCCGGTACCCGCGGTCCACGAGGCCAGCGCTGATGCGCGCGCCGAAGCGTCCGAGCCCGAACACTATCGCGTCGACGTGGACCGGGCCGACGTCGCCTTCCTCGGTCGCGATCTCCCGGAACGGCGTGTCGCGCTCGAAGACCCTGAGCGGCCCCTCGAGACGCCCGTAGAGGACGTGCGAGTAGAGGATCATGTACGTCGAGAGCGCGATGGTGACGATCCCGACCACGGTGATGAGGCTCAGCGTATCGGTCCCGATGTGCCCGAGCGTGACGCCGAGTGCGCCCAAGATGAGCGAGAACTCGCTGATCTGCGCGACGGTGAGGCCGGCGAGGAAGCCGGTGCGACGCCGGTAGCCCATGAAGCCCATGATCGCCACGACGATGAGCGGGTTACCCACGAGCACGAACACCGAGAAGATGCCGGCCGGCACGATCTGGTCGCCGAGCGAGCCCACATCGAGCTTGGTACCGAGGTCGATGAAGAAGAAGAGCAGTAGGAAGTCGCGCAAGCTCACGAGCCGCGACGCGATCGCCTCACGGAACTTCGTCGAGGCGAGCGAGACGCCCGCGAGGAACGCGCCGACCTCCTTGCTGAAGCCGAGTCCGTCGCCGAGCGCCGCGAGCGCGATCGCCCACGCGACCGCGCCCATGACGAGCAGCTCGGGGGAGCGCGCAACGCGTTCGAGCACCGGCGGGATGACGAACCGCATAAGCAGCGCGATGACGATGACGAACGCTGCGCCCATCGCGGCCACGCGCAGCAGGGAGGTCGTCAGGTCGACCCCTTCGTTGCCTGCGAACGCCGACAGCACGATCATCGTGATGACCACGACGATGTCTTGCACGATGAGGAAGCCGACAGCGATACGGCCGTGCAACGAGTCGATCTCTCGCTTGTCCGAGAGCAGCTTCACGATGATGATCGTCGAGGAGAACGTGAGCGCCACCGCGACGTAGACCGCCGCCACCGTGTCGAACCCGAGCGCAAGCGCTATGAGGAACCCCACCCCGGAGGTGAACGCGACCTGCCCGAGACCGGTGGCGAGCGCGACCGGTCCCACACTCGAGATAAGCCCGATATCGAGCTTGAGTCCCACCACGAAGAGCAGGACGGCGATGCCGATGCTCGCCATGAGCTCGACCTGGCTCGCCGCGGTCGCCCACCCGAGCACCGCGGGTCCCACGAATATGCCAGCAGCGATGTAGGAGATGATAAGCGGCTGCTTGAGCGCGGTGCCGAGCGCCCCGAGCACGCCTGCGATGGCAAGGATAGCGGCTATCTCGTAGTAAACGCTAGCGAACACGGGACACTCCTCGGCGGGGCGCAAGGGACACGGCAGGACGCTCGGTGCGCCCATTGTACGCGATGAAAGAGTGACTCACGGCCATCTCCCGCAAACGGCCCTCTATCTGAGGAGCTTGCGCACCGCGGCGATGGCGTCGTCCTCGGGCGAGAGGTCCGGGTCGTCACGCAAGAGCCTCGTACCAGCCAGGATGATACCGCCGATGAACACCACGGTCATCTCCGGCTTGTCGGTATCGAACTCCCCGTGCTCGACGCCCGCTTGCACCCACTCGGAGATCAGTTCGGAGTACGCGTCGAGGAATGCCCGCTCCCCGACCTCGTAGCGCTCCACGAACTCGCTCTCCCTGTTCTCGCGCCACCATTCCCGTGTCTCTCGGAAGATGATGCCGATGAGCCCCTCGATCTTCTCGAGACAGCACGTGCGGTCTGTCAGTTCCCCGGCGATCCGCGCCCTCTCCTCGGCGGCCACTTGCTCTACGACGCGCCGGAACATCTCTTCTTTGCTCTCGAAGTGGACGTAGATGGTCTTCTTGGAGATGTGGAGGTCGTGCGCTATGTCCTCGACCGATGTCTTCCGGTAACCGAAGTGCTCGATGCGTCTGCGGAAGCTCGCGACGATATCGTCTCTTGTAACGGTCATGCAGCCGCCCTCCGGTACGCAGGAAACTGGTGGTGTGTGCGGTTTCCAGTATCCGGTTCCCCCCGACGGCGGTCAATCTGGACTGGTGGCCCATGCCCGCGCGGTGCGTCCACGGCGCCCTCGCTCGGGCCTGCCGCTTTCCCTTGTGGGCACCGACTATACTGGTGAGACCCGATGACCGCCGCCTCGACGTGGAGCAGGACGACGGATACTGCCATGCCTGACGATCACTCGGCCCATCTACGGTCTGCACCGCGGTCCGATGCCGCTCCGGCGGAGATCTTCCGCATCGTCGGCATCGGTGTCGGTCCGGGCGCTCTCAACTCGTTGCGGTCGTTCTTCCGCATGCTGCCGAGCCGCACCGGCATCGCGTTCGTCATCGTGCCTCACCCGTGCGACCCCGACACCTACTCGACCCTCCCGAGGCTCGTCGCCCGGGAAGCCTCCGTGCCCGTGACCGAGGTAACTGCGCCCACCCCCGTGGTGCCGGACCACGTCTACATCGCGAGTGCCGCAGTCGTTCTCGATGTCATCGACGCCGCGTCGACACTCGTCCCATCCACGTGTCAGACGACCACCGCCGTCCCCATCGACGACCTCTACCGCTCGCTCGCGCAGCACCTCGGACCCGCCGCCGTCGGCGTCCTGCTGTCGGGAACGGACGGGGACGGCGAGGCTGGGCTGCAGACGATCCGCGAGAGGGGCGGCGACACGTTCACGGAACGGGACCGCACGCTCGACGGGGGCGGAGAGGACGCGCCGGTTGTGGACAGCATGACCGACGTGACCGCGAACGCCGTGGAGATCGCTGCGCGCCTGACCAGTCTGGCGCGCAGCCCTCTCGGAGCACGCTCTACTTCCGAGGGATGGGTGGCCGAGGAGATCTCCTCGCTTGCCGCCACGGTCCGCACCGCCACCGGTCTCGACCTCCAATGCTACAAGCGCTCCACCCTCGACCGGAGGGTCGCCCGTCGCATGCTAGTGTGCGACGCGCGCACGCTGAGCGAGTATCTCGAGATCGTACGCGACGATCCTGATGAGGCATTCAGCCTCCACCACGAGATCCTCATCCCGGTAACGCGCTTCTTCCGCGATTCCGAGGTATTCTCGGCCATCTCGAGCGAAGTGCTCTTCGACATCTCCAAGGCCGTCGCGCCGGAGGGACACCTGCGCGTGTGGGTCCCGGGATGTTCGACCGGCGAAGAAGTCTACTCCCTCGCGATCCTGTTCCTCGAACACTTCGAGGACGTCGGGGAGCACCGTCGGCTGACCGTGTTCGGCACGGATGTCAGCGAGCGCGCGCTCGCGCATGCGCGACGAGGGCTCTACCCGAAGTCGATCGAAGCAGACGTCTCAGCCGAGCGGCTCTCACGTTTCTTCGAGGTCGATGGCGACGACTACCGCGTCGGAGCCGAGCTCAGGGAGTCGTCCGCCTTCTCACGCCACGACATCACACACGATGCGCCCCTCACCAACATGCAGCTCGTCAGCATGCGCAACCTGCTCATCTACCTGTGCAAGGACGCGCAGCGGTACGCCCTGGCCTCGACGTTCGACTCGCTTGAGTCCGGCGGCTTTCTCGTGCTCGGCACGGCGGAGACACCGGGGGCCCTCGAAGGGCTGTTCGAGATCGTCGACAAGGGTGCGCGGATCTACCGGCGAAACGACGGCGGCTCAGCTCGACATGTGGGCGCCTGACGAGATGTCGCGAGCCTGTGGAGATCGAGTTACTCGTCCCGCGTGATCTCCGCGAGCATACGCGCTACGTGTTCCGCATCCTCGCCGTCGGCATGAGGACGGGTGGCCTCGAGGACCTCCCGCGCCCTGACACGTTCGTGACCCGCTCGCTCGTGCTGTCCGGCTTCATCGAACGCTTCTGCTCGCACGATGAGCACCTCGCCAAGGAGGCGTGACCGGACGACGTCGAGAGCGCCTCCCGCGGTGAGGAACGTGACGAGCCCCTCTCCCGTCATCGCATCGGCGAGCGCGATGTCCGTATCGACGAGCGCCTCCACGGCATCGCGAGCGATCTCGAGGGAATCGTCTGCGCGGTGCTCTCGGATCGCATGCAACATCGCGCGCAGCATCTGTCCCACCTGGGTGATGAGGCGCAAGATGTAGTCGCGCTCGTACACCGCTCCTCCGCTGGTCGGCACTGATACGCCGTTCAACAGGATACCCGAGCGGACCAGCAGTGCCGACTGTACACTCTACCTAAGACCCCTCGATCGACGGGACCGCCTCTCCACATGACGCAACAGGGGACCTCCTCGGCCGGTCATGCCCACGATGCCAGCATACGGGCAGCGCGTCTGGACCTACTCCGCGGGATAAGCTCGATCGCCATCTCCTCGCTCGATGCGGAGCGGATCGCACACGAGGTGGCCGATGCCGTCGACGCCCACTTCTCGCCCTTGTTCGTGGTCGTGCGACTGGCGAACCGGGAACGCAACCGGCTGCGGATCGCGTCGCTGCGCGGCCTTCCCGACGCCTACGTCGCCGAAGCCGGTATCCTGTCGGCGGATCAGGACCACATCGTTGCCCACGCCTTCAGTTCGGGGGAGCCGCAGTACGGCGAGGATATTGCCGCGCATCCCCTCGGGCCTCCACTCGCCCGCGACCTCGCGTCCTGCGGCATGCATCCGCGCTCCTACATCGTGCTTCCGCTGAAGGGAAGAGCGACCACCGTGGGCGTGCTGACTTTCGGCTGGGCGGACTCCCGTCCGCTCAGCGCGGCAGATATCGACCTCTTCTCCTCGCTCGCTAACATCTTCGCTGCCGGAGTCGAGAACGCCTACTTCTACGAGGACGAACGTGGCGCTGCCGAGGTCGCGCGTCGCCTCTCCGTCGCCTCCGAGAAGCTCGCCACCGAGTTCAGCGGCATCTTCGAGTCGCTGACCGACGCGGTCGTCGTGGTGAACGCGACGGGCGCCATCCAGCGGGCCAACTCAGCCGCCACACGACTGTTCGGCTTCGATCCGGTGGACCACGACCGGCACTCGTTCCTCGAGACCGCCGACGTCTGCAATCGTGACGGCAACGCCCCCCGGACGCGCGACGTGCCGTACGAGGCGGCGCTTGCCGGTGAAACGGTGTGCGACGTCCCGCTCGTCGTTCGCTGCGGCGACACCGAGACCCAGGTACTGGTGAGCGCGTCCCCCATCGCGACCGATGGCGTGGTCACGGCAGCAGTCTCGGTGTGGCGCGACATCACGGAACGCGAGCGGCTGATCGACACACTCGCTCACGAGCGCAAGCGTGTCGAAGACATCCTCGCGAGCATCACCGACGGGTTCGCCGTGCTCGACAGCTACGGTAGGTACCGGTCGGTGAACGCATCGTTCGCCTCGATGTTCGGCATGTCGGCCGAGGAGATGACCGGACGCCGCATGCTCGACGTGTTCCCCGGCGCCCGGAAGTCGATCATGGAAGGGGCGCTCGCCAGCGCCATCGAAGACGACATCCCCTCTTCGTTCGTACAGTGCTACGAACCGACCGGTGTGTGGGCCGAGACCCGCGTCTATCCCGCCCCTGAAGGTGCCACCATGTTCGTGAGCGACATCACCACGCGTCGGCAGGCCGACGAAGAACGGGAGCGCCTTCTGGCTGCCTACGAAGTCGAGCTCGCCCGGACGTCGCTCCTCAAGGACATCGCCGCGACCGCCGGCAGCTCGCTCTCGGTCGAGCAGGTGTGCCGCCTCGTCATCGACACCGTGAGGTCTCACCTCACGCCTGCCCAGGGGATGCTGCACCTCTTCGAGGAGTCCGCGGACTCGCTGGTGCTCGCATCGTACTTCGGGCTGAGCGCGGCAACCGCATCCGCCGTCAACCGGGTAGATGTCAGCCATCCGACTCCGTTCGGTCGGGTCATCTCCCGGTCCATCCCGCTCGTGACGCACGACACCCCCGATGCCATGTGGCCCGACGAGGAGCGGGCCGCCGCCGTCCGCTGGATCGTGGTGCCGATCGCGTCTGCGGAGCGTCCCTTGGGCACTCTTGGCCTCGCGTTCGACGAGCGTCGCCCCTTCACCGAAGACGAGGTCTCACTCCTGCGCGGTATCACCCGGCAACTCGCGGTCGCTTTGGACAACGCGCGGCTCTACCAGCACGAGCAACGTATCGCCGATACGTTGCAGCGCTCGCTGCTCGCCGAGTCTACGCGCGTGCACGGTCTCGAAGTGGGGCGGGTCTACCGCTCCGCGACCGAGCACGTGCGCGTCGGCGGCGATTTCTACGACCTCTACCCGTTGCCCGACGGACGTGCCGTCGTCACGATAGGCGACGTGTCGGGCAAGGGCCTGCGCGCGGCATCGGTGACCGCGCTCGTGCGCAACACGTTGCGCGCGTACGCGCTCGAGAGGCTCGAGCCTCACGCCGCGATGTACCGCGCCAACAACGTGCTGTGCTACTTCTCCGAGAGTGAGGTGTTCGCGACCGCCGCTTACGCCGTGCTCGACCCGGTCGGCGGTGCGCTCACCTACTGTAACGGGGGCCATCCGCCGCCCCTCGTGTTGCACGCGAACGGTACGGTCACCGCGCTCGATGAACTCGGTCCGATGCTCGGGGCGATGGAGGAGATGGCGTACCGGCCCGGCACCGCGACCCTCGGGCAGGACGACGCGCTCCTCCTCTACACCGACGGGGTCACCGAGGCACGCAACGAGAGCGGGTTCTTCGGCGAGGAGCGGCTCGCCGAACTGCTCCGGTCGATGGGCGGCGCACCCGCAGAAGCCATCGCCCGCGCGGTCGCAGACACCGCCACGGCGTTCGGGGGCGGCGTTCTGCGCGACGATATCGCCGTCGTGGCGCTCAAGCTCGGCCGAGGACGTCTTACCTGACCGATACGCGCCGGGCGACCTCCTCGAACTCGACGAAGTACGGCTTGTCCGGGCTGCGGTGGAACGCATCCATCGAGAATTCGAACTCATCTCGGCGGCCGCGGTCCGCGTGGAGTGCGACGATGACGTCGTCGGTGAGCACGGCGTCATCGTCGAGTTCGATGACGACGTCCCGGCTCACCCCCTCGGGCACGCGGGCCACGCCCACCCGCATGCCCGGCATGCCGTCCTCATCGAGGTGTACCACCAGCCACGAGTCGTCCGGCGCCAGCACCTCGTCGACCACGATGGAGTCGGTCGCGCCAGGTTGATCGGAGACGTCGAGTGCGACGTTCTCCTCGGCGACCACGACACCGAGCATCATGTAGTCGTGCGTGCGGGCTTGAGCGAACGTCCAGACGGTGAGCGCTCCGAAGAGCACGACGCCGACCGTCGCTGCGGCTATGATCGCGAACTTCCTCATGGGAAGCACCCTTTCTGTCTCGGCCCGTCTTCCGGCCCTAGCCCTCGGCCCGTCGCATACTCGGCTTGAAGCGGCGCAGCAGCAGCGAACTGCTGACGACGCTGACGCTCGAGAGAGCCATCGCGCCACCTGCCAGTTCGGGCCTCAGGAAGCCGAGAGCTGCGATCGGGATGCCGAGCGAGTTGTAGCCGAGCGCCCACACGAAGTTCCACCGGATGCGACGGATCGTCGCCCGAGAGAGCTCGATGGCGGTGACCACGTCGCGCAGGTCGTCCTTCATGAGCACGATCCCGCCGGTCTCCATGGCCACGTCGGTGCCCGCCCCCATCGCGATGCCGATGTCGGCCTGCGCGAGGGCGGGTGTGTCGTTGATGCCGTCGCCGACCATCGCGACCGAGAGTCCGCGCTCCTGGAGCTTGGCGACCTCCTCGGCCTTGTGCTCGGGGAGAACCTCGGCGAGCACGTGTTCCCGGTCGATACCGGCCTGTGCTGCGATGGCCTCCGCGGTCAGCCGGTTGTCGCCGGTGATCATGAACACCTCTATACCCATCGCGCGCAGACGCTCGACCGCCTCGCGAGAGGCGGGCTTGAGCGTGTCGGCGACAGCGATGAGGCCTGCCGGCACGCCGTCGATCGCGGTGAGCATGACCGTCTTGCCCTCGCCTTCGAGCTGCTCTGTGCGAGCGGCCCACGGCGAGACGTCCACACCTTCACGGACCATGAGCTTGCGGTTGCCGAGGACGACCCTGCGACCCTCGACCTCGCCCTCCACGCCGTGACCGGGCACGGCCGCAAAGCCGTCGACTGCGGGAAGCTCGACGCCGGCCTCGCGCGCATGGGCGACGATCGCCTCGGCGAGCGGGTGCTCGGAGCTGCGCTCGAGCGCGGCGGCGAGGCGGAAGAACCCGTCGCGGTCGATCGTTGCGTCGTCGAACGCCTCGTACTCGGTCACGACGGGCTTGCCATGCGTGAGCGTGCCGGTCTTGTCGAAGACGATCGCCTCTGTCTTATGGGTCGTCTCGAGCGCCTCACCGCTCTTGATGAGCACACCGTTCTCGGCACCCTTGCCGGTGCCCACCATGATGGCCGTGGGCGTCGCGAGCCCGAGCGCGCACGGGCATGCGATGACGAGCACCGCCGTGCCCACGAGCAGCGCCTTGACGAACGGCGTGAGGTCGTCGAGCGCGCCGGGGAACAACGTAGGGCCGAGAAAGAGCCACACGAGAAACGTGATGATGGCGATGACAACGACAGCCGGCACGAAGTACGAGCTGATGTAGTCGGCGAAGCGCTGGATGGGTGCTTTGGAGCCCTGTGCGTCTTCGACGAGACGGATGATCTGGGCGAGCGCGGTGTCCTTGCCCACCTTGGTCGCGCGGAACCTGAACGAGCCTAGCTTGTTGATGGTCGCACCGATGACGGTGTCGCCCGTATGCTTCTCGACCGGGATCGATTCGCCGGTAAGCATCGACTCGTCGACCGACGAGCTGCCCTCGACGACCACGCCGTCGACCGGGATCTTCTCGCCGGGTCGCACGACGACGATGTCGCCCGCCACGACCTGCTCGACGGGGATGTCGATCTCCTGACCGCCGCGTACCACACGGGCCGTCTTCGCGGCGAGACCCATGAGTTTCTTGATCGCATCTCCGGTCCGCCCCTTCGCCCGCGCCTCGAGCAGCTTGCCGAGGAGGACGAAGGTGATGAGCATCGCGGCGACCTCGAAGAACACCGGCTCCTCAACCAGCCAGAACGTAGCGATGACGCTATAGAAATACGCCGCCGAGGTACCGATGGCGATGAGCGTGTCCATGTTGCCCATCCGGCGCTTGAGCGCGTGCCAGAAGCCGCGGTAGAACTGAGCGCCAGCGATGAACTGGACCGGGGTCGCCAACACGAGGCCCATATACTTCATCACCATGTGCGGGTCCCACGCGCCACCCACGGTGTTCGCGAGCCACATGGCGACGACCGCCGGGATGACGTCCATGAACGGCGGTACCATCGTGAAGAGGAACGCGGGCACCGCCAGGCTGGCGCTCATGATGAGCAGATTGCGCTGGCGGCGCGTGTGCCGGGCCTGCGCCTCCTTCTGGAGGTCGCGCGCACTCTCGGCCTGGATCTCCTCGGCGGGCGGCACGACGACAGCGTCGTAGCCGGCGTCTTTCACCGCGCCTACAAGCTCATCGATACTCACGGCCGCGGGATCGTACTCGACGGTCGCCGTCTCCGCGGCCAGGTTCACGACCGCACTCGACACTCCCTCGACGGCGACGAGCGAGCGCTCGATCACCGTCTGGCACGACGAGCACGTCATGCCGGTGATGCCGAGCTGGACGGTCGCGTGGTGCGACGACACCTCTACCCGCTGGGCGCTGCGAGGGTCTTCGCCGCCGGCCAGGAGGGCTGCCGTGAACCCGGCACCCTTCACCGCCGAGACGATGTCCGCCTCGCCGATGAGCGCGGGATCGTAGACGACAGTCAGCTTCTCGGACGCAAGGTTGACGGTCGCCTCAGAAACGCCTTCACGCCTACCGAGCACCTTCTCGATCACGGCAGCGCACGATGCGCACGTCATGCCGGTCACGCTGAAGGTGGCCTCTGTCGTATGTCTCTGCTCCGTGGTGGACTGGTCCACGGCGTACCTCCTCTGTCTGCACGACCCGTGCCTGCCGCATCAAGCCGGTCCGGAGGACGCGGCACTCGGCCCCGGATATACCTATTCAACCACGATAGTGCCGAACGCCATCTCTATGCCGCACGAAAAACCATATTCTCCTGCCGTTCGGGCAACACACGCACGACGATTCCGCCCCGGCGGGCCCCATCAGATGATCATCGCCCGCATGACGCACCGGACAGTCCTTCTTGACATGCCATGCATGAATGTTGCACGAGAGGCACACGACGCGCCATCCGCGCGCGGGTCGTGTCGTACCCAAGGCAGCAGAAGGGCCGCCCACGGGCGGCCCTTCTCGTGCTCGCCGGGTCGTGCACGTTGCCATGCCCGTCCGGCGTACGTGCGACCGACTACCTCAGGCCCAGCCTACGGAGACCCGCTCCGAGAGCCGCGGTCGCCGCTGCGGCCAGCGAAAGGAGTCCGAGATCGGCCCCGGTGAAGGGCAGGAACGGCTCAGCTTCCTCTCTCACGACCACGGCCTCTTCCTCTTCCTCTTCCGCCGTCACCGGAGGCGCTTCCTCATCTACCGGAGGCGCTTCCTCATCTACCGGAGGCGCTTCCTCATCTACCGGAGGCGCTTCCTCGCCATTGGGAGGATCCTCGCCGTTGATCGGCGGCTCCTCGCCATTGGGAGGATCCTCGCCGTTGATCGGCGGCTCCTCGCCATTCGGCGGCTCCACCTCGTTGAGCGCCACGTGGCTCAGAACGAGGTTGATGTAGTTCTCGGAGTCCACCAGCGCGTACGCGGACACGATGGTGTCGTGCGTTGGCGTCCCGACGTAGAAGTGCTGGGTCTGGACCATCCCTTCACCCACCGGGATGCCGGTCGCGGTCTTCTGACCGGCCGATGCGAAAGTCACGTAGATCGTGCCTGGCGGCGTACCGCCGTCAAGACCGTTCAAGACGAAGTGCCACACGACGGCGTCGGTCAGGCCGCCAGTGTCACCTTCTGTGTTGAATGTCTCGCTGTTCGCACCGACGTGCGGTTCGTGCAAGTTGACCTGTGTGAGTGCCATGGCTGGCACATGGAGCATCATGACAACAGCTGCAGCGAGAGTGAGCAGGATCAGCACTCTCATCTTCTGACGTGCAGCCGAGCCCCGTACTACTGAGGTCTTCATGGCTGCTCGCCTCCTTCCGGAAACCTACTCGGTATACATCCATCTACTGAGTACATTCCCGAGATTTGCCGGTACTAACTATTAGCTTTATCTATCGCTAAATGTGACATCCATCACACTTCGTTAAGTACCAAGGCGACCGAGTTGATGCAGTAGCGCAACCCGGTCGGCGGCGGACCGTCGGGGAACACGTGCCCGAGATGTCCGTCGCAACGCGCACACCGGACTTCGGTCCTCACCATCCCCAACGATTCGTCCCGCTCCTCTTCGACCGCGTCGGGCCGCACCGGTCGCGTGAACGAGGGCCAGCCGGATCCCGAGTGGAACTTGTCTGCCGAGGAGAACAGCTCGTTACCGCATCCGGCACAGGCATACACGCCCTCGTCCTCGGTGTCCACGTGCTCCCCGCTACCCGGCGGCTCGGTTCCCGCACGCCTGAGCACGCGGAACTGCTCCGGCGTCAACAGCGCACGCCACTCGTCGTCGGTCTTCACAACCTTGTCGACCATGTCGCCACCTCCTATCTCGGCGCTACGAATGAGCGCAGTCTCTCCTCGCCACGAGGTGTGAGCCCGTACGTCTCTATCTCGGACTCGAGTGCGATCGCCGAGCCGATGCCGTAGACATACCCGTTAAGACGCGCGGCCGCCGTCGACTCCCGCAGCGCGGCCGGGTCCGGGTAGTACGCCTCCATCTCGCGGAGCAAGGGCCGGTCCCGCTTCAGCGCATACTTGTTGTGGTACTCCTCGGCCACGTAGAAGCGATCGAGGAAGCGCACCTCGGTCAGGATGGGACGGCTGAGCCGTGTGGCGATCGAGTCGCGCGAAACGAGCGCGGCCTGGAGCTGTGCCTCATCGGCGGCGAGCGCCATCGCCTTGTACTGCGTCGAGTAGGCAGGCGAGGTCGGTGAGTGGCTCGCCCAGAACTCGTCGAGCAGCTCGTCGTAGGTGATGCGCGCGGGGTCGAAGTCGACCTGGAGGCACTCGGTGTGGTCGCCGATCGAACGGTAGGTGGGGTCGGGTGTGGTGCCGCCGGCGTAGCCGACGCGGGTGCGCCACACGCCGTCGATGAGCCCGAACCGGGCATCCGGTCCCCAGAATCAACCCGCAGCGAAGGTCGCCGTCTGCAGGTCCGCTGGCACGGCCGCGTCGATGGGCGGTATGGCCGGACGGGTCGTCGGGCCAGCGAGCCGGTCTTCCGGCCGGTCGTCGCGACGTCGGGCGAACACGGGTCGCATGGGTATCGCGCTCCTCTCCAGGTCTCGTGGACCTGAGAGTGCAATCCGTGCGCCAGGACGGCGCTCTAGGTCTCGAGCTCGTTGGCGAGCTGCGCCATGAACAGCCCCACGTCGGTGACGATGCCGATCGTCTGCCACGAGCCGCGGTCAGAAAGCTTGGTGACCACTGCCGGGTTGATGTCGACGCAGATCGCCTGGGCGCTACCCGGCAGCATGTTGCCGGTGGCGATGGAGTGGAGCATGGTCGAGAGCATGAGGCAGGCCCCTGCGTCGCGGCAGTACGCACGCATGGCTGCCTGCGCCTCCATGACGTCGGTGATGACGTCGGGCAGCGGCCCGTCGTCTCGTACCGACCCGGCGAGCACGTACGGCGTGCCCGTCGTGACGAGCGTGTGCATGAGGCCGCTCGTGAGCACGCCTTGTTCGACCGCGTCGGCGATGGAGCCGCAGCGGCGGATGGTGTTGATCGCCCGCAGGTGGTGCTCGTGCCCGCCCACCGCCGGGATGCCGTCTGAGAGCGAGACGCCGAGAGAGGTGCCGTGGAGCGCGGACTCGATGTCGTGGACCGCGATGGCGTTGCCGCCGAAGAGTACGTCGATGTAGCCGGCACGCACGATGCGGGCGAGTTCATCGGCAGCACCCGTGTGCACCACCGCCGGGCCCGCGACGACGATCGCCGTCTTCCCCGCATCGCGCACGTCGCGCAGAATCCGGGCAACCTCGTGGACGACCTGCGCCTTGGGCTTCTCGCTCGACACCGCCGAGGCCATGAACTCGAATGCCTGCTTGTCGCGCGGGCGCTCCTGCGGCTTGACCCGCAGCCCGTCGTGCCCCACCACGTACTCCTCACCCGCACGCGCCTCGGCCATCGGCATCGTCCACGCGCGTCCGGCCTCTCTGTCCACACGGATGCCGAGGTCCATCTCGGTGCCCTCTACGGGGATCCACCTCCCGTCGAGGCGCACCGCGGTGTCGAGGTTCGTCGTCGAATAGAAGCCGTCGGGGAGCACGCCGTCGCACGGCGAGGGCGCGAGGTTGACGTCGGCCGGGTCGACCGGCACGGCGCCATGCTCTTGGACCGCGGTAAGCAGCGAATCGAGGTGCTCGGCGTCGTTCCCGCGCACGCGCAGCACGGCACGCGAGGGATCCTCGTTCGTGCGGCCCACGTCGAATGAGAGCGTCTCGAACTCGCCGTCGAGCGCGACAACGACGTCCATGATCGCCGACATGATGCCCGAGTCGATGAGGTGCCCTTCGACGCAGACGTCCTCGTAGTGTCCGTGCGGCATCGCGCGCTCCTCACGCTCGTCTCGGACAGGTACCACCGGCGATCAGGCCTCGGCCATCGTCGTCCGCTGCGCCTACGCCTCGGCCATCGCCCGCTTGTACTCGGCGACCTTCTCCCGGTACTCCGGCATCGAACTGCCGAGGATCTGCGTCGCGAGTATCGCGGCGTTCTTCGCGCCGTTGATCGCCACGCACGCGACCGGCACACCCGTGGGCATCTGCACCATCGAGAGCAACGAGTCGAGTCCGCCGAGGTCCGACGTCTTCATCGGCACCGTTATGACCGGCAGTGGCGTG
This sequence comes from Coriobacteriia bacterium, assembly GCA_007121015.1. Classification (GTDB taxonomy): domain Bacteria; phylum Actinomycetota; class Coriobacteriia; order Anaerosomatales; family SLCP01; genus SLCP01. Next base: position 87,740 of record SKMN01000003.1, read on the forward strand.
AACGCGGCGACCACGCCGCCGAGGTGAGCCGCTTTGCCTGCTGCGGCCACGAGTACCTTGAGGCCGCGGTCACCGGCCGAGGAGGCCCAGTCGTGCACGCGGTCGGGGTTGCGGTGAGCGCTCGCCACCAGTATCTCGTACGGTACGCCCAGCTCGTCGAGCTGGTCGGCGCACTGCTGCATGACGTCCATGTCGGACTTCGAACCCATGACGATCCCTACCAGCGGTGTTTCGGCCATGATGCCCTCCGGCTCGCTCTTGCCCACTCAGGGCGGGTCGGTGTGTCCGCTGATTGTAGCCGAGGACGCCCGGCTAGGGTACGGGTGCGTGCTCCGCGTCCTCGGTCTGAGCGATCGCCTCCTGAGCCGCTCCCTCGCACTGGCTCTCGCCGTAGAACATCGCGAGCTCCTCGGGTGGCAGCGCCTCGCGCGCCTGGTCTCGCAGGTTGTTCACGCCGATGAAGAACTGTCGCATCATCGCCACGAGCAGGTAGCGGCCCTTCACGGTGAGGGTGAGGCGTTCGGAATCGTCGATGTCGAAGGCGCCGTTGAGCCGCATGAACGCCATCTCGAGAAGCAGCCCGCGCTCGATGCTGACCCCGAAGTCCCGCGCGAACGCGGTCTTGTCGAGCGACATCCCAAAGAGCGACATCAAGAAGCGGTAGCGCATGCGGTCGCGCGTGACGAACGCGCGGCGCGCCGTCACGCCTGCGGAACCGGCGTCGATGCGCTGTGCGTACTCGCCCAGCGAGAACGTGTTGACGTACAGAGCGCCGTTCAGGTACGAGAACGCGCCCGAGCCGATACCCACGTAGTCTTCGTAGTCGACGATGTACTCGTCGATCATGCCGCCCCCGGTACGCGAGAACGTCCACGACGTCGCCGGTTCGAAACTCTCGGCGAGCAGCTCCGAGAGCACCATGTAGTAGCGGTGCTCGCGCTCGTAGGAGACTTTGCCCACCGTCCGCTTGAGCGCCTCTTCGACCACCGGCGAGGCCATGAGCGGGTAGAACGTCGTCTGGTTGGTGCGGCTCGCCACGAGCATCTCGACGTCACGCACGAGCATCTCTTCTGTCTGCGTGGGGAAGTTGAAGATCATGTCGACGTTGAGCGAGTGGAACTTCCCCTCGATCGCCTGTATGCGTTCGAGGATCTCCGCGCCCGAGCCGTACTTGTCCAGGCGGTCCATCTGCGCAAGCAGCGTATCGTCGAAGGATTGCACGCCCACGCTGAGGCGGTCGACACGCTCGACGAGCGGATCGAGCACGTCTGCGATCAGGTGGTCGGGGTTCGTCTCGCTGGAGACCTCGCGGATGCGGAACAGGCTCTTCGCGAGGTCGATCGTCTCGCAGAGCTCATCGATGATGACGGTGGGCGTGCCGCCCCCCACATACACCGACGTGCAGTCGAATCCCTCCTCGGCGACGAAGCGCATCTCCTCGCGCAGTCGCTTGAAGTAGGCGACGGTGCGCTCACGCTCGAACGGGAAGCGGTTGAACGAGCAGTACGGGCACAGCCGCGCGCAGAATGGCACGTGCACGTAGAGGAGGTACTCGCGACCGGCGACAGGTGCAGGAAGGCGCGGTTCGGCGTAGGGCTCGAGCTTGAGCGTCTTGGCGTTGGCGCGGGTCATGACCGCGCTCAGTACACGCTCCGCGAGCACGCTAGACCTGCCAGGCGTCGCGGCCGCGCTGAGCCTTCGCGCCGATGTCGGAGCGGTAGAACACGCCGTCGAAGTCGATGAGCGCGACCGCCTCGTACGCACGGTCTCTCGCCGAGGAGAAGTCGTGGCCGAGCGCGGTGACGTTGAGCACCCGACCGCCGGCGGTGAGCACGGTGCCGTCCTCGGCGAGACGCGTGCCCGCGTGGAACACCGTCACGCCCGGCAGGGCCTCGGCCGCTTCGATGCCGGTGATGGGCATGTCGACGTCGTAGTCGCCGGGGTACCCGCCGCTCGCGAGCACGACCGAGACCGCCCACTCGTCGCGCCAGCCGAGCTCGACGTCGGCCAGACGCCCCTCGGCTGCCGCGAGCAGCACTTCGGCGAGATCGCCTTCGAGCCGAGGGAGCACGACCTGCGTCTCCGGATCGCCGAAGCGCGCGTTGAACTCGAGCAGCTTGGGGCCCTCGGCGGTGAGGATGAAGCCGCCGTACAGCACGCCGCGGTAGTCGATGCCCTCCTCGGCCAGGCCCTCGACCGCGGCGCGCATGGCCGCGACCATCGCCTCGTGCTCGGTATCGGTGACGATCGGGACCGGCGAGTACACGCCCATGCCGCCGGTGTTGGGGCCCTGGTCGTCCTCGTAGGCGCGCTTGTGGTCCTGCGCGGGCGCCATGGGCACGACCGTGTGGCCGTCGGTGAAGACGAGCAGCGAGCACTCCGGCCCGGTGAGGTACTCCTCGATGAGCACGGTCGAGCCCGCCTCGCCGAAGCGGCCCTCGAAGCACTCACGCACCGCGTCGCGGGCCACGCCGAGGTCCATCGCGACGGTGACTCCCTTGCCCGCGGCAAGCCCGTCGGCCTTGACGACGATGGGCGCGCCGACCTCCTCGAGGTAGGCGAGCGCGGGCTCGAGTGCCGAGAACGCCTGGGCGGTGCCGGTGGGCAGGCCGTGGCGGCGCATGAACTCCTTCGCGAACTCTTTCGAGCCCTCGATGCGCGCTCCGTCGGCCCCGGGGCCGAACGTGGGGATGCCCGCAGCGCGTACGTCATCGGCCACGCCGGCAACGAGCGGAGCCTCCGGGCCGATAACCACGAGTTCGATCGCGTGCTCGAGCGCGAAGGCGGCGACCGCAGCGCCGTCTTCGACGGGCAGCGAGACGTTCTCGGCTATAGCGGCCGTGCCGCCGTTGCCGGGCGCGGCGTAGACGTGGGCGACGCGGGGCGAAGCGACGAGCGACGCGACGATCGCGTGCTCGCGTCCACCGCCGCCGAGGACGAGGATGCGCATCGTGAGACCCCCTCGGGTCGTCTTGCGTGTGTCGGACCGGGCGCGTGGGCGCCGCGTCCGATTGTAGCGAAGCGAGCGGGGCGGTGCAGACGGGCGGGGACGCGGCACGGCACGGGGGTGCGGTACGGCGGTGCGACATGGACGGTCGGGTGCGGGAAGCCTGCTACAGACCACGCAAACGGGGAATCTACCTCTTCGTATCGATTCCGGACCCGCGAAGGAGCACACATGGACGCGACCGCTAAGGTCCTCGAGACGATGACGAACGCCGGCGAGCCGCTGAACGCCGGCAAGGTGGCCGAGCTGTCCGGTCTCGACCGTAAGACGGTGGACAAGGCCATGAACGAACTCAAGAAGAGCGAGCGCATCGTCTCTCCCAAGCGCTGTTACTGGGAGCCCACGGCGTAGACGCGCTCGGGTCGCTCGTCGTGGATCCTGTTGTCGCCGTCCACGAACACGGCACGTGGCTGCCACGATCGCGCGTCGGCGTCGTCGAGGACTACGAAGCTGGCGATGATGACGAGGTCTCCTGCGTGCACGTGGTGGGCGGCGGCACCGTTGACGCACACGATACCCGATCCCCGTGGCCCGGCGAGCGTGTACGTGGTCAGGCGCGCTCCATTCGTGACGTCCCACACCTCGACGGCCTCGCCTTCGAGGATACCTGCCGCCTCGAGCAGGCCTCGGTCGACGGTGATGCTGCCCTCGTAGTCGAGATCGGCTTCGGTCACGGTGGCACGGTGGATCTTGCCACCAAGCATCGTGCGCTTCATCCGCTGCTCCTTCCCGGGTACGCGCTGCCGCAGCAGTCGCGTCTCGGTCTCAGTGTCGTTCGCATAGGATACACCTTGACACGGCGACGGACCTCTCGTACGATACATAACATCTGTTATCTAACTTGCGTTATGTACGGGAGGTCCTCGTGCCGCCAACCACCAAGTACGACCGAGAAGCCATAGTCGAAGCCGCGTTCGAGATCGCCAAGGTCAAGGGCTTTTCCGGCATCACCGCACGCGGAGTGGCCGAGCGGCTCGGCTGTTCCGTCGCGCCCATCTACGCGAACTTCGCGACCATCGACGAACTCGTCGGCGCGACCGCGAAGCGCGTTGCGGCCATGTCCGCCGAGTTCGTAGCCGCTCAGACCGGCCCCCACCCCTTCGAGAACATGGGCAAGGCGTCGCTGGCGTTCGCGCGCGACTATCCTCAGCTCTTCCGCGAGATAGCGCTCGAGCCTGGCCCCTTCATGACGCCGCACGAGCAGATCGAAGACGCGATGGCCGGCCTCATGGCGAGCGACCCCGAACTCGCCGACTGGACCGACGCGGAGCGCCGGCGCCTCTTCCTCAAGATGCGCGTCTTCCAGCTGGGCCTCTCGGCGATGGTCGCTAACGGCCACCTGCCGTCATGGATGGACGACGCCGCAATCGAAGAACTCCTGCTCGAAACGGGCGAAGAGATCGCGGCCGGGATGATGAGCAC
>SKMN01000081.1 GCA_007121015.1 Coriobacteriia bacterium
GGCGGCGGGTTCCACCGATACGCGACCGACGAGAAGTGGCTCGTCCCGCACTTCGAGAAGATGCTCTACGACAACGCCCAGCTTGCGCGTGCCTACCTGCACGCATGGCAGCTCACGGGTGACGAGCGCTACCGGGATGTCGTGACGGGGACCCTCGACTACCTCGCACGCGAGATGCTCGACCCGGATGGCGGGTTCTACTCGGCGCAGGACGCGGACACCGAGGGTGTCGAAGGCCGCTTCTTCGTGTGGAGTCTCGATGAGATACGCGAGGTGCTTTCCGGTGCGCAAGCCGGGAGCGAGTCCCCGGCAGAGGCGGACGTGGACGCCGACGCAGAGCTGTTCGTCTCCGCGTATGGAGTGACCGAGGCCGGCAACTTCGAAGGAGCGAACACCCTGTTCGTGGACCGGACTCCGGCCGAGGTCGCCGCGGACGCCGGGCTGCCCGTTGCCGAGGTCGCAGACAGGCTCGCTCGTGCCCGGGCCGCACTGTTCGACGCCCGGGAAGCGAGGGTGCGGCCCGCCCTCGACGACAAGGTGCTCGCCGGCTGGAACGGGCTTGCGCTCGCCGCGTTCGCCGAGGCGGCGCGCGTGCTGGGTCGGGACGACTACCGTGCTATCGCCGAGCGCAACGCGGGCTTCGTCCTGGCGGAGATGCGCACGGCCGAGGGCCGGATGCTTCGCACGTGGCAGGGGGGACACGCCAAGCTCAACGGGTATCTCGAAGACTACGCTCACTGCGCCGAGGGCCTACTCGAGCTCTACCAGACGACGTTCGACCCTCGGTGGTTCGCGCACGCACGGGAGCTCGTCGACGCGGCCCTCGAGCACTTCGCCGATCCCGCTGGCGGCTTCTTCGACACGAGCGACGATCACGAGTCGCTGATCGTGCGGCCCAAGACCGTGCAGGACGGCGCGATGCCCTCGGGCGGGGCGGTGGCTGCGGACGTCTGCATCCGGCTTGCCGCCTACACCGACGAGCGCGCCTACGCAGACGCGGCGGCACCGGCACTCGCGCAGATGGCCGACGCGATGGAACGTGCACCGCTCGGCTTCTCGCGGTGGCTTGCGGCTCTCGACCTTGCGCTTGCGCCGCCCGCGACGCTTGCGATCGTGGGCGAGGAGCCGCAGGCGATGCTCGATGTCGTGCGGGCGGACTTCCGCCCCAACCTTCTCGTGGGAGCGGCGTGGACTGCCGAGCAGGCCGCCGCGCTTGAGTTGTTCGAGTGGCGTGAGCAGCACGGTGACGATCCTACCCGCGCGGGGGCGGCCAGTGGAGCCGTCGCCTACCTCTGCAGGCACGGCACGTGCGAGCGCCCCGCCACAACGGTATCGGAGCTCGCCGAGCTGCTGGACGGGTAGTGTTTCGCAGGCCGCGCCCGCTCACCCGTGCGTCCCCGCGTGCCGTGCCGCATCCTCGACCTGCGTGCCGCTATCCGGGTTCGAACGCGGACACCGAGCCGTCCGCCCGGCCGACCACGACCACGTCGGCCCGCCGGTGGGCGAAGATCCCGCAGGCGACGACCCCGGCAACGGCTTCGAGCGCATCCTCGGTGCGCTCCGGGTCGGAGAGGTCGAGGCCGCGCACGTCGACGAGCGGGTTGCCGGAGTCCGCGCGGCTGCCTGCCCGGACGGTCGCCGAGCCGCCCATCGCCTCGATCGAAGCGATGACCGCGTCGAGCGAGCGCTCCGCGACCTCGAGGGGGACCGGCGCGGTCTCGCCGAGCCGGTCCACGAGCTTGCTCTCGTCGACGATGCACACCCACGTGCTCGACGCGCGAGCGACCCGCTTCTCCGCCGCGTGCGCCCCGCCGCCGCCCTTGATCGCACGGCCGAGGCCGTCCACCTCGTCGGCGCCGTCGACGTAGACGGGGATCGGCACCTCGGCGAACTCGAGCGCGATGAGGGGGACTCCGATGTCCCTGAGGAGTCGCTCCGTGTCCGATGAGGTGGGCACCGCCGCCGAGGGGCGCGTGCCGCTCTCGCCGAGCGCCTCCACGAAGTGGCGGACCGTGCTTCCGGTGCCCACTCCGAGCAAGGCGCCGGGCGTCACGTACGCGAGAGCGGCCCGGCCGGCTGCACGCTTCGCGACGTCGTTCGTATCCATGGCGCTCACCTCCCGGTCGAAGTCGAGAGGTACATACCCGCTGGAGTGCTCGCCTGCCAAGGTCGCGGTACAAGCCACGCGAACGTGTCACGGCTGTAGCAGGAACACGCGCGCCGGCGCGCCCTCGGCTCCGGCGAGCTTGAGCGGCGCGCATACGAGCAGGTACTCGCCCGGGGGCACCTCGCGCAGGTCGAGTCCCTCGATCACGGTCACCCCTGCGCCGAGGAGTGCGCGGTGCACGCTGTTGCCCGGCGAGTCATACGGCTCGATCGAGAGGTAGTCGATGCCCGCGAGCGCGATGCCGCGTTCGATGAGGCTCGCCGCAGCGCTCATCTCCAGCGCGATGAAGTCACGCTGGAACCCGTCGCGCTCCCACAGGCGGCCGTTCGCGGTCTTGAAGAGCACGCGTTCGTAGCTACCGTCCACGCCAAGCGCATCGAGGTCGGCGGCGGTGATATGCGCCCGGCCTTCGTGCTCGATAACGAGCGCAGGCCCTACGAGCGTTGCTGCCGGTATCGCATCGACGGTCGTGCCGCCGGGCGCGAAGTGCGCGGGCGCGTCGACGTGGGTGCCCGAGTGCGAACTCATCGCGATGCGCGTGAGCGTGTGCGCGTCCCCGCGGTCGAGGTGCGCGAGCGTCTCGATCAGCGGCGTCGGGTCGTCGTCCCAGATGTGCGTGGCCGGGCCGAGCGGGACGGTGACATCGTAGGACCTCATCGGCTGGTCTCCTCGCTTCGGATATCGCGAACCTGTCAGAGCCGTGAGCCGCACGGCGATCATACCGCGGACTGGCGACATCGACATCGCAGGGTGTACGCTGACGAGAATTCCTCGCTGTCCACTTCTCCCACATGTGGGAGGGCTTGGTGCGGGTCAGACGTACGGCACCGCCAGGGCGTACGCGAGGGAGTCGCGAGACGAGCGGGTCAGCGTGGCTCGACACAGGGGTGGGAGCGCGGTTCTGATCGTGCTGGCGGTCGTGGTGGCGGTAGTGACGGTGTCCGGACTCGGATGCGCACGCTCGGCCGGCACGTCCGATGGTGATGTGTCACTTTCGCCGCGGGAGCGTGACGATGACGGGGTGCGCTTACTCTCTGTCGGCGGGCAAGACATCACGATGGCGAGCGTGCCGGGTGCGCTGGCCGATGGTTGGCCGAGCGAACTTCCCGCACCCGCCGGAGCCGACATCCGCTACTCCGAGAGCATCGGATCTCGAGGGAGCGAAGCTACCGTCTACCGGGCGGAGTTCGAGGCCAGCGAGCCGTTCGATGATGTGTTGGCAGCGTACATCGCAGCGCTCGGCGACGAGGGATGGACGATCGATGAGGAAGCATCCGCGGGCGAGACCGGATTGCGCAATGCCGGGTTCTCGGCGAGCCGGACGGACGGGGCCTTGGGTGCAGTGGTGACAGAGCTGGAGGACGGCGTATCGGTCTTCCTCGAAGCCGGGATCCTCGCGACGGGCGGTGAGTGAGTATGCGCGAACGAATAGTTGCGGAGGCCCGCGCCACCGTCGCCGGCGCACGGTTGTCGACGATGATCGTCGCGGTCCTGACGTGCGCGCTGCTACTCGGCGGCGGTATCTCGGCCGCGCATGCCGCGCAGGAGTGTCCCGAGCCGCGGGTACGCGTGTTCGAGTGGATGCCCGATGACCCGCGCGAATCGCGGGCGCAGAACCTCGTGACGCTGTGGAACCGTGACGGGATACGCTTCCTGATGACGGGCAAGAACCTCGGCCACCGGGCGTTCCTCGAGATGTCGGCGGGGGTGTCCCTCGATCTGTGGGACGAGTACATCCTGACCACGAGTTCGACGGCGGATGCGATCACCATGAACCTGGTCGACGGGAAGGGGCGTCCGGTCGCCTCGGCCACCGGGGGCGATCCGGAGAGCGTCGCTCAGCAGATGACGCCGATGCTCCAGATGATCCGCGATCATCAGAGCAAGGTTCGCGAAGACGAGCACATCGCGATCGACTCGTGGGTCTACAGCAGCGTGCAGCTCCTGACGCTCGAGGTCGACATGGAAGAGACCGTCACCTTCGAGCTGGTCGACTGCGACGGCTACGTGCTTGCCGATCGTGAGGTCGAGATAGAGCTGACGGGACCGGGCGAGGTCGAACCGCAGACGGTGACGACCGACGGCGATGGGCGCGGCGAATTTACGTACGTCGCGACAGATCCCGGCCAGGCCTCGGTCATGATCTGGTACGTCCACGACTGCATCGAGCTCGAGGGCGTGAAGTACGCGAGCGGTCAGAACCGCGTGCAGATCACGGTCGAGGGCGAGGGTGCCCGCGTGTTCCTCGAGATGTCGGGCGACGGGTACACGGCGACGTACGACGCGTGGAACTGCGATGGCCTCGAGGGCGACTGGCAGCTCGAAGGCGAACTGGTCATCGAGGGCTACGGGACCATCAGCGGCGGGGGCTCGCTCTACTTCCCGCCGCGTCCGGAAGAAGGCCCGTGGGACTCCGAGCCGTTCAGCTACTCGATGGAGGGCACGCTCGACATGGGCGATGCGGTGACCGACATACTCTACGAGTTCGAGGACGTGGTGTTCACAATCATCGAGCTGGAGGACGGGCCCACACTCGGCGATGCGCGCGGCACCGCCAAGGCCACCGTGCGCGTGACCACACCGGAGTTCTCGGCGGTGGTCTCCGAGACGTACTCGCCACTCTCGATCGCGCCAGCGCTCATCCGCTCCGAGACGCACCCGTCGTGTGGTGACTGATCGGGCTGGTGAACTGCCACGGCCTCAGTACTGGAACTCGCCACACTTCCGGCATACCTGTGCTGAGGTGGTGATCGGGGCTGCACAGTGGCGGCACCGGCAGTAGGATTCCGAGGAGGCTCCGCCAGCCAGGACCACGCTCTGTGCGCGGGTGCGGCCGTATGCGAACACGTACACGAAGAGCGCGACGACGTACGGGCCGACCACCAGCGCGACGCCGATCCAGAGGAACGGCTGGCGCGCGAATTCGCCACTCATGAGGGGCATCTCGAGACTGCTGTGTGTCATCCAGGTGTTGTAGAGGGCGTACAAGATGCACGTGACGCCCACCAGCTGCAACAGGCTCTTCATCTGCGCAGGGTTCACGAGATGCCCCTCCCGGGTCCGAACGTCCTTACCCAAGGTATCGAAACGTTTTCGGGACCACTTGAATCTGGCGGACTGCTGCTGTGCGATCTCACCCTCGGTGCCTCACCTCGGGTTGCCCCTGCTGCGGTGGCCGAGGTAAGTCGGGCCTTCTCCCCGCTCCTGAGCGACAAGCGGGACGAGTCGCGTCA
>SKMN01000028.1 GCA_007121015.1 Coriobacteriia bacterium
GGCCACGATCCGCCGCCTGTCCGGTGAGGCGAAACACGTCTCCTGAGCTGATGATTCTTGCACTGAGGGTGGCAGGGGCTCAGTGCCGTCCGGCCCTTGCACTTACTTTGTCAATCAACCCGGCATTCCTCGAGAACAGGGCGAGCGCTGCCCGGCGCGTGTCTCGGGCAGCGCTCGGACGCGAGCCTTCCCGCTACGGCGACACCGGCTCCTCGGCGGGAAGCTCGTCGCCTACGTCCTCCAGTGCAGGTCCTCCCACGGCACCTGCGAGTTCTCGCAGCACGCGACCGAGCTCGTCGATCGCACGGCCGTACTCGGCCCAGTCGCCCGCGCGCTGTGCCTGGATCGCGCGCTCGTAGAGTTCTGCCGCCCGGGCGGCATCGGCCGGTAGACCGGGGACATCAGGGTCGTCGATCGGACGCTCGCCGAACACCGCGAGGAGCGCCGCTTCGAGATCGACCGCCATCTCCACCTTGTCCGCGTACACGACGAGCACGCGCACGAGCTCAGGGATGGCCGTCTGCTCGGCCTGCAGGTAGAGCGGCTGCACGTAGACGATCGAGTCGTTCAGGGGGACGACCAGCATGTTGCCGAATATCACGTCGCTTCCCCGCTGGCTCCACAGCGTGAGCTGGGGTGCGATGATATCATCCTGGTTGATGCGGGCGCCCACCTGCTCCGGTCCGAGGATGACGCGCTGCTTGGGGAACTCGTACACGACGCGTCTGCCGTAGTCGACGGGATCGGACTTCGCCGACATCCAGCCGATCATGTTGTTACGGTTCCGGGGTGTGAACGGCTGGATGAGCTGGAAGTCCTCGACCGCCTCACCGGGGAGTCGCATGAGCACGTAGAACGGATCCATGGGGGCACCCTCACGCTCGCCGGGAAGCTCCCACGCATCTTCTTTGTTGTAGAAGTCCTGCGGGTCGGTCATGTGGTAGGTCTTGTACACCTCGGCCTGGAGACTGAAGAGGTCTTCCGGATAACGGAAGTGGGCCCGGAGGCCATCGGGTACCTCATCGTCGCTGGTGATCAGGTCGGGGAAGATGGTCTGCCACGCCTGGAGCACCGGATCGTCGGGATCGACGCCCCACAGGGTCGTCGTGCCGTCGTACGCGTCGATGGTCACCTTCACCGAGTTGCGCACGTAGTTCACGCCACGGAAGTACTGGGAGTACGGGTAGTGTGCAGACGTCGTGTATGCGTCCTGGATCCACACGATGCGCCCGTCGATGATCGCCGGATACGGATCTGCGTCGAGCGTCAGGAACGGTGCGATCTTGCTCACCCGCGTCTGGAGGTCGCGGTCGAACAGTACGCGGCTCTGCGGCTCGATATACTGGCTGAAGAGGATCTGCGGCGCGCCGAACCTCATCGCGAACGCCGCGCGCCGGGTGAACGAACTGACCTCCACGCCAGCAAGCCCTTCGTAGAACGTCTCTACCCGGCCCTCCCCTACCGGGTAGTCGAACTCGGGGATACCGGTGTTGACGATGACGTAATCGGTCGTCGCCTCGCCGAAGTAGATGCCGGGCTCATCGATCTCCAGCCCCTCCACCACATCGGGCGGGATGTCCCCGACCACGAAGTTCGGAAGGCCGCGGGCGTCGGCCTCGTTCGACGGGCTGACCACGACACCGTAGCCGTGCGTGTAGATAAGGTGCTTGTTCAGCCACGTCTGCGCCTGCTCCGCCAGCTGCGTGACGTCCATCTCGCGCGCGCTCACGAGCACCTGCCGCTGGCGGCCGTCGATCTCGTACCGGTCGACGTCGACGTCGCGGAAGTCATAGTACGTGCGGATGACCTGCAACTGACGGTAGGTCTGCACGGCGATCGACGGGTCCCACAGCCGCACGTTGTCGAGCGTCGGGCGGTTCTCCATCACGTCATCGACCGTCAGGGTCTCATCGGCAGGGAACGGCCGGGTCTCGATGTCGGCAAGCTCGTAGGCGTCGCGGGTCGCTGCGATGTTGCGGGCGATGTAGGGCACCTCGTACGCGACCTCGTTGGGTGCCACGCGGAACTGCTGGATGAATCCAGGGTAGACGCTTCCGGCAAGCAGGGACGCGCCGATCCACACGCCGAGAGCGATCACCGGCAGACGCCACCCCTTGAACCAGATGTTCACGAGGAGCGCGACGGCGGCTACCGCAGCGATAGCGATGAGGAGGCGGTACGCCGGTATCTGCGCGTTGATGTCCGTGTACGAAGCCCCGGTGACCTGGCCACGCGGCGAATAGCTCAACTCGAGGATGCTCAGGTAGTAGTCGAACGCCTTGCTGGCCACGATGAGCCCGAGCAAGACCGACAGATGGGCTTTCACATGAGGTGCGAACCCCTTGAGCCGGGCCCACGGCTGGATCGCCCCGTCGACGAGGTGGATGAGCGCCGTCGCCACGGCGACGAGCACAAGCAGCGGCGTCAACCAGTCGGCGATCGTGCGCAGCGCGGGCAGCGTGAACACGAAGAACCCTATGTCGTGTCCGAAGTGAGGGTCCTGGGCCCCGAACATCATGCCCGTGAGCGCGAGCCGCATCGTGTCCCACGTGCCCGACATCCCTATCCCGAGAAGGGCGGCGAGACCGAGCGACCCCCAGAGCACCACCTTGTCGACGATGGGCCCGATGGCACTCCGCAACTGGATGACGAAGTCCTCGAGCTGTGGTGGCGCGTCATGTCCGATGGAGGTAAGGACTGCGCGAGGCGCCATAGCCCTGGCGATGCGCAGGTTCACGAAGAGCAAGACGAACGCCGCGAGCCCGAAGGCCGCCCCGGTGGCCACACGGCTTGCGAGTATGGTCACGAAGACATCCCGCTGCCCGACATCGACGAACCACAGGTAGTCGGTGAACAGCGTGGAGAGGGCCGTGATCAGCGGCAGGCCGAAGAACACCAGCGCGAGCAGGATGATCGTGAGCGCGCGCGAACGGCGTGGTGATGTCGCAGACACGATGTGGGCACTTCCTTCCGGGATCGTTCGGGTCCTACAGCACGTACCCATCGATATCGATGTTCAGATCGGCCGGGTCGAGGCAGCGGACGATGTCCGGCCCGCCCCCGGCGCCGAGATCGATCTCGACCGGCTCTGAGAGCATCGCGCCATCGCCATCGGCGATCACCCGCACGACCGGACGGAGTGGGTCGTGCGCGTTGGGTCTCAGCACGATAGCGGTCGCGCCGTCGCTCAACCGTACCACAGATCGCGGCGGATACACCCCCATCATGCTGACGAACAGCCGGACGAGCGCCGGGTCGAGTGCAGTCCCCGCGCTGCGGACCAGCAGCTCCATGGCTTCGTCGTGGACACGGGCAGCGCTGTAGGAGCGCCGCGAGGTCATGGCGTCGTAGGCGTCCGCGACAGCCACGATGCGCGACGCCAGGTGCTGCGGGCGCTTCGGAGTGCGTGCGGGATAGCCCGACCCGTCGTAGCGCATGTGGTGCTCGAGGATGATGACGATGGCAGACTTGTCGAGCCCGCGTATGCGGGCCGCGGTGCGGGCCCCGGAGACCGAATGGTTGCGGACCTCGGCCCACTCCTCGGGCGTGAGCGCGCCCGGCTTGTTGAGGATCTCGAGGTCGACTGTCATCTTGCCGAGGTCGTGCAGGAGCGCCCCGACACCGAGCGACGAAAGGAACCGGTAATCGTCGGTTATCGCCGAACCGAGCGCAAGCGACAGGATGGCGACGTTCGCCGAGTGGTAGAACGTGTACTCGTCGTGGCTCTTGAGCCCGGTCAGTTCCAACATCGCTTCCCTGCTCGCGACCACGTTGTCCACGAGGCCGCGGACGACGCTCTTGATGCGGCCGCCACCGATCGCACGGTTGCGCCGCACGATGTCGTCGATCTCGCGAACGAGCTCGACTGCTCCCTCGTAGGACTCTCGCGCCCTCTCTGCGTCGAACTCGCCTTCCTCGAGGCGCTCGAATGCGCGCACGGCTCCCAGGCGCACGTACGACAGGCCCGCCTCGGAAGCCATACGCTCGATGCCGCCATGCTGCTCGACGTCAAGAGTGTCCGAGGCAAGGATCGCGACCGCCCTCTCGAGTTCCTCGGGCCGGTAGCCGCGTGATATCTCGAGACTGCCGACTCCAAGAGAGGTTATCTCGCGTATGAGCTGGTCGAACAGGATACTCTCCTGGGGCATCGATTGCTCGCCGAAGAGCACTTCGCCCTCGAAGAGCGCCACCGAGACATCGACCCCTTCCGCATGGAACTTGTCGATCACCTCTCTCAGCTCCGCGGTCCCCTCACTGACGGCAGGATGGTCCGAGGGGTAGAACTGCGCGGCGCGCCTGACCGCATGCAACCGCGCGAGCAGGTCTCTGACCCTTCCGAGTTGCTTGGCTGAATACGTCGTCGTGCCCGAGCCGGTATTCATCGGCCACCCTCCGCCCGTCCGTGAGCCTGGATCGCGGCGATCGCCGATTCTGCCACGCTCTTCAACCCTTTGGCGCGCGCCCCGCCGATGAGGCGGCGCCTACCCGCGATCTCCTGGAGCACCGGGACCGCCTCGGTGGCGCCCATGATCCCGAGTGCCTCGATCGCCTCGGCCCGCGGCGCGTGCTCGCGGTTGCCCCGTCCCTCGCCCTGAGCGACTCTGATGAGTGCGGATGCCGCACCCCGCACCCTCAGGCTGCCCAGGTAGCGTGCGGCGAGCTGGACGTTCTGCGCATCCGGGTCCTCGAGGGCTCCGACGATGAGCTCTGATGACATCACGTCGGGCACGTTGGCAAGCGCCCGTATCGTCTCCCGCCTCACGCGTGCGTCGCTGTGCCGCAGCGTCCTGCCGAGATACGGCACGATCTCCGGTTTGCGTGTCGCACCGAGGATCGAGACCACGTTGCGCACGAAGTACCAGCGAGGGTCGGTCAAGCGCTTGCCGAGCTCGTCGACCCGGTCGCTCGCGATCGACGAGATCAGGTCGACGAGGGACTTGCGGCCCGACATGTCCGGTTCGTCGGCGAGCACCTCGAGCAGCGGGTCGATGGCACTCATGCCGAGGGTCGCGAGCAGGCGGCGGCACGCTTCGTGCTCCGGGGTACCCTTCTCGTACATCTGGAGCGCCCGGTGCACCGCGCGCATCGACTCGGCGGTCGCCATGCGGCCGACCGCCGCCGAGATGCGATCGCGCTCCTGTTCCGACGCTTCACCGACGGCAGTGAGGAGCGATTCGGCGGCATCGGCCGCGACGACGTACTCCCCACGCTCGATCAGAAGCGACAGGCCGTCCTCGAGTGCGCGCAGTGACTCGTCGAAGTCCTCGCTGCCGACGTCGAAAGAGGCGAGCACCACGAGCGCGGACACGACATCGCCATCGCTTATCCCCGCACGGCCCTCTTCCTGCAGTGGGGCGATCGATGGATCCGTGCGCAGGCTGGTCGACATCGATGGTGCGACGTCCATGAGCCGCAGGATCGATTCGACTTGGCGCGACTCCTCTTCCTGCCCGGCATGTTCCCTGACGCGTAGCTGGCTCGGCGACACGATGTCGAGCACCGCGACGACCGTTTCCTCGGGCATCCCCGCCTCGCGCATGGCGGCACCGGAAGCGTTAAGCACCTCTTCGCGGTTCGCAAGGCTTATGAAGGACAGGTTGCGCAGCGCCCGGGCGACGCCCTCGACCGAGACGGCCGTCCCGTCGTCTTCGACGAGTGCGCGGCACACATCGTCGACACCCATCTGCCGTATCACCGCGGCGATGGCATCGTCGACCCGCACCTCGCGGAGCATGTCTTCTGCGAGCAAACTCCTGCGTTCCCCGGGGGGCATGGACATGATCGCCTCGGCGAGCGACTGGAGCGCGGTGGAGCGGAGTTCGCCCGGCTGGTCGTCGGCGGCACGCGCGAGGCGCAGGACGGCGGCGTGCCGCGACTCCGACGTCGAAGCCTCTCCCTCGTCGAACGATTCGAGAAGGTAGCGGCTGAGCAGCTCGGTGTCGCGCAGGGCCTTGATGAGAATCCGCCGGTCCCGCGGGGAGGTCGAGCGGCGCGCGAGGATCTCGTCGAGCCGTTCCCGCGTAGGCGGCCAGCCCTCCTCCAGCTCTTCGTCGTGCCCCAACTCCTCCACGTCCACGACGCGGGTAACAGCCTCCGTCACCGTGATGGCGTCCACTCCGGCGTCCCACAGCCGGGTTGCGAATCCTCCCGACCGCGCCAGGTCGTCCGGGGGGGTCTTGAGCATGCCGAGGAACGTGATGAGCGCCTCGGGCGTCACCCCGGCATGGAAGCGCACGTCCGCGACTCCGCGTGCGTAGAGCTCTTGCGCGAAGGCCGTGAACGCCGCACGCCCGGCGAACACCTCGCTCTCTCCGTACACGAGACCGTCCTTGTTCACCACGAGACGCATCTCGGGGGCGTCTACGAGGATGGCCTCGAGCAGCTCGACGGCTTCTGTCGCGTTCTCCCGCGGGATACTGCTCGCAGGGGGATAGAGGGTGACGGCCTTGTGGGTTATGACAAGCTGCTTCGCAAAGCGCTCCACTGCCGCAGGCACGGCAGGGGCCTCACCAGATGCCTGCACAGGCTCCTCCTCGATCGCGTGACGATCACGCCGTTGCGATGTCACACCATTATATCCATCGGCACGATGGGTGCCCGGGGTGATATCATCGCGCACATGTCTTCCCGGCCGGACACTCTCGTGCTAGCGTCGGCGTCCCCGAGACGTCGGCGCCTGCTTGCACTTCTTGGAGTGCCATACGAGGTGACGGCCGCCGATACCCCCGAAGACCTCACCGGTGAACTGTCCTTCCAACCTGCCGTCCTTGCCGCACAACTCGCCGCCGAGAAGGCCGTGGCCGCTCGCGAGGCGGGAGCCTCGGGCCCGGTAGTGGCGTTCGACACGATCGTCGTCCACGAAGGCGTGCTGCTCGGCAAACCGGTCGACGAGGACGATGCACAGCGGATGCTGCACGGACTATCGGGCGGCACGCACGAGGTGGTGACGGGGGTCGCGCTCCTTGCGCCGGAAGCCGACACCCCACGCACGTTCGCGGTCACCACCCCGGTACGCATGCGCGAGCTGTCCGACGCGGACATCGACCACTGGCTCGCTGCCGGTGAGTACCTCGGGTGCGCGGGCGCCTACAACATCGAGAGCCACATGGCCGATGTTGACGCGGACCAGTGCTTCCAGAACGTCGCCGGTCTGCCACTGTGCCACCTATACGTGGCGCTGTGCGACCCCGCAGTGCGCGCGTCCGTCGACCAGCCGGAGTGTCCCGCGCCCCGCTGCGATGCGGTCAGGGGCGCTCGCTGCCTGCTCGGCCCCCGTGTCGTCGCCGGGGCACAGTGCGGCTGTTAGGCTCCGAGGCGCCGTGCGACCACGATGACCGACTCGTCGGCGTCGACGGCGAGCGAACGTCCCGTGTGGTCGCCGAACGCCTCGACGTCCGTGAACCCGGCCTCGGCAAGCGCTGTCTCGAGTAGCGAGACCGGCAGTGCGGCGTGCAGCGACCGGCGCGACCGCAGATACCACCCGGTGACGTCCGGGCCACCCTCGGCGAACGCGTTGTCCGGACTCGGCTCCGCTCCGGGCGGCCGCGTCAGCGTCACGAAGTCGAAGAGTATGCCGTCATCCCGGTAGTCGAGCACCTTCAAGAAGACGCGATCCCCCTCGGAGGTCTCCCGGAACGTGGGCGGCATCATGCGGATGCGCTGGCCGATGAGCCGCTCGTGGTTGAGCAGGTGCAAGACGATCACCCCGCCCGGACGCAGTGCGGCTGCAACGTCTGCGAGCGTGGCGCGCAACCCCTCTTCCCCGCCGACATGCGGCAGTCCGTTGCCAAGGGAGACCACGGCGTCGAGGCCGGCACCCACAAGCCCGACTACCTCGCCGAAGCCGCCCTCGACGAACTCCACATCGACCCCCGCTTCCGTGGCGTTCCGGCGCGCCTGCGCGAGCATCGACTCGCTCGGGTCGATGCCGACGACCTCGATACCCCACTGGCGGAACATGATCGCGTGCTTGCCGCTCCCGCAACCGACATCGGCAAGGCGCTCCACCCCCACCTCGTCGAAGAGCCGCTCGAAGAAGGGGGCCTCCCGGGCCAGTCGCTTGCCCCAGTCCACCATCTGGTCGTAGTCCGCGGCCGGCTCGATCGCGCCCGGGCCTTGCACCGTGGCTGGTCCGCTCATCTCGTCACCTCACTCGTCGAGACGGAATATCCGCACCGCATTGCCCCTGAGCACGAGGTCCCGGTCTGCATCCGAGAGCCCGATCTCCTCGAGTGTCCGCCGCTGTGCGTACGCGATCCACGCGCGATACGACGTCGTCGTGTTCGAGTCGGTCCCAAAGATTACACGCTCCGGACCGAGCGCGGTGATGGTGCGCTCGAAGACCTGTGCGAGAGTCATCGGATAGGCCATGAAGTCCATCCAGTTGTTCGTACCCGAGGAATCGACGCACACGTTAGGGCACTGGTAGCCAACCTTGAGCACCTGGTCGAGGTAGCCCGCCCCGAAGTGCGCGACGACGAACGTCAGGTCCGGGAAGTCCCGTGCTACCGGCGAGAGCTCCGTCGGATCTGCGTAGCGCAGGTCCCCTCCCGGATCGACGGTGACGCCGTAGTGGACGATGATGTTCGCGCCCAACTCCGATGCCTTCTCGAAGAACGGCCGGCATGCGGGGTCGGAAAGCCGGAAGCACCGGTTGACGGGCAGCAGCTTGACTCCGCGGAAACCCGCCTCCATCTCCCGCTCGAGCAACGCGGGCGCACCAGGGTCGCGAGGATCGACGTTGCACAGTGCGTGCACGTGCCCGTTGGCCGCCCGGATGAACTCCCGCGTGTACTCGGAGTCGGGAATCACCGACACGACGAGCGCCTTGGTGATCCCGGCCCCGGCGAGTCGCGCCACGTACCACTCGGCCATCTCGGCAGCCTCGAGGTCCGGCAACGCATCGCCGCGCCTTCCGAACTTCTTGTCCTTGAGCGCCTGGCGGAAGCGCGGGGCACCGTCCGGGTGGGCCTCGACGTACTCCTCGAGGAGACGCACCGCGAACAGGTGGCAGTGTCCGTCGACGACGTCGCCCGACCGCGTCGACGGAGCGGGGGTGAGCTGTCCGGACGGACTCACGGTGTGCCGGGTGGCGACGGAGGCTGCGGCGCAGACGGCTCGGCGTTGGGGATGACGATCGCCGCCACGATGTAGACGATGAGCAGCTGGCCGACGATCCCGAGGAGCAGAGCGAGCAGCACGACCCCGATGCGCACTATCGCCGGGTCGATGTCGAAGTACTCGGCCAGTCCGCCGAGCACGCCCGCGACGACCCGAGCGTCGCGCGAGCGGGTGAGGCGCGCCTCGCGCGAAGGCAACCGCGCACCCGACCGACGGCTGTATGCGATGATGAGCACACCTGCCACGATGATCACGAGCGGCCATGCGATCTGCCGGAGTATCCGTATGCCCGTACGGAGCGGCTCGAGCCACGGCATCTGCCAGCCGAGGAACGGCGTTCCTCCAAGAAGCCACAAGCCAGTGACCACGAGGAGTACGCCGATGATGATGTAGACCATGCGCTCGTCACGCTTGGGGGTCTGCCCGCCGAAGTGATCGTCCTGACTCACATGCGCTCCTCTCTGTGTGCCGGTGTGGACCGCCCGCGCGACGCGTGAGCCGACGCGTCACCGGTACGTCTCTATCCGCACGTTCGACACGCCGGTCTCCAGTCGGATGCGGTAGCCGCCCGCCTCCGTGAACGCATCGTTCTGCCAGTGCCGCTCTCCGGCCACGCGAGGTATGTCGCGCGCGACATCGACGTTGGAAAGACCGGCGTCGGCATCGACCCGCACCCCGATACCTGCGGGCACGCGGAGCACGAAGTTCGCGACGCCTCCCCTGATGTGCACGGGCACCTCGGCCTTGCCGCGCGGGACGTCCCCGAGACGGACGGCCACTTGTGAGACCCCCGAGTCGACCGTGAGCGAACGCACCTGCAATCCCGACAGGTCGGCATCCACATCGACCACGCCCGAGTCGAGCGAGAGGTCCCACCTCACGTCCCGAGCGAGGGTGACGTCCATCCTCGTGAACGCGCGTACCCCCGGCACCCAGATCCTCGGACCCTCAGGCCCCGACACGTCCACCCTCGCCCTGCCCGCCTCGACCGATGTGTCGACGCGAGGCGCCCCGAACGGGCTGCGGCCCCGCACGCTCACGAGGTCGTCACCCGCCGAGAGAGCATACGATCCGACCGCGCCCTCGATGTGCGCCCCTCCTTCACGCACACCTCTCTCGAGCGGTACCCGGACGTCGAACGGAGTGCCTGATCCAGCCACATGACGGGTCCAGCCAGGCGTATCGCCCATCGCCGGGAGCGCGAAGGCTCCGACGAGCAGTCCGCCCAGCACGAACACGCTCGAAAGGACGCGCAGCCACGCGGCGTCCACAGCCTTACCGATCAACTCCAGCCCCGCAGCGACGAGCAGCAGCGGCCAGAGCATGAGCACGTGTAGCCACACCGACCACGGCAGGAAGCCGGTGGTGTTGAGGAGCAGGATCACGCCGATGGCCACGACCGTGAACCCTTCGAACACCCGGTTCAGCGTCATCGCGCACCACCACGTCCGCTGCGAACTATCATCAGTACTCCAGCGACGATGATGATGACCGGCCAGAACTCCCACAACCTGATCGCCGGGAAGAACAGCTGGACGAGCAGTGCCACCCCCACCAGCACCAGGATCGCTCCGAGCCATACCCCTCCCCGGCCATGCGAAGGTCCCTGCCCCGCTCGGGGCTGCGTGGCGGTCTTCGTAGCGGGCGCGTAGGGAGGAGGTGGCGGAGGTGGAGTGTCGGGCCCGGGGACGGGCCGCGCGCGGTCCGGTCCTTCGCTCATGGCAGTACTCCTCTCCGAGGACCCATGGGTTGCGGGCGAGCCGCTCTACCGGTATCGCGATCCGTCGGACGACGTGGACGACGACCGCGCGGCCACGGCGATGGCATGCCCTTCCGGCAAGAGTATGCCCGAACCCGGCCAGGTATCACCCGGCGATCGCCTCGCGCGCATCGACCATCAGTTCTGGAGATGGGGGCTTACCTTCTGCAGCACGAGAGCGATGAGGGCGAGACGGGACCCGCGGTCCCTGCATGCCTCGACGAACGCAGAGACCACCTCGCTGACCGAGGGAGTCGGTCGATAGCGAACGAGGCCCCCCGCGCTCTGGAGCACCCCCGCTTCACAGAGCGCTTCGATCTCGGGTTCGAGTTCTACGGCGGTCCTGCCGAGACGTGACGCGAGCGACTCGACGTCGAGCACCTCGGCGGGGTTGCGGTGAAAGAAGACAACGATGTCCCAGGCGAGCAGCGAGCCCACATGCTGTTCGACGAATTCGACGACCTGTGGTTCGAGTGCCGGTCCGATGTCTTCCACTGCGCGCCCATCCCTTGTCGCAGCACCCTCGGATACATTACTACACCACGAGTGTATCGCACCTTGTGAGGGAATACACAAACCCCCCCGTTAGCCGTGTGCTCCGAGATGCGATAGGGTTGGTCCGTGGCCGACATGTCGGCACGGCCGCGCCACGACGGAAGGAGCACGTAATGCCCTATGCGGAAGGCACGACCGTCAAAGTCCACTACAAGGGTTTGCTCGATGACGGATCGGTGTTCGACTCGAGCGCTGGCCGCGAGCCCCTTGAGTTCACGATCGGCGCCGGTCAGGTCATCCCCGGATTCGAATCGGCAGTCCTCGACCTGGGCGTGGGCGAGACGACGACCGTGACGATCGCGCCCGACGATGCCTACGGGGCCCGCGTACCCGATGCGGTGCAGCAGGTACCGGTGACCGCCTTCACCGACGACCCGTATGAAGGCGCCATGGTCCAGCTTCTCGGACCCGAAGGTGAGCGACTCGCTGCGACGATCACGGACGTCGGCGAAGAGGAGGCGACGCTCGATTTCAACCACCCTCTTGCGGGCCGCACGCTCACCTTCGAGATCGAACTCGTCGAGATCGTACTCGACGCCTGATCGACACGTAGCGGGACCCTGTCGCCCTCGCGGCGGCCGGGTTCCCGGTACGCTCCCCCCCACTCACCGCTACGGGCTGGACCATGCCCGCAGAAGACCTCAGCCGAGAGGGATGACGGCGAGCATGACCGCGAGGACGTGACACGCGCTGCCCCCGAGTACGAAGATGTGCCACACGGCGTGCGTGTACGGCACTCGCTTCAGCACGTAGAACACCGTCCCGACGGTATAAGCGACGCCGCCCGCGACGAGCAACCACAGGCCGTAGGAAGGCAAGGATTCCGCAAGCGGCCGGATGACGAAGATCCCCAGCCACCCCATGCCGAGATAGACGAGGGCTGACAGCCACTTGGGTCGATACGTCCAGGCCGCTTCGAGAGCGATGCCCACGATCGCGAGCGTCCACACGGTGCCGAAGAGCCACCACCCACGCGTCCCGCCGAGGGTGATGAGTGCGAACGGCGTGTACGTGCCCGCGATGAGCAGGTAGATCCCCGCATGGTCGAGCACCTTGAAGACGTGCTTGACCTTGGGCCACGGGAAACTGTGGTACAGAGTCGAAGCGGTGTAGAGGAGCACGAGAGCCGTGCCGAACACGATCGCCGCCGCAACGTGAAGGCCGTCGCCGTAGCGGACAGCGAACGCCACGAGCAGCGTGAGCGAAACGATGCTCAACACGACACCGATCCCGTGCGTCACACAGTTGGCTATCTCCTCGCCGAGACGGTAGGGGCGCTTCACGCTCTCCGACCGCCGACACACCATCGCGCCCATGATGCTCCGTCCTTACGCGGGCCGATATGGTCGAGATGCTACCACGTCGGTACCCGTCGCCGGCAGCTGAATCACAGGGAACGGGCGTTTCTTCCACAACCTGAGCGCTCTTCCGACCGCGTCCGCCTCGCGCGCGATGACGAGCGGGGTGAGTTGCTCGGGCGGGCTGGCTACAGACGAGCCGCCTGCCGCGATCATGAGAGCGACCCCGAGGGCCACCATCGTCTTCTTGATCGGCGACATCGTACATGACCTCCACTGCTACGTGACACGTGCTACACGACCATCGTCGCCTCCGGGCGTTGAACGACGGTGGCGTGGCGGTGACGCATCCGTGACGGCGGGTGTCAGGGAGGTAACGGGCGGCCCCTTTGTGTAGAATCCATTGCCGAGCCCCGTTCGCGACGGCCAAACGACCGTTCGTCCTCCTGCGACGAGGCAGTTCGTCACCGTTCGTCGCCCCAAGACTTCCCCTGTGGCACGGACCTGCCGATACCACCTGTGGAAGCACCACCGTTCGGATCGCACGCGCAAGGAGTCCCCATGCCACGACCGCTCGCCCGGCACCGCCCTACGCCCGCGCTCCTCATCTCGACGTTCGCGTGCGCGGTCCTGCTCGCATTCCCTGCGATCGCCTCGGCGATGCTCGTCGAGATGGACGTCGAGGAGCTGGCCGACGTCGCCTCCGACGTGGTGGTGGGTCAGGTGGTGTCCGTCCGCACGGTGGCCGATCCCGACGAGGACATCGTCACCGAGGTCGTGATCCGAGCAGACCGCAGCCTCAAAGGCAGCGACAGCGGACGCCGGACCGTCACGTTGCGAGTACCCGGCGGTTCCCTCGGCGACGATGCCGTCGTCGTGCCCAACGCCCCGTCCTTCGCCCCCGGCGAGCGGGTGGTCGTCTTCGCGGACGGGCAAGGGCGCGTCGTGGGCGGGCGTCAGGGCCGCCTCGGGATCGTAGGCCAGAACGTGCCGGAGCTCGGACTCTCGCTCGCTCGCCTCGAGACCCGTGTCACCGGGAACGCGTATGCGGGAACGTCGTGTCACCTCGGGGCCGAGGAGGTCGCAGTCGTCATCGAGGACGAGACCGGCTCCGATGCCGGCCTCTTGGAGACCCTCTCGGCTCCCGCGATCGCCGGCATCTCACCCGGCGCTGCCGCAGCCGGCATCGGAGATCGGATACTTATCACCGGCAGCGGGTTCGGTGCCCAACCCGGCGCCGTGCTCTTTCCCACGAGCCGCGACGGACAGAGCACGATCACCGGGGAGGTCGTGTCGTGGAGTGACACGGCGGTCCAGGTCGTGGTCCCTGCGAGACGGATCGATGGCAGGACCGTGGGCGCGTCGAGCGGTCCTGTTCGCATCAGGACGGCCGACGAGGCGCTTTCTGCCGGACACGACTTCCACGTCACGTTCGCCTACTCGGGACTGAAGTACGTCGATACCGCCCAGACGTTCCGCTACGATCCTGCTGGCGGCGTGCCGGGCACACTCGATGCCGTCAGGGCTGCCGCCCGGGCGTGGACCAACGCGAGCGGCATCTCCCTTTCGTACGCGGGCTCCGGAACGCTCGATACCACCAACGACATCAACGAGGTCGGCTGGCGCTCGCTCGAGCCCGGGGTCCTCGGCCGGGCGTTCATCCGGTTCAACACGCAGACCGGCGAGATCATCGCGACCGACTTCGCGTACAGCACCGCCTACGCCTGGGGTGACGGTACCGGCGGGACCCGGGATCTCGAGACCGTCGCGCTCCACGAGATGGGCCACTGGCTCTACCTGCTCGACCTGTACGGAGAAGCAGACCGGACCAAGGTGATGTGCGGCCACTACACGGGCGTGAAGCGTGAGCTCCACCCGTCGGACAGGGCCGGTGCGCGCTGGGTCTACGGTGAGAACGACGGCATCGAGGTCGTACGGGTGTCGGGCGACAACCGCTACGAGACCGCGATCAAGACGTCACGCGAGAACTTCGCTGTCGGCAGCGCGCGCGATGTCGTGATCGCATCCGGAGCGAGCTACCCGGATGCGCTGGCGGCATCGGGACTCGCGGGCTCGCTGGGCTCCCCCCTCCTGCTGACGCACCCGGCGTCACTGAGTGCGGGGGTGGCCGAGGAGCTCGAGCGGCTCGATGCACAGCGCGTGTGGGTCGTCGGCGGCCGCGCCGTCGTCTCGGACTCCGTGGTCGCCGCGCTCACGTCGCGCGGCCTGGCCGTCGAGCGCGTCGCCGGGCCGGACCGTTACCACACCGCGGCCGAGGTAGCTCGCCGCATCGCCGCGCGCGAAGGGGCCGAGTTCGAGCGTTCGGTGTTCGTGGCCCGCGGCGACGACTTCGCGGATGCGCTCGCAGCCGCCCCGTACGCGTACCGTCTCGTCCGCCCCGTGCTCCTCGTGTCACCCGACGACACGCAGACTGCGACCCGCCGGGCCATAGCGGACCTCGGGATCTCCGAGGTGATCGTGGTTGGCGGCGCGAGCGCCGTGTCGAAAGCGGTGCTGGACGACCTCGCCGCGCGGACGGGCGCCACACCGTTGCGGCTCGCAGGGTCGAACCGTTACGAGACCGCCCGGGCGATCGTACATCACGCGCTGGCGGAGGGCTGGTGTACCGCGGCAGAGATCGGGATCACCGCGGGAACCGACTTCCCGGACGCGCTCGGTGGCGGCGCGGCCCTCGGCTCACAGAGTGGGATCGTGCTCCTCACGCCGCCGACGTCGCTGTGCTCGCACGCACGTACGCTGCTCGACACCTACGCGGACGACGTCACGCGCATACAGGTCTTTGGGGGCAGGAACGCTGTCGACCCCGTGGTGTTCAGTGAGGTATGCTCGGTCCTCGAGAACTGATGAGGCCGAGCGCCGTCACGGAGCCGTCATGTCGAGAGCGACCACAAGAGCACACGTCTGGGTGGACGGCAGTGTCCAAGGCGTGTTCTTTCGCGCCTCAGCCGCCGAGGAGGCCGAGCGGCTCGGGGTGACCGGCTGGATACGCAATTTGCCCGACGGCCGCGTGGAGGCGGTCTTTGAGGGCGACGAGGCCTCAGTCGACGCGGCCGTGGAGTGGTGCCGGCACGGCCCGGAACGCGCCATCGTCACCTCCGTCGTCGTCGAACGCGAGTCCGTCGAGGGGATCGCAGGGTTCTCCGTCCGCTGAGACCTGTCCACCGATGGAAGGGCGCGCAGTGACCAACAGCTCGACGCCAGTGCTCTCGTGCGAGGGGCTCCGCAAGCGCTTCGGCGACCTCGTCGCCGTCGACGGAGTGGGATTCGAGATCGCCGCCGGGGAGACGTACGGGCTCCTCGGCCCGAACGGAGCGGGCAAGACGACCTCGATCTCGATGCTCTGCGGCCTGCTCGAGCGCGACGGCGGCGAGGTGATGCTCCTCGGCCAGCCTTTCACGCCGCGCAGCGTGGAAGCCAAGCGCGCGATCGGGTACGTCCCGCAGGACATCGCGATATATCCCGATCTCAGCGCGCGGGAGAACCTGGCGTTCTTCGGGCGCCTGTACGGGCTTGCCGGTCCGGAGCTCGCGAAGCGCATCGACGAAGTGCTCGATATCATCGGCCTGGCCGACCGGGCAAACGACCGCGCTGGCGAGTTCTCCGGCGGCATGAAGCGGCGGCTCAATATCGGGATCGGCCTGTTGCACGGTCCGAAGCTGCTCGTGCTCGACGAACCCACGGTGGGTGTCGACCCGCAGAGCCGCAACGCCATCCTCGAGAGCATCGCGCACCTCGGGACAGAAGGCATGGCGGTGCTCTATACCACCCACTACATGGAGGAGGCCGAGCGCCTCTGCGACCGGGTCGGCATCATCGACCATGGCAAGGTCGTCGCCGAGGGCACGCGCGCCGAGCTTGTGCGGCTCGTGGGCGAGCACGACCGCGTGCGTCTCGCAGCGACCGGCGACCTCCCGGCGGCAGCCGCTGCGCTCGCGGAGCTAGTCCCGGTGCACGAGGCCGATGTGGCCGACTCCGGGCTCGACCTCATCGTGGAAGGCGCTGCCGACGCTCTCGCGAGCGTGCTCGCTGTCGCGGCTTCCAAAGGCGCGGCCGTGACGAGCGTCGACGTCGTGCAGCCCGACCTCGAAGCGGTCTTCCTGCACCTCACGGGCCGCGCACTGAGGGACTGACCCGATGCGGACAGCGCTGCTCATCGCCCGGAAGGACCTCACGCTCCGGATGCGCGACAAGTCGATCCTCATCTACGGCATCCTCGCCCCGTTCGGTCTCGCGCTCATCTTCAGCTTCATCTTCGGTCCGCTCGACGACGCGACGTTCCACGCGGAGTACGCCGTGGTCGACGAGGACGGCGGGCCGATCGCCGACGCGTTCCTCGGCATGCTCGGATCGCTCGAAGACGACGGGATAGCGACCATCACCGAGGTAGGCTCGGCCGAAGAGGCCGAGCGGCGCGTCGAACGGGGGGCGGACCCGTTCTCCGCCGATGAGGGCGAAACCTCGAGCGCGGCCATCGTGCTGCCCGCCGGGCTCTCCGAGAGCGTGCAGACCGGCCGGGGCGGCGAGATCGTGGTCATCGGCAGCGCAGGCGCCCAGCTCTCCAGCCAGGTCGCCTACTCGATCGCCGAGGCGTTCGCCGCCGAGGTAGGAGCGGTCGAGGTGGCGGTGCGCACCACACTCGAGCACGCCGCGGCGGCGCCGGGTCCCGCGACCGTCGAAGCGCTCGCCGCCGAGGCCGCGGCGAGCAGGCTCCCCGTGACTCTCGAAGACGTGACCGCGACCACCCGGCAGCTCCCTCAGACGACGTACCTGGCCGCCGGCATGTCGGTGTTCTTCCTCTTCTTCACCGTCTCGTTCGGGGTGAGCGGCCTGCTTAACGAGCACCGCACCGCAACGATGGACCGCCTGCTCGCCGCACCCATCGACCCGCGCTCGATCATCGCGGGTAAAGCGCTCACCTCCTTCGCCCTCGGCATCGTGAGCATGACGGTGCTCGTGGTCGGGACGACGCTGCTTCTCGGGGCCGAGTGGGGCAACCCGCTCGGCGTGGCACTGCTCGTAATCGCCGTCACCGTCTCGGCGATGGGCATCCTCGGCGTGGTCGCCGCGACCGCCAAGACGCAGGCGCAAGCGGAGAACTTCCAGGCGATCGTCTCGCTCGTACTCGCGTTCCTCGGCGGGACGTTCTTCTCGGTCTCGCACGCCGGCGGGCTGCTCGAGGTACTCAGCTACGCCACGCCGCATGCGTGGTTCCTCCGCGGCCTCGGCGACCTGCGCGGCGGCGAGGTCGCGGCGGTCTACCCGGCGGTGGCCGCGCTCCTCGCGTTCGCCGTCGTCACCGGCGCGATCGCATGGCCCTTCATGCGACGGGCGGTGGAACGATGAAAGCGCTCGTCATCGCGCGCGTCGCCGTGACACGGCTGTTGCGCGACCGCTCCAACATCTTCTTCGTGTTCATGCTGCCGATGCTGCTCGTCCTCGTGCTCGGCGCAGCGTTCGGGGGGAGCTTCGATCCACGTATCGGCATCCTCGCCGAGAGTGAGGGGCCTCTCGGACGTGAGATCGCCGAGCGGGTCGCTGCGCTCGATGGCCTCGAGGTCACCGAGTGGGACGACCGTGACGCGCTCGTGCTCGCGGTGGAGCGCGGAACGCTCGAAGCAGCGGTGCTCATCCCGGCGGATCACGACGACGCGCTTGCTCGGGGAGACCGGAGCGAGATCGAGTACGTCGCGCGCCCGGACGCCGATGCGATGGCGCTCCGCAACACGGTGGAGGCGGTCGTGATCGAGCAGGGGGCGCTCTTGCGTGCCGCGGCCCTCGCAGTCTCACGGACCGGTGTGAACTGGGACGATGCGGTGGCGACCGCTCGCGAACAAACCGGTGAGGTCTCCTCGGTCGAGGTCGTACCGAGAGTCGTGGGCGACCTGAACCCGTTCGAGCGCCTCGGCCAGTTCCAGCTCGGCGCCTACTCGCAGCTCCTGCTCTTCGTCTTCCTCACGTCGCTGACCGGCTCGACCGCGCTCATCGAGTCGAGACGCCTCGGTGTGTCCGGCCGGATGATCGCCACGCCCACCGCGGTGCGCACGGTGCTTGCCGGCGAAGCGCTCGGTAGGCTCGCCGTGGCACTCGTGCAGGGCGCGTTCATCATGGCGGGCACGGCGCTCCTGTTCGGCGTGTCGTGGGGCGACCCGTTGGCGGCCGTCGCGATCCTGTTCGTCTTCTCGCTGGCGGCCTCGGGTGCCGCGATGCTCATGGGTGCGACCTTCAGGAGCGTGGAGCAGGCAGGCGGCATCGGTGTGGTGCTCGGCCTCGGGATGGCGGCGCTGGGCGGCTCGATGCTGCCGCTCATGGTCATGGAGATGTTCTCGCCGACGCTCTTCCGGATCGCACACGTCACGCCACACGCGTGGGGCATCAGGGCTTTCGAGACGATCATCCTCGGCGACGGTACCCTTGTCGACATCGTGCCCGAGCTCGGCGTGCTCGCCGCGTTCGCGGCGGTGACCTACGCTCTCGGCACGTGGCGGCTGCGGGTCGCGCTCACTCGTCCGTGACGGGTGCGACGACCGGCTCTGGCCGTCCTCGGCCACGCGTGTTGACGATGGCGACGCCCACGAGCGAGACGGTCCCGCCCACGAGCGCGAGCAGCGACGGCACCTCGCCAAGCCAGACCCACGCGATGATGATGGCGTTGACGGGCTGGAAGTAGATGAACGTCGAGAGCACGGAGGCGGGCATGCGTGCGAGCGCGTACGACCAGAGTGCGTACGCGACCGCGCCGGGAAAGACGCCCATGTAGAGCACCGCCCACGTCGCCGCAGGAGTGGCGGTCGCCATCTGCGAGATGAGCCCCGGAGCGAACACGAGCATCGGGAGGGTGCCCGCCCACACGGCGTACGCGGTGAACTGGACCGCGGAGTACCGCCGCAGAGGACGCTTCGCGACCACGAAGTAGAGCGCGGTGCCGGTGGCCGCGAGGAAGACGAGTGCGGCCCTCGGCTCGAAGGCCAGGTGGCCTCCCTCGCCCACCGATATGAGCACCACGCCGAGGAACGACACGACGATGCCGATCCAGCCCGCGACCGACAGGCGCTCGCCGATGAGGAGGACGGAGAGCAGAGCGGTGATGATCGGGCTCGCCGAGATGATGAGGCTCGCCGCCCCGGCGGTGACCGTGACCTCGCCGAAGTTGAGCGCGACGTGATACGTCGTGATGCCGAGGAGCCCCGCAAGCGCGATCCGGGGGATGTCGCGTGGGTCGGGAGGACGCATCCGCGTGATCGACGCGTAGACGAAGAACACCGCCGATGCGGTCGCGAAGCGGAGCAGTGCGACCTGGCCGGGTCCGTAGGACTCGAGTCCGGCACGGATGCCTGCGAACGCCGAAGCCCACAAGAGGAGTGCGATCGCGATGGCGGCCCACGTCAGCGGCTCCCGCCGCCACGCATCGTCGGTCGTCTTCACGCAGTGCCGAGGGCGAAGCGGGCGACGTCCGAGCGGTGCTCGAGAAGCTCCCAGGCACCGGAGACTCCCGCCGCTCGCGCGGCGATCTCGAAGTGGAGCATCGCGATGCCGCAGTCGAGGCGCTTGGATACGAACCTCGACTCGGGGCCGTCGAACGCGACGACCACCGAGTTGCCGTCGGCGCGGAACCGCCACGGCTGACGGTTGTTGGCCGAGGGCGCGATGCGCGCGGCCTCCACGCCGGCGCGCGCCCACGCGGACCATGCGGCCGATCCCAGTCCCTCTGCGATGTCGGTGACGGGCTTGCGCGGTTTGGGACGCTTCGCACGATAGACGATGCGCTCCGCGGACGAGACCTGCTGCCGCGCCGTGCCGATCGGCGAGATCGCGAGTACGCGCTCCCCGCTCTCCAGTCCGACAAGCCGGTTCACCCTCTTGGAGTCGAACATGCCGCCGACCCAACACGTCCCTATGTCGAGCGCAGTGGCCTCGAGGATCGCCGCTTGACCGAAGTAGCCCACGCTCGTCTGCGCGGCGGGGCCGTCAGAGGAGCCGATCATCACGAGCGCCGATGGCGCACCTGTGACGCGGCCGTACCCGCCGACGATACCCTTGAAGATGGTCTCGGGGGCCTCGTCGAGCACGACTACACGGGCCTCCTCGACCCTCTGCCATCCGCTGACAGCCTCGCGGACGGCAGCGAGTGCCTCGCCGGCGAGCGGCTGGCCGTCGAAGGAGCGGCGCGAGTGGCGCTGGCGCATCGCCGCGAGCCAGCGATCGAAAGGAGCCTCGGGCATCGAGAGGGTGGTCATCGGAGCCTCCTGGTTTCCTCCGGGCACGTGAGGTGCACTCTCGCGTCGCAGCCCAT
This sequence comes from Coriobacteriia bacterium, assembly GCA_007121015.1. Classification (GTDB taxonomy): domain Bacteria; phylum Actinomycetota; class Coriobacteriia; order Anaerosomatales; family SLCP01; genus SLCP01. Next base: position 21,044 of record SKMN01000028.1, read on the forward strand.
GACTTCGACGCGGGTACATTCTATCCCGACCCATACCGTCACGATATGGGGCCTTTGCTGGCAACAGGGTTCACTGGCACCGGCCGAGGAGCTCGCCGCTTCGGAGCCGCGCGCCTCACGGTCCATCGGACGTGACGCCGCCCGCGGGTTCCCGAACCGCGCTACCCCCGGACCGCAAGCAGAAGCAGTAGCACGGTGAGCGCCCCGATCGCCGACGTCGCCGTCGCCCAAGCGAGCAGACCGCTCTCCCACACCCCGCTGCGGGCGAGGAGCGTTGCGGCCACGGGCCGTCTCTCCTCGGCGGACACGGCTGGCGTCGCGGGAGCCGCGGTACCCGATACCCGCTCCTCGCGCCGGTCGATGAATGCGTGCATCCGCGCGAACAGCGGTGCGTAGGCATCACCGGGCTCGAGCACCCCCTCGAAACGGGACGCCCACGCACGACCGGCCCACACTGCGGCTGCCACGGCGATGCCCGCAGCCGCAGGCCAGGTCGCGAGCCACAGGTAGTACGGCGTGAACGACGTCTCGGCAGCGTACCGCACCGCGTCGGCGGCCGGCCACAGCCAGATGACGGTCGCTACCGGGACGAGAAGGGCCGCCCACGCGGCGACAGCGAGTGCGGGCGTCCGGCGGACAGCGCCGTCAGGCCGGGGCGCGCGCCACACGAGGTAGCAGAAGCGGACCATGAGCAGCGTCGTACCCACCGCCGCGAGTGGCAGAAGCGTATCGAGCGCCGCGTGCCAGGGGGCGGGCGCGGCGGCGGTCACCTCCTTGAGTACGATCTTGGCGACCGAGCCGCTCGTGAGCGGTACACCGGCGAGCGCGAGCGCGGGCAGCGCGGTGAGCGCGACCGCCCATCCCCGGCGTGTAGCGCGGGTCGCTACATCGCCGCCGAGGAAGAGAGCGGCCTTCGCGAGTCCATGGTGGACGGCGTACACCGTGGCGGCGAGGACCGTGAGCGGCCAGAGGCCGGGTGAGGTGAGCCCCGCGCCGACACCGATCGTCATGAGCCCGAACTGGCTCACGCTCGAGTACGCGAGCACGACTCCCGGCTCGCGCTGGACGACGCCGACGAGCGCGCCCGCGAACGCCGCGAGGAGTCCGAACGCCATGACCGCGACCCCGATCCCGATCGGCAGGTCGGTACCTCCGGGTGCGAACCGCACTATGCCGAGGACGCCGCTCGTGCTCATCGAGCCGGCGAGCGCAGCGGCGGCCGCGGGCGGAGCGGCAGCGTAGGCGACCGGCATCCACCCGTGCACGCCGGGCGTGCCGACCTTGATGCCGAACGCGACGAGCACGAGCACCGCCGCGAGCGGGACGAGCGGGACCCCTCCCGTGACGAGCACGAACAGCCCGGAGAGCAGGACCGCCTCTCCGGTGACGGTGAAGACCATGTACGTGCGACCGGACCGGCGGGCGTCGGCGGCCCGCTCGGGCGAGTCCTCATCGGCCCGGACGGGACCGTGCGCGACAAGCACGTATGTCGAGAGTGCCATCATCGAGAAGAGTGTGTAGAACGATGCGGGGTCGATCGCGACGGTCAGACCGAGGTTGCCGGCCATGGCGAGCGCGAGGAAGCCGAAGAAACGCGGCCGACGCGTCTCGACCGTGACGAGCGCGTACAGGCCTGCCGCCGTCCAGATGACGCCAGCGAGGCCGAGGAACGCGCGCGAGGTCGCATCGAGCGCGACGTGCACGCCGATGCCCAGCCACGCGATCTCGCCCGTCGCGTCGGGGAGGAGCACCGCTCCGGCCAACGCGGGGATCGCCGCCACTGCGACGAGCAGCGGACCGATCCGGCGCGTAGGCGGCAGCGCGCATGCCGCGGCCGCGAGCAACGGAGCCATCGCGAGCGCGAACACGAGGACCGCCGTCGCGGCGGAAGGGTCCACCATCGGCATATGGAGCGCCTCGTACATCACATAGCCTCCATGACCGCCACGAACAGTGCCCAGCGCGCCGGCGAGAGCGCCGCGCCGGCGAGGACCCCCATCGCGAGCCCGGCGAGCGCGGTCAACACGAGCGGCACGACCATGCGCAGGTCGGCCTCGGCCCGGCCGGGATCAGGACCGGTGGCCCACTCCGCACGCGGAGCACGGAACCACGCGCGGTGGATGATCGGAAAGAAGTATGCGGCGTTGAGCAGCGTGCTCGCCGCGAGCACCGCGACCACCCATCCTGCTCCCGCATCGAGCGCTCCGGTGCCGAGCAGCCACTTGCTCGCGAATCCAGCCGCCGGCGGAATGCCGACGATGCCGAGCGCGGCGACCGAGAAGGCAGCCATCGTGACGGGCATCCGTCTGCCGAGCCCGTCGAGTTCGCTCACGCGATACGCGCCGACCTCCTCGGCCACGACGCCTGCTGTGAAGAACATGGTGATCTTGAGCGCCGCGTGATGAGCGAGGTGCGCGATACCTGCGGCGATCGCAAGCGGGGAGGCGAGCGCGACGCCGAGCACGATGTAGGAGAGCTGCGCGACGGTGGAGAACGCAAGGCGCTTCTTGAGGTCGTCTTGGGCGAGCGCGCGGACCGAGCCGAAGACGATGGTGAATGCCGCGAGAGCCGCGAGCGGGAGCGTGAGGCCGAGGAGCGCGGCGTCGGGACCGTAGACCTCCAGCACGACGCGGGCGATGCCGAACACACCCGCCTTGACGACAGCGACCGCGTGGAGCAGCGAACTCACCGGAGCGGGAGCGACCATCGCCGCGGGTAGCCAGCCGTGGAGCGGGAAGAGCGCGGCCTTGACGCCGAGTCCGAGCATGAGCAGCGCGAAGATGGCGGTGAGCTGCACCGGGTGGGTGGCCGCGAGGCCGAGCGGGAGCGCGCCGCCGGGGACGAACGACACCGGCCCCGCCAACACGTGGAGCCAGACGACGCCGAGCGCGAGCGCCGCGCCAGCGGGAAGCGCGTACATGAGGTACGTGCGACCGCCCCGCAGCGCCGCTGGGGTCCCCGAGTGGACGACGAGCGGATACGTTGCGAGCGTGAGCATCTCGTAGAAGACGAAGAACGTGATGAGGTTCTCGGAAAGCGCGATGCCGATGGCCGAGCCCACGCAGATCGAGAAGAACCCGAAGAACCGCGCGCGGTCCGGGGAGTGCGACATGTACGCGATCGCGTAGACGGTGGTCACGAGCCACAACACGCCGGCGACCACCGCGAAGACAGCGCCGAGCATGTCGGCTTCGAACCCGAACCCTATGTCGAGCAGTCCGATGCCGGCCGAGGCGAGTGGGCCGCCCGCCCTGCCCTGCCAGGCCGAGGCCGCGCACGCGAGCACCGCGACGGCCGTCCCTGCCGCCCCGACCACGTTCACCGCCGAGCGCGCGGTCGTGCGCGCCTCGCCGAGCGCGAAGATCGCGGCGGCAGTCGCGAACGGGAGCGCGACCGCCGCGAGCAGCGCGATCACTGCCCAGTCCACGGGATCACCCCCGATGCCGGCGAGCCCACGGCCATCAGGTCCAATACGGGCTGGCCGAGGACGCCGAGGGCGAGCGCGGCGAGCGCGAGGGCGAGCGCGGCGAACTCCATACGCCTTGGCAGACGGCCTGCGTCGACGTCGAGGTCGGATGCGTCATCCCTCGCCTTGGCGAACCCGGGCACGACGACCCGTGCGACGTAGCCGGCGGCAAGCAGGCCGCCCGCGAGCACCACGATCGCCCACCACCACGCGCCCGACTCGATCGCCGCGGTGATGTAGAGCCACTTGACGACGAACCCGCCACTCGGCGGGAGTCCCATCATCGTGATGCCCGACAGCCCGAACGCCATCGTCGTGACCGGTGCCCGGCGCGACAGGCCCCCGAGGCCGTCGATACGGTCGTGGCCGAACCGGGAGAGCACCGCACCCGCCGCGAGGAACATCGCGGACTTGGCAAGGGCGTGCGAGACCGCATGGAAGACGCCGGCACTCCACGCGTCGACGACGTGACTCCCCGCGATCTCGACGAGCGGGAAGAGCAGGAACAGGTAGCCGATCTGCGCGACGGTCGAGTACGCGACGAGCATCTTGAGCCGCTCCTGGAGCAGGGCCTGCACCGAACCCCACACGATAGCCATCGCGCCCAATACACCGAGCAGCGTACCCATGCCCGGCACGTATGACGGGTCCCCGACGTCGGTCCAGAGCCTCAGCAGGATGTAGAAGGAGCCCTTGACGACGAGTGCCGAGAGCACGGCGCTCACCGGCGACGGCGCGTTGGCGTGCGCCGGCGGCAGCCAGAAGTGTGCGGGGAAGAGCGCGGTCTTGAGCACGAGACCGACGGTGATGAGCGCGAACGCCGCCTGCCCGGTCACGTCGGGACCGAGCACCGCGGCCAGATGCGCAAGGTCGAGCACCCCGAACGCGCCGTAGAGCAGCGCGACCCCGAGCAGGTAGAAGATCGACCCGAGGATGGCGGCGAGCATGTAGCGCATCGCCGCGACGAGCGCATCGCGCTGGCCCGAGAGCCCGACGAGTGCCACCGCGGAGACGCTGACGAGCTCGAGACAGACGTAGAGGTTGAACACATCGGCCGAGAGGAACAGGGCGGCCATCGAGGCGAGCAGAAACAGCCAGAGCGCCCAGAAGAACCGGTACCGCTCCTTGTCTGCGAAGTAGCCGAGCGAGTAGACGGTGACGGCGAACCCGACGACGGCCGTGACGAGCAGCATCGTCGCCGACAGCCCGTCGACCACGAGCCCGATGCCGAGAGGCGCCTCCCACCCGCCTATCTGGTAGCGCAGCTTCTCGCCTTCGGCGCTCACCAGCCACGCGAGCGCGAACGCGACCGGGACCGAGAGCGCGGACGCGACGAGCGCGACCGGGCGGCCCCACCGTGCCCCGGCGAGGAACGCTATCGGCGCGGCCACGAGCGGGACGACCACCGCGAGCGCCGGCATGTGCGCGAGCAGCGCCTCAGCCACTACTGGCCTCCGGTTCCTCGATCACGTCGGGCGCATCGAGCGCAGCCATGCCGGTCTCGCTGTAGATACGCTTCGCGAGCGCAAGCGCGTACGCGGTCGAGCTCACCGTGACCACGATGCCGGTGAGCACCATCGCGTGCGGAAGCGGGTCGGGGTCTGGGCTCATGACCCGGCGAGCGATGCCGACGAACACAAGGAACACCCCGCCGCTCATGATGTTGAGTGCGAGGATCTTGTGGATCAGGTGCGGCCTGGTGATCAGCCCGTACAGGCCGATCACGAAGAGTGCCGCACCCGCGAGCGTGTAGATGTCGGTCTGGCTCATCGGCCATCCCCGGCCCGCGCGCGGAGTTCTTCGATCGGCGAGGCGGACGCGATGAAGAGGCTCACGAGAATGGCCCCGATCGACACGGTCAGCCACGTCTCGACGATGAGTACGAGCGCCTTGGCGTAGCCGTCGGGGTACTCGAGGAGCGCACCGCCGAGGAACATGACGCCCACAGCGATCGCCAGGAACACGATGAGCCCGACGGAGATGACGACCCTCAGCCCGAACCTGCTCACCCACGCAGGCCGCGCGTAGCCCGAGAGCGCAAGGAGTACGCCCGCGGCACCGAGCACGGATCCCGCCTGGAACGCGCCGCCGGGCGCGTGCTCTCCCGCCCACAGCAGGTAACCCGACGCTAGCACCATGAACGGCGCGAGGAGGCGCGCGAGCGCGGAGAGCACCGGGTCGGCCTCCTCGGCGACAGGCGCCCACACGCTCGAGTGCGACCCGGCTATCGAAAGTACGCCGATGGTCGCAAGCACGAGCACCGCGATCTCGAGCAAGGTGTCGTAGCTGCGGAAGTTCAGCAGCACCGCCGTGACCGCGTGCTCCACACCGCTCTCGGCGATGCGCTCGGCGACGACGGGAGCGAGGCCCGGATGGTCCTCGGGTATCGCAAGCACCGCCCGCACGAGCAACGCTCCGAACCCCGCACAGAGTGCGGCCGCGGCGAGCCGGACGGAGCGCGGGCTCTTGGGCATGACGCTAGCCACCGGCACCCCCCTCCTCCCGCGGTGCCGCCGGGGCTCCGCCTACCGGCTCGTCGGACGGATACGGCGCCGCGCGCCCGCGCATGTGCCCTACCGCGTCGAGCAGGAGTGCTCCCGTGATGCCGGCTCCGATCGCCGCCTCGGCGAGTGCGATGTCAGGAGCGGCGAGCCGCACCCACGCGAGCGCCACGAGCAGGCCGAACGCGATGTAGAGGACGACCGCCTTGAACAGCTTCGCCTCGGCGAGGATACGGACTGCGAGCCACAGCAACGTGCCGATCAGCAGGAGATCGTAGAGCCATCCGGAGTACGTCATGACGGCTTCCTCCACGGGACGATCTTGGTCATCCGCGCCGACTCGGCCACGAGGTGTCCCGACGTCGCGCCCGCCACGACCACAAGACCCCAGATGAGCACCATCTTGGCGATGACGAGCCACGACTCCGCCCAAAACGACAGGCCGATGATGAGAAAGCCGAGCCCGAGGTTATCGGCCTTGGTCAGCGCGTGGAGCCGGGTATAGACGTCCGGAAGTCGGACGACACCGACCGAACCGGCGATGAAGAAAACGGTCCCTACGGTAAGGAAGCCGACCCCGACGATATCGATCACTGACATGGCGACTCGTCCTTACCCGAGGGGCCCGGGTGCCACGCCCGTTTGACGAAGGCTACGGTGGTCATCGCCGCAAGCAGCGCGAAGACGAGAGCGGCGTCGCGGAGTGCGGGGGTCTCGAGCGCCTGAGCGAGGATCAGCAGCGTGGCCACGCCCGAGGTACCGAAGAGCTGTGCGGCAAGCATGCGATCGGCTGGCGACGGGCCGCGCTCGACCCGCGTAAGCCCGACGATGATCGTAAGAAGGAGGACCACTGCAAAGCCCATGAGTATCGCTGTCATGACCCCCCGCCCTCGGTCAGCGCGCATGCTTCGAGCGTGTGGTCGGCAGGCGGGAGCGTGATCCCGTAGACGTCGGCGACCCTGTCCTCAACGTCGGCAAGGCTCTCGGCGACCGGCAGCCCGCGGTCGAGCACGTGCACGGTGATGTGCGTGTCGTCGATGCCTGCACTCAGCGTCCCGGGCAGGAGGCTCACGGTGTCCGTGAAGAGTACCCGTGCCTGTCTGGGCTCGAGCCGCATACGGTACCGGACGATGTCGGGGTCGATCGGCATCGAGGGGCTCAGTACCCGCCGGGCCACGTCCACCCCTCCCGCCACCGACTGGTGGGCGAAGTACGCTGCGTACCGGAGCGCACCCGGTATCCGGACCTGCCACTCGCGTACCGGCGTCAGCTTCAGCGATGCCGCTGTCGCCAGTGCGACGAACGCCACGCCGAACGTCAGTCCGCCCGGGTCGGCATCTGACATCACCATCCACGCGAATGAGAACACGACCGCTCGCTCGAGCGGTCGCCTGATGCGCGAGAATGCTGATGTGGGGGCTGTTCGGTGCATAGGCATCCACGTACGGGGCCAGGAACGGGGTCACTATACCACTACCGCGACGGAGCCTCTCCTCGAACCCTCTGGCCCTTGTCGGGTCGACGATGTACGACGCCCCTCCGGTCGTCTCGACAGACAGCCGAAGGGGCGTTCAAGGTTCATGGTGGACGAGAAGGGATTCGAACCCTCAACCCCCTGCGTGCAAAGCAGGTGCGCTCCCGTTGCGCCACTCGCCCGTGCCGAGACCTCCGCGCACGCACGCGTTCAGGTCGAAGCCGCGTGATTATACCATCGATTCCGAGTGCATAGAAAAACCGGGATGGCCTTCGCACCGCCCGAGGTTCCCTTCGAAGGGATATCCTTGAGGGCTCTTGGCCGAGTGAGTACGTTCCCTCTCGGCCGCACCCTCGCACATCCAGGGGCTTATGCCCGACTCTCCGTGGCCATGATCCATCGATTCCGATCGTTACCCTTCTGCTCTGTACGTTCCGAGCAGTCGAACATCCGACAGTACATTCGATCAATCACTGATACGCCGACTCGCAACTACCGGCCGTCCGGAGGTCTTCATCTGCCATCCCGGTCGAGTCTCGGTTTAGCGTCTCATCCAATGAGAAGCCTCACCTCACTTGACCGCCTCGGTTGTCAAGTGGTCTGGCGTCCCGCGGTTCGGATGCCTGACCTATATGTATTATACCCTCGTTCGCAGGTTACCTAATCGCATCGAGGAGACGTCACGCTCTTTCCGTCCGCGTGCACGGCCTTACCGCAACGCGTCGAGTTTCGACCTCATCTCGCTCTCGGCGACCTCGCCCACGAGCCTCCCCGCCTCCGCGCCGTCAGAGCTCACGAACACGAACGTCGGCACGTACTGCGCGCCGTACGAGCGCATAAGGTCGGCGCCCTCCTGGCTCTTGTCGACGTCGTAGACCTTGAAGGTGACCGTATCCTCGTACTCCTGCTCGAGCCTGTCGACCACAGGCTTCATCGTCTTGCACGCTGGTCACCAATCGGTCGAGAAGACGTAGAGCACGGGGCCGTCACCTGCTACGACATCCTCCGGCATCTCGGCGATCTCGACCTCATCGGCCCCGGACACGATCGCGCCCTGGTAGGCGATGATGCCTGCGGCGAGGTGGTAGACGTCGGTGAATCCCTGGTCGGCAAGGTAGCGGATGGCGTCCGAAGAACGAGCGCCGGTAGTGCAGTAGACGAGGACCGGCTCGTCCCGGTCCCACTCCATCGACTCGTGCGCAAGCATGTTCATCGGGACGTTCTCGGCCCGCTCGATGTGACTCATCTCGTACTCGCCCGGCGTCCTCACATCGATGACGCGCACGCCTTCGGCCACGAGCTCGGCGGAACGCTCGGGCGATACGTCCTGCGCGCCGCCGCCTGCGGGACTGAACAGCAACACGCCGACGCCTATGACGACGACCGCTGCGATCGCCCAGACGACCAGCTGCTTGTGACCCATCGTACCTCCTCGTATGTGACGTTACCGGCAGATTATACCCCACCGGGTATTACGACCGCAACATTCGTTGCGCCGGGTACACGTCGTACTGTGCCGTGTCAGTCGCTTGGTAGCAAGCATGCGACCAAACCCCGTCTGTGGAATACACTGACTCATGGGACCCGCCGAGGAGGGAGCACGCCGGTGTCAAACGAGCGCACTCACGTGCCAGCCGCGAGAGACGGCGTCGAAGAGCCTCTCAGGCGCGAACTGTTGAGCCCTGCCCGCGCTTCCCGCAGGGCCCGCGAGCTCGCCACCTCCCAGCGCTGGGAGGTGGCCCCTCCTTCCGAGGGTACGCCCCTGCTGTCGCTTCTCGAGTCGATCGCGTCCGACCTCGAAGCCGACAACCGCACCCTCACCATCGCCATGCGCGAGGGCCTCCCCGTGCCAGCGGCCACCGAATGGCTACTCGACAACCACTACCTCGTCCAGGCACAGATCCGCGCGGTTCGAGCCGACCTGCCCGCGCACTACGGTGCGGAACTCCCTCGGCTCACCGAAGGACCGAACAGCGGTCTACCAAGAGTCTTCGAGATAGCCCTTGCAGTCGTGACCTATACCGACGCGCTCCTCGACGAGCACTTCATCGGCCGATTCCTCACCGGGTACCAAGAGGAGTCTCCGCTGACCATCGGCGAGGTGTGGGCCGTGCCGACCGTGCTCAGGATCGCCCTGGCCGAGAACCTGCGCCGCCTTTCGGCCAGGGTCGTCGAGGTGTACCGGGCGACGCTCGCTGCCGATGGGGCCGCCGAGCGTCTCTTGGTGACAGCGCAAGAGGACCCGCGCCGACTGGGGGACCTGCTTGACGAACTCGAGACCACGACCGGCGGAGAGTCCTTCGCGTTCGTCGCGCGCCTGTCTCAGCGGCTCCAGGGCCGTGAGACCGGATCCGCATCCGTCAACGAGTTCGTGGGACGAGCACTCGGGCGCACCGGCCTGGACGTGGACACGCTCAACCATCGGCTCCAGCAGGAACAGGCCACCGACCAGGTCTCGATCGCGAACACGATCACGTCACTGCGCTTCCTCGAAGCGCTCGACTGGAAGCGCTTCTTCGAGAACACCAGCGTCGTCGATCAGGTATTGCGCGAGGACCCGGCGGGCGTCTACCACCGCATGGACTTCGAGAGTCGTGACCGGTACCGTCAGGCGCTCGAGATGCTCGCCAAGCGCTCCCCGCTCGACGAGGTACAGGTCGCTAAGGCGATCGTCGAGCTGGCATCGGGGCGCGTCGGCGAAGTGTCCGGGCACATCGGTCACTACCTGCTCGGCGAAGGGCGCCTCGAACTCGAGCATCACATCTCGTACTCGCCGCGTGCCAGAGAACGGCTCCACCGTGGTCCGCTGCGTTTCAGGGGGCTCTACTACTGGGGCGCCCTCGCCATCACGACGGCTCTGTTCGTCTCGGTGTTCGGCGCCTACGCCTGGTCGGCCGGAGCGAGTCTTATCGCGATCGTAGCGCTGTCGGTCCTAGCCGTGACCCCGCTGAGCGAAGTGGCCCTGACGCTCGTGAACCGCCTGAGCGCACGGCTGTTCCCACCACGGATCCTGCCGCGCCTCGATTTCCGAGAGCCGATCGCCGAAGCGCACCGCACACTCGTCGTCATCCCGGCGCTCTTGTCTTCGGTAGGGGCGGTCCGCAACGTCATCGACAACCTCGAGGTCGCCTACCTCGCGAACCGTGATGACAACATAGGTTTCGGTCTCCTCGGCGACCTGAGAGCCGCAGATACCCCGCATCGCGACGGTGACGACGAGATCATAGAGGTAGCCGAACGCGGGATCGCGAAGCTCAACGCGCGCTACCAGACCGAGCACGGACGTCGCCCGTTCTTCCTCTTCCTTCGCGGTCGCACGTACAACGAAGTCGAGCAGACGTGGATGGGCTGGGAACGCAAGCGCGGCTCCCTCGTCGAGTTGAACCGCGTGTTGCGAGGCTCTCGGGAGGCGAGCTTCACCCACCGTGCGGGAGACGAATCGTTCCTGTCAGGAGTCACGTTCGTGCTCACGATCGACGCGGACACCCAGCTTCCGCGCGACACGGCCCGCAAGCTCATCTCCACGATCGCCCACCCCATGAACCGTGCGCGCTACGAGCCCAACGACCCGCGCGTGACGAGCGGTTACGGTCTCATCCAGCCGAGGGTAAGCATGTCGCTGCCCGCGTCGGCGCGCTCGCTGTTCGCGTGGCTCCACTCGGGCCCGACCGGGCTCGACCCGTACTCCGGCGCCGTGTCCGACACGTACCAGGACGTGTTCGGCGAAGGCAGCTTCACCGGCAAGGGCATCTATGAGGTCAACGTGTTCAATGCCGTCCTCGACGGTCGGATCCCGGAGAACACGATGCTCTCCCACGACCTCGTGGAAGGATGCTACCTGCGGGTCGGGCTCGCCTCGGACATCGAGGTCCTCGACGACTACCCGGCTACCTATCGGGCACACGCCGCCCGGCTGCACCGTTGGGTACGGGGAGACTGGCAGACCATCCCGTGGCTCCTGCCGAGCGTCCCCACTGAGCGGGGTCGCGAACCCAACCCCCTGTCCCGCCTGCATCGGTGGAAGATACTCGACAACCTGCGGCGAAGCCTCGTGCCATCCTCGCTACTGCTTCTGATGACCGTAGGCTGGGCCGCCCTGCCCGGTCAGGCGTGGGCGTGGCCGCTCGCCACGACACTCATCGTATTGTTCCCCGTGTACTTCTCGGCGGTCGACGGACTGCTCACCCGCTCTACCAACGTCCCGTTCCGCCGCAACGCACGCAGGGTGTGGCAGGAGTTCGGACGAGATGCCGCCCGGTCGCTGCTCGCGCTGTTACTCCTTCCGCATCAGACGGTCCAGATGCTCGACGCCTCCGTGCGGGCACTCTGGCGCATGTGGGTGAGCCGCACAGGCCTGCTCGAGTGGGAGACCGCCGCCGATGTCGAGCGTCGCCTCGGAGACGACCTCCGGGGCTTCGTCCGACGGCTCGGTCCCTCTGCTCTCCTCGGCGTGGCACTCCTCGTGCCAGGGTCGGTGACTACGCCCGAGCGGCTGTCTATCGCCATCCCGATCTCTCTTGCGTTCCTGGCGGGCCCGTTCGTCGCGTGGCGCGTGTCGCGTCCTCGACCCGAGCGGGTACTCGAGATCGACAGGAGCGCGCGAGAACAGTTGCGGCGCACCGCGCGCTCGACGTGGTTCTTCTTCGAGACGTTCGTCGGTCCGGAAGGCAACTACCTTGCGCCCGACAACTACCAGGAAGACCCCAAGGGCGAAGTGGCGTACCGGACCTCCCCGACGAACATAGGGCTCCAGCTGATGGCCGGTCTTACCGCGTACGACCTCGGCTACATCCCGCTGACGAGACTCGTCGAGCGCACGAGCGACACCCTCAACACCATGGCGGGCCTCAAGCGGTTCCGCGGCCACTTCTACAACTGGTACGACACCCGCACGCTCGAGCCTCTCCCGCCCCACTACATCTCGACGGTCGACAGCGGCAACCTCGCCGGAAACCTCCTCGTGCTCCGGATAGGCCTCCTCGAGGCTTCGGAGGCATCGATGATCGGGCCGCAGGTCACCAGCGGCCTCGCCGACACCGCGCGCATGGTGCGCGACGAGATCCACTCCTTACGCGGCCGGATAGGCCCCGACGACACCGCGAGCGAGCTGTACGATATCGTCGAAGAGCTGCGCCGGGATGCGCTGCTCGAGGAGCCTCCGCACAACCTCGGCGGGTGGCGCGCCGTGGTGGACCGATGGACCAGGATGGCGGCACGGGCCCAGTCCATGGTCGCGAGCCTCCACACCCTCGACGGTGCGGCCGGTGACGACCCCGAGGCACCGTGCGTCGAGGGGCTTTCGGACCCGGCCGAGTGCCTACGCCGCCTCACCGAGCGCTTAGCGATCCACGTGCACGACCTGTCCGAGACCCTCGAGCGGCTGGCCCCGTGGGCGCACCTCGTCGTCGATCCGCCACGGGCTTTGCCCTCGCACGGGCATACCGCATCTCTCGCGCCCATCATCGAACACATCCCGAGCCTCGTCGGACTCGCGGAGGGGCTTGCAGAGACCCTAGAGGGACTCGACGCCCTCGCCTCCGACCCACCGGACACCACCCCCGCCGAGCAGGCGGCCGTCTCGGAGTGGGCGCGTGCGGTCTCCGACGGGATCGTCGCGGCACGTCCGGCATGCGTCGAACTCCTCGCCCGACTCCGCCTCGATGCAAGCATCGCCCGCGAGATGTGGGAGCACACCGACTTCACCATGCTCTTCGACGAACAGCGCCTTCTCTTCTCGATCGGATACAACACTGCCGAGGGGCACCTCGACGGCTCCTACTACGACATGCTCGCTTCTGAGTGCCGCCTCGCGAGCTTCCTTGCCATCGCAAAAGGTGATGTGCCTCAGGAGCACTGGTTCCGCCTCGGCCGGCAGATCACCGCCGTGAACGGGAATCGGGCGCTGCTGTCGTGGAGCGCCTCGATGTTCGAATACCTCATGCCGCTACTCGTCATGCGCTCGTGGCCGATGACGCTACTGGACGAGACGTACGCCGCCATCGTCGCCCGGCAGATCTCCTACGGACGCGAGCTCGGGGTCCCGTGGGGGGTCTCCGAGAGCGCCTTCAACGTCAAGGACGCAGACCTCACCTACCAGTACCAGGCGTTCGGGGTTCCGGGGCTCGGACTCAAGCGCGGTCTTTCCGAGGACATCGTCGTCGCACCGTACGCCTGCATCCTCGCACTGCCGATCGTCCCGAGCAGCGCGGTCGCGAATCTCACCGAGCTCGAGGCGATAGGCGCTCGCGGGCGGTTCGGGTTCTACGAGGCGATCGACTTCACCCCCGGGCGGGTACCCGCCGGCAAGCGCCGGGCGATCGTGCGCGCGTACATGGCGCACCATCAGGGGATGAGTCTCGTCGCTATCGGGAACACGCTGACCGGTGAACGGATGCAGGAACGGTTCCACGCCGATCCCATGGTCACCTCGGCGGAACTGTTGCTGCAGGAGCGCGTACCCCGGGCCGTCGAGCTGGCGACACCGCACGTCGAGGAGGTCGAGCAAGTCCGCTCGGTGCGCGAACTCCCCGTTCCGGCGAACCGTTCGTACCCGACCGCCGACACGCCCGTACCCGCGACCCACTTCCTGTCCAACGGCCGCTACTCCGTCATGGTCACGAACGGGGGTGGCGGCTACAGCACGTGTGGCGGACTTGCCGTCACGCGCTACCGCGAAGACGTCACCCGCGACTCGTGGGGGCACTTCTTCTTCGTCCGGGACACGGAAAGCGGCGAAGTCTGGTCGGCGACCCGCAACCCGACGCCGGTGGAACCCGACCACTACCGGGTGACGTTCTCTGCGGACAAGGCAGAGTTCCAGCGTACCGATGGTGACATCGAGGTCGCCACCGAGGTCGCCGTCTCCCCCGAGGACGACGTCGAGGTGCGCCGGCTCACGGTGGCGAACCGTGGCACCTCCTCCCGCACCCTCGATGTCACGAGCTACTTCGAGATCGCGCTCACCGACCAGGCTGCCGATCAGGCCCACCGCTCCTTCTCCAACCTGTTCGTCGAGACCGAGGCCGTGCCGGACGCGTGCGGCATCCTCTTCTCGCGACGCCCCCGCTCTTCCGCCGAGGAACGCTACTGGGGCTTCCACGTACTCGGAGGTGACCTGGCCGAGGAGTGCGACTGGTCGTTCGAGACCGATCGGGCACGCTTCCTGGGCCGGCTTCGCGGCGTGGACTCTCCCGTCGCGCTCGACCCGGGAGCAGCGCTCACCGGTACGGTCGGAGCCGTCCTCGACCCGGCCTGTGCGATCCGGCAGTCGGTGACCCTCGAGGCCGGAGAGAGCGCGCGTCTCGTATTCGTGACCGGTGTCGCGTCCGTGCGCGACGACGCTCTCGAGCTCGCAGAACGGTACCATGACGTGCGAGCGGCCCAGCGGGCGATCGACCTGTCGTGGACGGCGTCGCAGATCGAGCTGCGCGATCTCGGCATCGGCTCGGGCGAAGCCGTCACCCTCCAGCGCCTCGCCTCCCGCCTCTTGCTCACGGACCCGCACTCGGCTCTCAAGGTGGTCACGCCTGTGGAGAACGGGCTGCCGATATCGGCGCTGTGGTCGCTCGGCATCTCCGGGGACATGCCGATCCTGCTGGTACAAGTCGATGAGCTGGAGCACGCGCCGCTGGTGCGGCAGGCGCTTCTCGCCCACCAGTACTGGCGTCACAAGGGCCTCGTCGCCGACCTCGTGATACTCAACACGCGGCCGTCGGCGTACAGCGACGAGCTCGACGACCGCCTCAAGCTGCTCGTGCGCACCGGGCACGCGATGCAGCTCGTGGACAAGCCCGGGGGCGTGTTCCTCAGGCGAGCAGACCACATGCACCCCGACGTGCTCAACCTCCTCATCACCGTCGCCCGTGCCGTCCTTGACGGTAATGGGGGCCCGCTCGAGCTACAGCTCAACCAGCGCTCCATTCACCCTACCGACCCCCCGGCGCTCCCGGTGGTGCGCGAGCCGGGGTCCTACCCCGCTCCCGCGTTCGAGCGACCCGCCCTCGTGCACGACAACGGGTACGGTGGGTTCGACCCGGACACCGGCGAGTACGTGATCGTGCTCGAGGGCCCCTCGGCCACCCCTGCACCGTGGATCAACGTGATGGCGTCCCCGCACTTCGGCTGCATGGTGTCAGAAGCCGGCATCGGGTGCACGTGGGCGGAGAACAGCCACGAGAACCGCATCACGACGTGGAACAACGACCCGGTCTCCGACGGGTCGGGCGAGGTCATCTACGTGAGAGACGAGGAGACGGGCGAGGTCTGGAGTCCCACACCGCTTCCGTGCCGCTCCGACGAACCGCACGTGATCCGCCACGGATTCGGCTACTCGCGCTTCGAGCACACCACCCACGGCGTAGCCCACGAACTCGACTGGTTCGTGCCCGAAGACGACCCGGTCCGTGTCGTGCGCCTCCGTCTCACGAACCTCACCGACCGGAGACGGGCGCTCTCCGTCACCCAGTTCGTGGAGTGGGTCCTCGGCTCGTCGCGCAGCAAGGCCCAACACCTCGTGGTCACCTGGTACGACGCCGAACACGAGATACTCACCGCGCACAACCACTACAACCCCGACTTCCCCGGCCGCGCGGCGTTCCTCGCCTCCGACCGCCCGCTCTTCTCGTGGACCGCGAGCCGGACCGAGTTCGTCGGCCGCAACGGTCACCCTTCGCGGCCCGCAGCGCTGCGCCGCGAGCACCTGCACGGCCGCTCAGGCAGGTTCCACGACAACTGCGGCGCGATGATGGTGCGCGTCGACCTGGAGGCGGGCGCGAGCGAGGAGATCGTCTTCCTCCTCGGCCAGACTGACACGATCGATGCCACGCGCGAGATCGTCGCGCGCTACCGCATCCCCGGCTCGGCCGAGGCCGCCCTCGACGCCGCCCGCTCCGGGTGGGACCGGCTACTCGCGACGGTGGACGTCCGCACCCCCGATCCCGAGCTCGACGCACTCGTCAACGGCCGCCTGCTCTACCAGGCGCTCGCGTGCCGGCTGTGGGGGCGCACCGCGACGTATCAATCCTCCGGCGCGTTCGGCTTCCGCGACCAGCTCCAAGACACCCTCTGCCTCATCTACTCGCGCCCCGATCTCGTGCGCGCTCAGATCGTCGAGGCCTCGCGTCACCAGTTCCCCGAAGGCGACGTCTTGCACTGGTGGCAGCCGGTCTCCGGCCGAGGGGTGCGCACCCACATCACCGACGACCGCCACTGGATGGCGTTCGTGTGCGCCGAGTACGTGCGGACCACCGGCGATACGGACGTGCTCGACGTCCGCACGCCGTTCATCGACGCACCCGCGGTCGACGAGGGTGCCGAAGACGCCTACGTGGTGCCCACCGTCACCGAAGAGGCGGTCACCGTGTATGAGCACTGTGTCGCGGCACTCGAGACATCGTTCGCCGTAGGCGAGCACGGACTCCCGCTCATCGGCGGGGGGGACTGGAACGACGGCATGAACCGCGTGGGACACGAAGGCCGAGGCGAGAGCGTGTGGATGGCGTGGTTCCTCGACGTCGTGCTCCGCGGGTTCGCGCCCCTGTGCGAGCTGCGCGGGGAGTCCGAGCGGGCCGAGCGCTACCGCGCCCACGCGCGCGCGCTCGTCGACGCTGCCGAGGAGGCCGGCTGGGACGGGGGCTGGTACCGGCGCGCGTACTTCGACGACGGCACGCCGCTCGGCACGAAGGATGCCGAGGAGTGCCGTATCGACGCGATCGCTCAGGCGTGGGCGGTCATCTCCGGCGAGGGCGACGCGATCCGGGCTGCGCGCGCTCTCGACGCGGTCGAGGACAAGCTGGTGCGACGGGAGGATGAGCTCATCGCGCTGCTCACGCCTCCGTTCGACCGCATGGAACACGATCCCGGCTACATCAAAGGCTACGTCCCCGGCGTGCGCGAGAACGGTGGCCAGTATACGCACGCGGCGCTCTGGGTCGTCCTCGCCCACCTCTTGCGCGGCGACGGAGACGAGGCACTCTCCCTCATCGACCTCATCAACCCGGTCAACCATGCGCGCACCACCGAGGATGCAGATACCTACCGGGTCGAACCGTACGTGGTCGCCGCCGACGTCTACGCTGTCGAACCACACGTCGGTCGCGGCGGCTGGACATGGTACACCGGCTCGGCATCGTGGTTCTATCGCGTCGCCGTCGAGTACCTCCTCGGCCTGAAGCTCGTCGCGGTCGACGGGAAGCGCCACTTCACGGTCGACCCATGCATCTCGAAGCAGTGGCCCGGCTTCGAACTCACATACCGCTACGGAGAAGCGACGTTCCGGGTGACGGTGGAGAACCCGCGCGGCATCAACCGTGGCGTCGCACGCGTCGAGCTCGACGGCGAACCCGTCACGGACGGGCTCATAGCGCTCGACGGGGCTGTCGGCGAACACGACGTCCGGGTCGTGCTCCTCGGCGGGTGACGCTATGGGAGCGCAGCGCGCGTGCGGCCACTGGCTCTCATCGGCCCATCCACCTGTCGTGGAAGAAGCGCATCACCCTCATCTCTCCGAACCACCTGCGCGCTGCGATGAGCGGACGCGCGTACGCCGAGATCGGATAGCGCAGGCGATCGCTCTCGTCGAGCACCGCGTCGCGGATCTCGCGCGCGGCGTCCCCGGGAGAGGTGCGCTTCCCGATGTTCGCCTCGAAGGCGATCATCGCCTCCACCGGCTTGCGATACGAAGCGCTCACCTGTTCGAGCACGCTCTCTCCCCGCATCGCCTTGTCGTAGATGGGCGTCTCGACGAAGCCGGGCTCCACAGCCTTGACGCGGATACCGAACGCCTTGAGTTCGTGCCACATCCCCTCCGAGAAGCCCTCGAGTGCGTGCTTCGAGGCGTTATAGGCGGCGAAGAACGGAAAGGCCATGCGCCCACCGAGAGAGGTCACGTTCACGATGAGGCCGCTACTACGCTCGCGCCACGCGGGCACGAGCCCCATCGCAAGGGCGACGGGCTCGAACACGTTGACGCGGAAGACCTCCTCTACCTCGGCTTGCGTCGCATCCTCGATAGGTCCGAACAGCAGGGTGGCGGCATTGTTGACGAGCACATCGGGCACGCCGTGGCGCTCGAGGACGCGGACGGCAAGGCGCTCGCCGGAGCCGGGCTCGGCGAAGTCCGCCTGTTCGATCCGCACGTCGCCGCCCCACTGATGGCCTTCGATGCGTTGCGGGTCGCGGACTGTTCCCACCACCGTCCAGCCTTCGCGTGCGAACAGTTCGGCCGTGGCCCGGCCGATACCCGACGAGACCCCGGTCACTACGATGAGCGACACGCCTGACCTCCCCCGATGTCCGGGCACTCCGCCCGGTGGAACCTTTGGTTTCTGGGAACGAATATACCCGATAGGAAAACTCATATCCCGGCAACGTTGACGTAGGGTGAACGGCGCAGGCAGCGCCGGGGAACGGGGTGCGCGTGAAAGTGGCCGTGATCGGATCGGGAATCTCGGGGCTTGGGGCCGCCTGGCTGCTCTCTTCGACACACGAGGTCGACATCTTCGAAGCCGAGGACCGGCTCGGCGGACACGCGCACACACACGACGTGCGCGTCGGCGGCAAGACCGTCGCCGCGGACACCGGCTTCATGGTGTACAACGAACGCACGTACCCGAACCTCATCCGCTTCTTCGAGCGGCTCGGCGTGACGTACGCCGCCAGCGACATGTCCTTCTCGGTCCAGTGTCCCGATGAGGGCATCGAGTGGAGCGGGTCGAGCGTCGACACGATCTTCGCCCAGCGCACGAACCTCGCGAACCCGCTGTTCCTGGGGATGCTCGTCGACATCGTCCGCTTCTCCCGGAGGGCCGAGCGCCTCCTTGCCGATGAGAGCGTCGACGCGCTCACCCTGGGCGAACTGCTCGACCGCGAGCGGTTCGGTCACGGCTTCACCGACTGGTACCTCGTGCCGATGGGCTCGGCGATCTGGTCGACACCCGCCGGCAAGATGCGCGACTTCCCGGCGAAGAGCTTCCTGCGCTTCGCCGACAACCATGGCCTGCTCCACATCGCCGACAAACCCCAGTGGCGCAGCCTCGTGGGGGGCGCACGTACGTACGTCGACGCCGCGGCCGCCCGCGTGTCCGGCGCGATCCACCTCGCGAGCCCTGTGGAGCGCGTCGACCGGGTGGGCGGCGGCGTCGAGGTCGTGTGGCCGGACGGCTCCGCACGCTACGACGCCGCGGTCATCGCCACGCACGCGCCGCAGGCACTCTCGCTCCTCGGCGAGCCTACCGACACGGAGTGCTCCATCCTCGGGACGTTCGGGGCCAACGACAACGACGTCATCCTCCACACCGACACCTCGTTCCTGCCGGACAACGCGCGCGTCCACGCCTCGTGGAACTACTACAGCGACGCAGCAGACACGAGCACGGCGACCCTCGCGCTCACCTACTACCTCAACCGCCTCCAGCCGCTCGGCACCGACTTTCCTCTGCTCGTGACGCTGAACGCCCAGCGCGAACCAGACGCCGACAGCGTGCTCGGCCGGATGCGCTACGTGCACCCGCTGTTCGGTCGTGATGCGATAGCCGCGCAGGCGCGTCTCGGCGAGATACAGGGGAACGGCGGTGTGTGGTTCACCGGTGCGTGGCAGCGCTACGGCTTCCACGAAGATGGACTGCTCTCCGCGGTACGCGTGGCCGAGGCGATGGGCGCGCACCTGCCGTGGGGCGACGAACTCGACGAGACTCGCACGCGGGTCCAGGGGGCCGCGTCGTGAGCCAGGCCTTCGACAGCGGACTGTACGTAGGCACCGTCGTCCACGAGCGCAAGCGGCCGCGCACCAACCGGTTCCGCTACGGCATCTACTTCATCTACGCCGACCTCGACGAGCTCGATGCGCTCGACGCCTCACTCCGTCTGTTCTCCTTGAACCGCCCGAACATCTTCTCGCTTCGGTTCGAAGACCATGGCCCGCGCGACGGCTCGCCGCTCCGTCCGTGGATCGACGGCGTGCTCGCCCGCGCCGGCATCGACCTCGAAGGCGGAGCGGTGCGGCTCCTCACCTTCCCGCGGGTGCTCGGCTTCAAGTTCTTCCCGGTCGCCTTCTGGTACTGCTTCCACGCCGACGGCACGCCGCGCGGTGTGCTGGCCGAGGTGAACAACACCTTCGGCGACCACCACAACTACCTGCTGCACGCCTCGGGAGGGGTATTCGACTGGCACACCGTTCCCGAGGCCCGCAAGGTGTTCCACGTCTCGCCCTTCATCGAGATGGACGCCCGCTACGAGTTCCGCTTCTCCGAGCCCGGCGAACGCGTATCCGTGTCGCTCTTCGACTACGTGAGCGGGCCGCTGCTGCTCGTCGCGGCGATCTCGCTCGCACGCCGCCCACTCACAGACCGCGAACTCCTCAAGGCAGTCGCACGCTACGGCCCGATATCGCTTCGCGCGTGGCTGCTCATCCACTACCAGGCGATCCGCCTGTTCTTCTTCAAACGCATCGCATACGTTCCCCGCACGCCGCCACCCGAGGAGGAGACGTCATGGTAGGCTCAGCCAGCCCGCACGGTGCCGGCCCCCGGACCGTCTACGAGCGCCTGGTGCACCTCATACTTCAGCAGCGCCTACCTGCCGGCACGCTCGACATCACGTGGCCTGGTGGCGGGACGACGAGCTACATCGGCCGAGAGACCGGTCCTCACGCCGAGGTGCACCTGCACGACAGCGCCGCCGCCAAGCACATCGCCCGTGCAGGCTCGATGGGCCTCGCGGAGTCCTACATGGACGGACGGTGGGACACGCCCGACCTGACCGCCGTGCTGGACCTCGGCGCCGCCGGCATGAAAGCGGGCGGGATGGAGGGTGCCGACGGACGTCCTTCGGTCGTGCACCGACTCGCACACGCGCTCGCCGCCAACACCCGTCGCGGCTCGAAACGCAACATCGCCGCCCACTACGACCTCGGCAACGATTTCTACGAGCTGTGGCTCGATCCCGGCATGACGTACTCGGCGGCCTGCTTCGAGGACGACTGCGCCAATCTGGCCGAGGCGCAGCGCCGCAAGTACGACCGCATGCTCGAGATCACCGACCCCGACACCCGCTCGCACTTGCTCGAGATAGGCTGCGGGTGGGGCGGATTCGCCGTACACGCAGCCCGGACCGCCGGGTGCCGGGTGACCGGCGTCACCCTCTCGCGCGAGCAGTACGACCGGGCGCGGGCCCGCGTGGTCGCCGAAGGCCTCGAAGACAGGATCGACATCGTACTGAAGGACTACCGCGACGTCCCTGGCACCTACGACCGCATCGTGTCGATCGAGATGTTCGAGGCCGTAGGCGAGCGGTACTGGCCGGTGTTCTTCCGCCGCGTCCGCGAGCTGCTGACGAAGACCGGGGCGGCGGCTATGCAGACGATCACGATCCCCGAGGAGCGGTTCGAGAACTACCGCGACAACCCCGACTTCATCCAGCGCTACATCTTTCCCGGCGGCATGCTGCCGAGTCCCGAGCGGTTCGCACTCGCTGCACACGACGCCGGGCTCGAGGTCGGCGAGCCGCACTTCTTCGGCCACTCGTACGCCGACACGCTACAGGCGTGGCTCGGACGGTTCGACTCGGTGGCCGACGACGTCCGTGTACTCGGCTTTGACGAGCGGTTCGTACGGATGTGGCGCTTCTACCTCGCGTTCTGTCGCGCCGGTTTTCGCTACGACTCCATCGATGTCATGCAGGTCGCGCTCAGGTAGCGCTTCGTGCTAGCCGCTGCGACACCACGACGTCTGCGGACACACAAACGCCCCTCCGTCGCCGAGGATCGGAGAGGCGTCTGTAGCGGTGTTGGTGGGCCCGAGTGGATTCGAACCACTGACCTCACGGTTATCAGCCGTGCGCTCTAACCAACTGAGCTACGGGCCCTCGCCCTGGAGCGGGCGAAACGCCCCCGTACCATAGCCGACATCCGAGCGACGGTCAAGCGCGCGGGCACCGCACAACCGCTGGTCAGGCGCGTGCTCACCTGCCGAGGAGCCTGACTTCCACCCGCCGCTCCCTCGGACCGTCGAACTCGCAGAGAAACACGCCCTGCCACGTGCCGAGCGCGAGTCGGCCGTCGCTCACCGGCACGAGCGCGAAGCCCCCGACGAGCGACGCCTTGACGTGGGCATCGGCGTTACCCTCCTCGTGACGGTAGTCGCCATCGGGCGGCACGACACCACGAAGCGCACGCACGATGTCCGCGGCCACGTCCGGGTCGGCGGCCTCGTTCACCGTGATACCGGCGGTGGTGTGCGGGCACCAAACGTGCGCGAGTCCCTCGGACACTCCCAGACCAGCGATCGCATCCTCCACCTCGCGCGTGATGTCGACGAGCATCTCCCGCGTCGTCGAACGGACCACTATCGAACGCGCCCTGGTGTCAGCCATGACGCCCCCCCTCACGCGATGGACGGTCGATTCCCTATCGTATGATAGTGGAAGGTAGTGTAGAGAAGCCCAGTGAAGGAGGCGGAACGAGTGGTGCACGTGCGCATAGCGAGCCTCAGCGTGGACTCGGTGTCGAACCAGCCGGTGATCATCTTGCGGCCCGTCGACGAGTCGGTCGCCGAGGGACGCCTCGTGCCAATCTGGATCGGCCAGGCCGAGGCCACCGCCATCCTGCTCGCGCTACAGGACATCTCGCCTCCCCGCCCGATGACGCACGACCTGTTCACGCGCGTGATCGCCCGGCTGGACACCACGCTCTCGCGCGTCGAGATCACGCGCATCGAGGGCGGGACGTTCTACGCGAACCTCATCTTGGCCGATGCGAGCGGCTCCGAGCACGAGGTCGACGCCCGGCCGAGCGACTCGATAGCCCTTGCCGTGCGCACCGGCTCACCCATCTACCTCTCGGAGCAGGTCCTCGAGGAGGCCGCCGTCATCGAGGTGGTGGCCGAGGACGAAGAGGACGAGGTCGAGCAGTTCCGGTCGTTCCTCGACCACGTCGATCCGAGCGACTTCCAGTCGTGAGGTAGCGCATCGGCGCCCGCCTGCGGACCGGGACGCCCCGGCCCGTGACGCGCCCCGGGCCCGTTCGCGACGTCACTCGTAGCGCAATGCCTCGATCGGGTCGAGACGGGAGGCCTTGTACGCCGGATACACGCCGAAGAAGATCCCCACCGCTGCCGAGAACGTGAACGCGAGGCCCACCGCCCACACCGTGACCTCGGTCGGCACCCACTGCTGCAGCACCGCCGCACCCGCTGCGCCAAGCGCGATGCCAACGACACCGCCCACCACCGAGAGCGAGACCGCCTCGATCACGAACTGGCTCATGATGTCGTGCGTGCGTGCGCCCACGGCCTTTCGGATGCCGATCTCGCGCGTCCGCTCACTCACGCTCACGAGCATGATGTTCATGATGCCGATGCCCCCCACGAGCAGCGAGATCCCGGCGATTCCGGCAAGCATGAACGTGAGCGTTCCGAGGATGGCCTGGAACAGGCCGAGCGTTTGGTCCTGGGTGAGCACGGTGAACTCGTCGCCGAACCCCGGCCGCAGGATCGACTCGACCTGGTGCTTGACCGCGTCCACCTCGTCAGCGGTGTCCGCCTTCACGACTATCGATGATATGTCGGTCGAGCCAAGCAGCCGCTGCGCTGTGGTGACCGGCATGTAGATCTGGTTGTCCTGGTCGCCGGTGAGCGACCCTCCCTGCGCGACGACGTGCCCGATGACCGTGAACCGCTGGCCGCTGACGTTGAGGGTCCGTCCGAGCGGGTCTTGGTTCGGGAAGAGACGGTCGCGCACGCTCGACCCGATGACGACGACACGGGACGCCGCCACGACCTCACTGCGGCGGTACCCTCGGCCACTCTCGTACTCGGAGGTGAAGACGGTATCGGAGAACTCGTTTCCCGCCGCTATCGTCGTGCGCATCGTGCGGTTCCCTACCCTGAGCGTAGCCGGTCCCTGCACGATGGGGACGACCGCGTGACGGTCATCGAGCCGCCGCTGCACGAGATCCGCGTCCTCGAGGGTGAACTGGCGCCGTATCGTGATGCCCCCGCCCGGGCCTCCTCCGTCCTCGAAGTTGCCCGCGAACACGAAGACGAGGTTGGAGCCGAGGCCCTCGATCGAGCCGGTGATCTCGTCTTGCACGCCGCTGCCGATCGCCACGAGCAGGATGACCGCCGCTACGCCGATGATGACCCCGAGCATGGTGAGCGCGCTGCGCACCTTGTTGGCGCCGAGCGCGCGGAGGGCGATGCGGAAACTCTCGACTACGTTCACAGCCCGACACCTCCCGGCTCGTCCGAGCCTGTGGTGGCGGGTCGCTCCACCTCTGCGGCAAGGATGCGCGCAGTGACGGCCTCGTCTCGGACGATGCGACCGTCGCGGATGTGCACGATCCGCTCGGAGTGGCGAGCGACGTCGTCGTCGTGGGTGACGATCACCACGGTGATGCCGTGCTCGTTGAGTTCCTGCAAGATGTTCATGACCTCGACGCCGGACGAGGAGTCGAGGTTGCCTGTGGGTTCGTCGGCAAGCACGATCGAGGGGTCGGTCACGAGCGCGCGCGCGATGGCGACGCGCTGTTGCTGCCCGCCGGAGAGCTGGTTGGGCAGGTGGCCGAGACGATCGGCGAGCCCCACCCGCTCGAGCGCTGCCCGCGCCCTGCGCGTGCGCTCCGAACCGGAGACCCCGGCGTAGACGAGCGGCAGCTCGACGTTGGCAAGCGCGGTAGTACGGCTGAGCAGGTTGAATGATTGGAACACGAACCCGATGCGCCGGTTGCGGACCGCCGCGAGCTCGTTGGGGGTCATGCGCGAGACCTCCTCGCCCTCGACCACGACGCTGCCGGACGTGGGTCGGTCGAGTAGGCCGATGAGGTGCATGAGGGTCGACTTGCCCGAGCCGGACGGGCCCATGATGGATAGCATCTGGCCCTCACAGATCGAGAGGTCGACCTCTCGCAGCGCATGCACGTCTACCTCGCCGAGGTGATAACACTTGCTCACGGAACGAGCTTCGAGCACGGTGCGCTCCCCATCGCACCTCGCATCCACTCTCGCGCCCTCACCCGGTGTGCCGCCCATGCGCGAGGGCTACCTGACGCTGACGAGCATGCCATCGGCCAACTCCTCGGGACCGGCGAGGGCGACCCTCTCGCCTGCGCGCACGCCTGAGGTGATCTCGATGACCGACTCGGTAAGCGCGCCCAGCTGAACCGGCGTCCGCACGAGGCGGTCGTCCTCCTCGATGACGAACACGTACGACCCGGTCGCGTCGTCGAAGAGCGCCTCGATCGGCAAGGTCACGACGGAAGACACGCGGCTCACCTCGATCTCCGCATCGCCCTTCATGCCGAGAAGTACCGTGGCGCCATCGGCTTCCACGCGCAGGTATACGGGGAACACCGTTCCCCCGGTCGGCGTGAGGGTGGCAGCCGGACGGATCTCAGAGACCGTCGTCTCGAACGAGCGGTCCGGTAGCGCGTCGAGACGCACCCTGGCGGACATACCGGTCTCGACGAGCGCCACATCGACCTCGTCGACCTCGGCGGTGAACCGCATCGTCTCGAAGCGGACCACCGTGAATGGTGCCGTCTGCGGGGCGACGGCAGCGCCGGGAGCGGCCTTGGGGACCGAGCCGTCGGCCGAGGGGGTCCCAAGCGGGTTGAAGAGCACGGTGCCGTCGACGGGCGCTCGCATCTCGGCCTTGGCGCGGTTCGACTCGGCGAGCGCGAGCGCTTCACGCGCCTGTTCGAGTGCCGCGCGTGCCGCCGAGCGCTGCGGTGACACGTCCACGCCCTCGAGCTTCTCCTGCTGCGCCTTCGCGCTCAGGTACGCGGCGTAAGCCTGCGCCACGCCTGCGTCGGCGGATGCCTGTTGAGCCGACAGGTCGACGGAGGCCAACGAGCGCTCGGTCGCCTGCGCGCCGAGGTACACCGCGTATGCCTGGTCGCGTGCCACGGCGGCAGCGGTGAGGCTCGCATCGGCCGAGGGCGTCGGGCTGAGGTCGTAGACGGCCTTCAATGTGTCGTATGCATCGGAGGCCTGATCGTAGGCGGTCCGTGCGGCGCGGGTCGCAGCGGCCGCCGCCTGCTTCTCGACATCGCCCGGCGCCTGGTCGCTCACTGACGCGGCCGCGATCTGCGCAGAGCGGTATGCCTGCCACGCGGCGTCGGTAGCGCTGCGGGCCGCCTCGAGCTCCGCACTCCCCGGCGACTGATCGTCGACCGCCTGCAGGCCCGCTTCGGCCTGGGCGAGGCCCGCTTCGGCCTGGGCGACCGCTAGATCGAGTGGCTCGGGGTCGAGGACGGCGATGACGTCACCCGCCACGACCTGCTGCCCGTCGACGACCCGGACCTCGGCGAGCACGCCGGCTGCCGGCGGGAACACATCGCCGCGCGCGTCAGACTCCACGCTTCCCGCGGCAGTCACCGTCACCGCGATGTCGTCGACCATCGCTGTCGCTGCATCGACGGTCGCGGCCGGTCTGGTCGCGCTGTACGCGACCGCGGCAGCGATCCCCCCGACGATCACCAAGCTCGTCACGGCGGCTACCATCTTGGTCTTTGGCGACACTGGTCGTCCTCCTTGTTCGCGTACACTGCCGATCACAGGCGTGCGTCGCCCGTCCTTCACCCTACGCCGAAACGCGGGTATCGGCACGTGCGCGGGTATAGTTGTCCGACGCCGGAAGCACCTACACGCGGCCGAGCAGCTCCGGCAGCTCGGAGATGGACGCGAGCGCGTGGTGGGGGCCGGGCGCGAGGAGCTCCTCGGCCGAGAACGCCCCCCAGAGCGCTGCGATAGCAAGCGCCCCGCCAGCTAGCGCGGCAGCCATGTCGTACGGGCTGTCGCCTACGTACGCACAACGCTCGATCGGCACGCCGAGTCGTGTCGCCGCGTGACAGAGCGGGAACGGGTCCGGCTTGTGTACCTCGACGTCGTCGGCGGTGACGACGACCGGGAAGTAGTGGCTCAGCCCGAACACCGCAAGGCCGTGGTGCGCCATCGGCGAGCCCTTCGAGGTCACCACGCCCATCGGTCGGCCGGTCGCTGCGATGGCGTCGAGCGCCTCGTGGACACCCGGATACTCGCGCGCTATCTCGTCGTGATGGGCGGCATTGTGCTCGCGGTAGACGCGCACGAGCTCCTCGGCGTGATCGGGCGCGAACTGGCGCATCTGACGCGAGAGCGGCACGCCGATGTTCTCGAGCAGCAGCCTGTCAGGCAACGGTTCGCCGAGGACGGCGCCCGTGGCGTGCCGGAACGACGTCAAGATGAGCTCGATGGTGTCGATGAGCGTGCCGTCGAGGTCGAACAGGACGGCATCGACCGCTGAGACCCGCTCGTCGGCTCCGCTCGTCACTCCTCGGCCTCGAGCTCTTCGAACTCCTCGCTCACAAGGGCCTCCGCCTCGGCTTCGCGCTCCACCTCGGACGCCGGGACGGGGCACGCATCCTCAGAGGCGCTCGCCGTTCCCGGTGCCTCTTCCGCGCCGAGCACTCCCTGGCCCTCGGCCACGCGTGGTGGGGCCGGACGCTTCTTGCCGCCTGCGGAGACACGTGCGATCGCGCGTACGCGGTCGGTCTCGGAGACGTTCATCACCTTGACGCCCTGCGTCGAGCGCCCGAGTTTCGAGATGTCCTGCGCCCGGACCCTGATCACCACGCCCTCATCGGATATCAGCATGAGCTCGTGGTCGGGCCGGACGATCTTCATGCCAGCAAGCGGCCCTTTCTTGGGTGTCACCTGGATGGTCTTCACTCCCATGCCGCCGCGCCTCTGCACCGGATACTCGACCACCGGCGTGCGCTTGCCGTATCCGCGCTCTGTCACAACGAAGAGCTCGCTGTCTGCCGGCGCGATCTCCATGCCGAGCACGGCATCGTCGCCCTTGATCGCCATGCCCTTCACGCCCATGGTACCGCGACCCATCGGCCGCGCGTCGGCCTCGTCCCACACGATCGCCTTGCCGTGGGCCGACACCATCATGACCCGCTCGCCCGACCTGACGCGGCGAACGGAGATGAGCTCATCGTCGCTTCGCAGGTTGATGGCGATGATCCCGTCGCGCCTGGAGCGGTCGTAGGCACTCATCGCCGTCTTCTTGCACATACCCTTCCTCGTCGCGAAGAGCAGGTAGTCCTCGGCGCCGAACTCACGCGTGTTGATGACGGCTGCGATGCGCTCGTCGGCGGCGAACGGCAGCAGGTTCACGATGGCGGTCCCTCGCGCGTGCCTCGACCCCACAGGCAGTTCGTGCACCTTGAGGCGGTAGACCTTGCCCGCCGAGGAGAAGAACAACACGTAGTCGTGAGTCGAGCTGATGAAGAGGTGCTCGACGAAGTCGTTCTCGCGCAGGTTCACCCCGGCTACGCCCTTGCCGCCGCGCTTCTGCTGGCGGTACGTCGCCACCGGGAGGCGCTTGACGTAGCCCGCCTTCGTGATGGTGACGACCATGTCCTCCTCGGCGATGAGGTCCTCGACGTCGAGGTCGTGGGCGACCGTGGTGATCTCGGTGCGTCGTGGATCGGCGAACTTCGCGCGGATCTCGGCCATCTCCTCTTTGATGATGTCGAGCACGAGCTGCACGTCGCCGAGCACCTTCTTGTACCAGGCTATGCGCTCGCGCAACACGCCGAGCTCCTCTTCGATCTTCGTGCGCTCGAGACCGGTAAGGCGGCGCAGACGCATCTCGAGGATCGCGTCGGTCTGCGCCTCCGAGAGCCCGAACCGCTCGATGAGACGACCCTTGGCCTCGCTGTCGTCCGCCGAGGACCGGATGATCGCGATGACCTCGTCGATGTTGTCGAGAGCGATGACGTAGCCCTCGAGGATGTGTGCGCGTTCCTCGGCCTTGCGAAGTTCGAACTTGGTGCGCCTGGTGATGACCTCTTTCTGGAACTCGATGTAGTGCGAGAGGATCTCTTTGAGGGTGAGCGTGCGCGGGACGCCGTCGACGAGCGCGAGCATGTTCATGCCGAAGCTCGTCTGCAGCGGCGTGTGCTTGTAGAGCTTGTTGAGCACGACCTGCGGCACGCACACCTGCTTGAGCTCGATGACGATGCGCATGCCCTTGCGGTCCGACTCGTCACGTAGGTCCGAGATCTCGGTGAGCTTCTTCTCGCGCACGAGTTCGGCGATCTTGGTTACGAGTTTGGATTTGTTCACGGCGTACGGTATCTCCGTGACGATGATGCGGGTCCGCCCTGTCGAGGTCTGCTCGATGTGGGCCTTGCCGCGAACGCGGATCGAGCCGCGTCCCGTCGTGTACGCGTCCTGGATACCGTCGCCGCCCATTATCATCGCCCCGGTGGGGAAATCCGGACCCGGCACCACGCTCATCAGCTCTTCGGTCGTCGTTTCGGGGTTGTCTATGAGCATCGTGGTCGCGTCGATGACTTCACCGAGGTTGTGCGGGGGGATGTTCGTCGCCATTCCCACGGCGATACCGGCGCTGCCGTTGACGAGCAGGTTCGGGTAGCGGCTCGGCAGGACGACGGGTTCGAGGAGGGACTCGTCGTAGTTGGGTCCGAAGTCGACGGTCTCCTTGTCGAGGTCGCGGAGCAGCTCCGTCGACACCTTATGCAGCCGTGCTTCCGTATAGCGCATCGCTGCCGCGGAGTCTCCGTCGACCGACCCGAAGTTCCCATGCCCGTCGATGAGCGGCGCGCGCATCGCCCAGGGCTGCGCCATGCGGACCATCGTGTCGTACACAGCCGCGTCCCCGTGCGGATGGTACTTACCGATGACCTCTCCGACCGTCCACGCGGACTTCTTGAACGGACGCCCCGGCGTCAGGTTCGACTCGTTCATCGCGTAGAGGATCCGCCGATGCACCGGTTTGAGTCCGTCACGCACGTCGGGGAGCGCTCGGGACACGATGACGCTCATGGAGTACTCGAGGAAGCTGTCGCGCAGCTCCTGTTGGATCTCGATGGGAAGTACCGTGCTACCCGCCATCTCTTCAGCCACTTAGAGCACTCCTTGCTTCCGAAGACTACGTACGACCAACCACACTCCGAGAGCCACGAGGCCCGCGCCCATGAGTCCCATGACTCCAGCCCCGAGGTACGCCGTCGGACCCGACTCGAGCGTCCGCGCAAGCGCCACTCCCGACCACACCACGAGCACGAGACCCATCGCGGTCAAGAAGAGGCCCGCGACCATCCCTACCTTCCAAACCTCCGAAGCCGGATCCGGCTCTTCTGCTCGGAGGGCCATCAACATCGCGTCGACGTTCGCGGCGTCCGGCTCGTCCGCCGCCTCTCGCCCTTCCTGCGCACTATCGACCCGCTTACCCGCCTCGTGTGCCGAGTCCGCAGACACCGCGCCCTCTGCGCCGATCGCAGACGCGTGTTCTTCAGACAGCGAGCCCTCAGCGTCGGCGTCGGCGCGCTCGGCCTCCGCCACCGCTGCCTCTTCGGCCGCCCTTTCTCGCTCTCGTGCCAGCTCCTCGAACTGCTCCTTCTCCCACGGCGGCGGCTCGAACGGCTTGGCTGCTCGTCTGTGGGGCTGGTCAGCCATCAGGCACGTCCGATCAGATGTCGAGGAACCGCACGTCTTTAGCATGACGTTGTATGAACTCGCGTCTCGGCTCCACCTGGTCGCCCATCAAGTCGACGAACGACTTCTCTGCGGCCAGCGCATCGTCCAGCGTCACCTGCAGCAGTGTTCTACGAGCAGGGTCCATGGTGGTCTCCCACAACTGCTCAGGGTTCATCTCACCCAGACCCTTGTATCGTTGGATGTTGGATTTCGAGCCCTCGGCCAGGCCCTCCAGTATCTGTTGGAGCTGTCGCTCGCTGAACGCGTACTGCTGTTTCTTGCCGACCGCGACCTTGTACAGCGGAGGCTGTGCGATGTAGACGTAGCCGGCCTCGATCATCTCCCGCATGTAGCGGTAGAAGAACGTGAGTATCAGGCAGCGGATGTGAGCACCGTCGACGTCGGCGTCGGTCATGATGATCGCCTTGTGATATCTGGCCTGGGACAGGTCGAACTCCTCGGCGACGTTGGTGCCGAGAGCCGTGATCATCGCCTGGATCTCCTCCGACGAGAGGGCCCGGTTGATGCCCGCCTTCTCCACATTAAGGATCTTGCCCTTGAGCGGCAGGATCGCCTGGAACGAGCGGTCGCGGGCCTGCTTGGCCGAGCCACCCGCCGAATCACCTTCTACGAGGTATATCTCGGAGAGCTCTGCATCTTTGATGGAGCAGTCCGCAAGCTTGCCCGGGAGGGTAGTGGACTCGAGCAGTCCCTTCCTGCGCGTGAGTTCTCGGGCTTTCCGCGCGGCGGCACGGGCCTTCGCTGCCTGCGTGGCCTTGGTCAGCACCGTGCGAGCGGGCTTCGGGTGCTCCTCGAGGTACTCCGCAAGGGCCTGCATGACGGCGGACTGCACGAACCCGCGCATCTCGGTGTTCCCAAGCTTGGTCTTTGTCTGACCCTCGAACTGGGGGTCCTTCAGCTTGACGGAGATGATGGCGACGAGTCCTTCTCTGATGTCCTCGCCAGAGAGGTTGTCGTCCTTCTCCTTGAGGATTCCCTGGCGTCGCGCGTAATCGTTGATGGTGCGGGTCAGGGCGTTCTTGAATCCTTCAAGGTGGGTGCCCCCTTCGTGCGTGTTGATATTGTTGGCGAACGCGAGGACCGAATCCGAGTATCCCGTGTTCCACTGCAGCGCGACCTCGGCGTGGCCCTCGTCTGCCTCGGACTCGAAGTAGATGACCTTGTGGTGGAGCGTATCCTTGTTCTCGTTGAGGTACTTCACGAAGTCCACGATGCCGCCCGCGTACTTGAACTCTTCGCGCCGGGGCTCGAGTTCTCGCTCGTCGGTGATCGAGATCTTCAGGTTCTTGTTGAGGAACGCCGTCTCGCGGAATCGGGTAGCCAGGGTGTCGTAGTCATAGTCGACGGTCTCGAATATGCTGTCGTCCGGCCAGAAGCGGATCGTCGTACCGGTAGCCTTCGACTTCCCGACAGCCTGTAGCGGCCCCGTGGGCTTCCCGTACTCATACGACTGCGCCCAGACCTTCCCGTCGCGCTTGACCTCGACGTCAAGACGCGAGGACAGGGCGTTCACGACCGAGACGCCGACTCCGTGGAGGCCGCCGGAGACCTTGTAGCCCTCGCCGCCGAACTTCCCTCCCGCATGAAGGATGGTCAGCACGACCTCGAGTCCCGACTTGCGGTACTTCGGCACGTTGTCGACCGGGATTCCTCGGCCGTTGTCTACGACCGTCGCCGACCCGTCAGCGTGTAGGACGACTTCGATGGCCGTGCAGTAGCCTGCGAGGGCCTCGTCGACCGAGTTGTCGACCACCTCGTAGACGAGGTGGTGTAGTCCCTTCGGGCCGGTGGATCCGATGTACATGCTGGGGCGTTTGCGGACCGCCTCCAGTCCTTCGAGTACCTGGATGTCTTTTCCTGAATATGTCTGCTTGGACACAAAAGCTCCTTCGCGAGCCGTCTCGACCAGCTGCCCGGGGGACCACCACATGTTGTGGTGTACGTTCTCATATTAACACAATGCCTAGGGTAAACCCCCCGAATCTGTATCTGTGGGCCTCTCAGAGCCTCTCTCCGCGCTCTTTCGTTTCGCTTGAGCCTTTTTCCACTCCAGGTCGCGCATCGTGGCCCTCATCGCCGCCTCTCGCAGGGCGTCGCCCGGTATCGCTTCGGCCGATCTCTCAACCCACTCCCGCTCCTCTTTCGTGAGCGGCTCTGGCGTGACGCGCTCCCCTCCGTAGCCCCTCCTGATCGCACGGTCCACGCGCCTGCGCCGCGCTCGTTCTTCGACCGCGGCGGAAACAGTGAACCGCACCGAACCTACCAGGCTCTCACCGAGTGCTGAATTCAGTCTTTCCCTGAGGTGTTCGCCCATCAGCGATAGCTCTGCTGCCCAGGCGTGCGAGTCGACATGGACGACGAGCTCCTCGCCTCGCAGTACAAGACCTGCCGTGTGTCGTGATACATCAGGCCCCACCACGCCGTCCCACACCTCTTCCACCCGCGCCTGAGCCAGTCCCGTGCCTCTCGCATCCGACCGGGCGATGAGGTCCCGGAGCAGGTCGCCTACGCGAACGGGTCTGCTTGAGCGCTCAGCGCACATCGGCGACCTCCACGATCTCTGCCTCCTCGAGCATCTCCGGGGCGAAGTACGCCAGGTTCGTCGTCGTGAGCAACGCCTGGGGTCCGGACTCCACGAACTCCTGAAGGGCCGCTCTCCGTTTCTCGTCGAGTTCGGACATGACGTCGTCGAGGAGAAGGACGGGCGTGCATCCAAGCACGGCACCGACCACTTCGGCTTCGGCCATCTTCCAGGCGAGCGCAAGCGACCGCTGCTGTCCCTGAGACGCGAAGCCGCGCGCCGACAATCCCTCGATCAGCAAGACGAGGTCGTCGCGGTGAGGGCCGACGAGCGTCACCCCTCTTGCCCGTTCCTTCCGGGACACTCTCTCGAGAGCCTCCCTCATCAACCATTCCACCTCGTCCCTGCTCGCTGCCGCCCATTCGCGTGGAGGCCGGGTCTCTCCGCCCCATGATGTCTCGAAACGCATCTCTACCCGCTCTCCGACCGAGAGGGTCTCGTAGAAAGGCACGATCGCTTCCTCTATCCGGGATGCGAGACGGGCCCTGTGGATGAAGAACGAAGCTCCGGTCCTCGCGAGGACCTCGTCCCACTCGACCGTATCTCTCCTCGCCTCGCCCTGCTTCAAGAGAGCGGTCCTTTGCCTGACGATTTTGCCGTACTCTGACCTCAGGGTCCCGTACGCCGGCGAAAGCTGGGATCCGAGCACATCGAGCGCGTGCCTCCTCACCTCCCCCGACCCCTTGGCGAGTTGCAGGTCATCGGGCACAAAGGTGACTACGGGGACCCTTCCCGCCACATCAGACGCCTTCCTCTTCTTCGTCCCATCCACGAAGAAACTCTTTCTCCCCGAGGATTCGACGTCGAGTCCAAGCCTCACCGGAACCAGACCGCGCTCCGCGTCCAACCGCACTCGCGCGAGAGCCTCACCCTCCTTGACGACATCGGGCCACGAGAACTGTCTGAAGGACGTTGCTGACGAGACGAGCGTCACCGCTTCGAGCAGGTTGCTCTTACCGATCGCGTTCGGTCCGACGAGGATCGTCATACCGGGTCCCGGCCTCACCGTCACCGCTTCGTGGTTCCTGAAGGAGAGGACATCTATCGACCGTATCCGTACCGGCGTACGTTCGTTCATCTCAGTTGAGACGGACAGGCATCAACAGGTAGAGAAAACCGTCATCTCGAGGACTGGTTATAACGCCAGGTTTAAGGGGGCTCACTATGTCGATATCCACGGTCTCCCCTCCTGCTGCAGCGAGTCCGTCGAGGAGGAATACGTGGTTGAACGCTATCTCGACGTCTTTTCCTTCCACGGTGGCCATCAGGTCTTCCGATGCGTCTCCCACCTCGTGGCTCGTCGCCGAGAGGCTCACTGTCTGGTCCTCCGCTCTCACCGTTATCCTCAGCGGCGTATTGTGTTGCGCAAGGAGCGATACTCGCTTGACAGCGGCTATCAGTTCCTCGCGGGCTACACTCACTTTGGTCTCGGATTCTTTCGGGATGAGCTGCCGATAGTTCGGGAAAGCTCCGTCGATCCTTCGCGTCACGAACACGGTCCTGCCGAAAGAGAAGACTATCTGGTTCTCTGCTACACCTAAGGAGATATCTTCATTCCCCCCGCTGACACGGGCGACCTCTTCGAGCACCTTCGCGGGGATCACCACCTCGAGTTTTTCAGCACACCCCCCTTCTATCTCGCTTTCTTTGACGGCAAGGCGGTACGAGTCGGTAGCCACCATCTTGATCTGCGGCCCTTCTACGGTCACCAGGATCCCCGTCAACACCGGCCTCGTCTCGTCCCTGCTCACAGCCTTTGAGACGTGCTTGATCGTTTCTTTGGCCGTACCCGCTGGAAGGGAGACCATCGTTTCGCTCTCCACATGGGGAAACTTAGGGAAGTCCTCGTGTGGGAGAACCCTCAGTGCGAACGATGACTGGAGACATGTGATAGCGGCCATCTCCCCGTCCACGTCTATCGTCACCGCCGCTTCTGGGAGAGAGCGAACGATGTCACCAAGAAGTTTCCCAGGAAGAACAGCGGCGCCAGGCCGCTCCACTCCCGCCAGGGACAGCGTTTCCTTTATCGAGACTTCGAGATCCGTTGCTTGAAGGGTGACTTCTCCCGAAGAGTCTGCCGACATCAGGATCCCGGAAAGGATAGGTAGGGTCGATCGAGAGGAAAGACCGCGCCCTACGACTCCTAGAGCATCGACCAATTCACCCCGGGACACAGAGAACTTCATACTACGTCCTTTCTATATACATCGAGTATTAGTAGTAATAAGGGCTGTGGAAGATGTGGAAAACGTGCCTTCCTTCAGGTGAGAGTGCTTATTCTGGTCAGGCACAAGATGTTGACAGAGTGTCCCCTCTTTCCACACTATCCCGAGGGTGAGGACGGATGGACCTCGTCTTGAGAATCGTCCAGAAAACGTCCCCTCTGCGTTCACATCCTTATCCACACCCACAAGGATCCGTACCTCTCATCAGTTACGTTGCTTGATAGCGTTCGTCAGAGCCTGTATCTGATTGTAGACTTCCCTGTCAGCGTTCATCATCTTCTGGATCTTAGCTGTAGCATGCATCACCGTGGTGTGGTCCCTTCCACCGAACTCGGCGCCTATCCTCGGCAGCGAAAGGTCGGTGAGCTCCCGCGACAGATACATAGCGATCTGCCTCGGATAGACGATGTTCTGAGACCGCTTGTTCCCTGTCAGCTCGGACAGGGATATAGAGTAATACTTAGAGACCTCGCGTTGGATGGTCGAGACAGCGATAGGTCGCGTAGAGCGCTCAGGGAAGATGTCCTTCAGCACGCTTCGCGCGAGATCTATCGTGACAGGGCTCCGAGTGAGAGAACTGAACGCCACCACACGGATAAGAGCCCCTTCGAGCTCTCGGATGTTCGAAGAGACCCGGTCGGCGACGAAGGAAACCACGTCGAAAGGAACCTCGAGACCCTCTGCTTCGATTTTGCGTCTCAAGATGGCGATACGGGTCTCGAGGTCGGGTGGTTGGATGTCCGTCATGAGGCCCATCTCGAAACGGCTTCTCAATCGTTCCTCGAGCTTCTCTATGTCCTTAGGAGGCCTGTCCGACGACAAGATCACCTGCTTTCCCGCCTGTTGGAGGGTGTTGAACGTATGGAAGAATTCCTCCTGGATACCTTCTTTTCCGCGTAGGAACTGTATGTCATCGACGAGTAGTACGTCATTCGTCCGGTACTGGCGCCGGAAGCCGTCGATCCGCTTCCGGTCACGGTCGCCGATCGAGTTGATGAAGTCGTTGGTGAACTGCTCCGTCGATACATACTTCACCTTCATGTGAGGGAAGCCGAGAAGGACATACCTCCCTATAGCCTGCAGAAGATGTGTCTTACCGAGACCCACTCCCCCGTAGATGAATAAAGGATTGTATGCGCGCCCGGGAGATTCGGCGACGGCGAGGGCTGCGGCGTGAGCGAACTGGTTGGAGGGCCCCATGACATAAGAGTCGAACGAGTACTTGGGGTTGAAGCCGCTGAGGTCGGTCGGTTCTGCTTTCGTGCCCTCCGGTGAACGGAGAGATTCGGAGATCTCGACAGATGCGGTTTCCGGTGATACCGGGGTGGTTCCCTGATTCCCGGAGGCGTTCTCCGGGATAACGAACTCCACGGCCATGGGGCGGCCGCACACTTGGGACAGGGCGGAACGGAGGAGCCCGGAGTATCGCGACTCCAGCCACTCACGGGCGAACTCGTTCTGGACGCCCACGACGATGCGGTCCTCGAACACGTCGACCGGGGACGTGTGCTCGAACCAGGTCTTGAATGTAGGTGTGTTGAGCTCGGACCTCACGACCGAGAGAACTTCTTCCCAAACGCGATGGGCTTCCGGGGATGTAGTAATACTGCTCACCGACCCTGCCTCCAACCCTGCTACTGACCGAACATGTTATCGAGAAAGCGGGCGCCCTCATCGGTAAGGACGCGCTTGCCTGTCTCATCTGCCGCTATCAACCCACTGCTCTCGAGGTGCGCGAGATCCCGGTACGCAGTGGAAAGCGCTACCGATAGCTCGCGAGAAACGATAGTCGGACCGACCTCTCCTAATTCGAGCACGAGCGAAAGGACTTGCTTCTGCCGTGTACTTATAGGTGGTAGGGGCAAGAAGGACTGGTGCGCGGTAACCGGTGCCGAGATCCCGGACTCGATGGCGGGCTCAGCACGGGCGGCGGCTGACGTTATCGTGACGACGGTACCCCGGCCGAGATTGTCTTCGACGATCAGCGCCCCCCCGCAGTGCTCCAGAAAGTCTCGGACGATCGGGAGACCTGAGCCCACGCCACGGATGATGTGCTTCATGTCAGCCGTGGCGGTGGTGTAGCCGGGCAGCGTCGCCTTCTCTTTGTCGGGCACACCGGGTCCCTGGTCAGCGAAACGAATGGTGGTTCCGGAGTCCATGACCGAGATCACCGGCTCGGTGAAGTCGGCGTGCACGAAGTTCTCGACCACCTCACGGATAACCGTGTACGGCATGGCGCCCCCTGCCTCTCGAGTGAGCGCATGTACTCGTGCGGAGGCCGTTTCGATGAAGTCGAGGGGGCTGGAGGAGCGGACGTCCTCCGTCCTCGGTGCCGCCGCCGCGGCTTCATATACCGCGATCCGTGCCACACACTCGCGCTGCTGGGGCTTGTGATGCTCTGCCGGGGGAGGGTGCTCGTGAGCCTCCCTAAGACCGGTCCTTCGCTCCATGATCGTTGTCGAGCCACTCGGGGTCTCGTTACCGAAGAAGTTCTTCAACACTCCCCCACCCTTGCCACGGTGCAGCCGCTTCACACCGTTATCAACAGGACTGCAGCTATCGCGCCGCTCCCGGAACACCTGCTGAGACGAGTAGCCATCGGCCGTGACCTGGTAAGGCCGAAACCGAACGAAGCCGCCGAGGTGGGACTTTCCGTGTTGTCCACAGATGTTTCCACACCTGTGGAAAGGAGGCGGCCCGTCTGTCGAGTGCAACCCTCGAGCAAGCAGGATATCGAGGGCGCGTGCCCTTCCCCTTCTTTCCGGCCTGTTGAAAAGACGACTTTCGGCTTCCACCGTGTGTGGATAGTCCTCAAGGCCCCGCGGCCATTGCGCGAACTGCACTTCTCGCGCGAGACACTTCCGGTGTGTAGCGAGCGGCTGGCTCATCGAACAAAGCTATAAGCAGGTGTTTTCAAGGAGCGAATCGAAAAACGAGACGACTTGCGGTCGCCGACGATTCTAGCAAGACGGCTACTGGTGAACAACGCCGAGAGGCGGGTTATCCACAGGAAGCCCGGTCGCCGGGCCTGGGTTTTCCACACTGTCCACAGATTTCATCCCAGTTTGACGGGTGGCGAGAAGCCGGGTCGCGGGTTTGACACTCCGGAAACACCATAGCTATAATCGTCGGGCTTTGCCCCCGATGGGGGCCGGAATCGGAGGAATCGTGAAGAGGACCTACCAGCCAAACAATCGCAAGCGCAGCAAGGTGCACGGCTTCCGCAAGCGCATGTCGACCCGTGCCGGGCAGCGCATACTGGCCAACCGCCGCCGCAAAGGCCGGCACGTCCTCTCCGCCTGAGGGGGCTCTCGGGACAGCTGGAGCGCCAACCGTGCGCACGATCCGCTCGAATCGCGAGATCGAGACCATCTTTCTTCGAGGGCGCCGCGTGGCTCACCCCCTCGTGGTCGCCCTGTACCGCCCGACGGCTGCGGCGGACGGTGATGGCGCGCGCGTGGCCTTCGTCGCCGGGAAGAAGGTCGGGGGCGCCGTGTCCCGGAATCGAGCGAAAAGGGTCTTGCGCGCCGCCGCTCGCAGGCTAGGCGCTCCCTGGCCAGGCTACGACGTCGTCTTGATAGCGCGGCCCCTTACCGGCCGCGCGCCCTCCGCGGACCTCGACGCTGCTGTTTCTTCCGTACTGGAACGGGGAGGAGTGATCTAGTATGTGGGTCACAGTCCTCCCCCGCCGGACCGCGGTGCTCGTGCTCCTCGGCTATCAGAAGCTAATCTCCCCCCTGCTCGGTCCTACGTGCCGGTTCGTGCCATCCTGTTCTGCGTACGCGATGACATCCCTCGAGCGGTATGGTGTACTCAGGGGCGGATGGCTTGCCCTTCGTCGGGTGATCCGATGTCATCCGTGGAATCCGGGCGGCCACGATCCCGTACCCTGAGCGCGTGAGTAGCACTAGAGAGATGAGCCGCCGGTCTACGGCGGATGGACGAGGAGGTTCTTGCCCGTGTGGCAGACGATCAAGGAAGTCATTTTCGAGGCACTACAGTACCTGCACGCTGTCACCGGGGACTACGGGGCAGCGATTATCCTGCTTACGGTGTCGATTCGTCTGCTCATGGTCCCCCTGACCGTCAAACAGACACGCTCGATGTACGAGCTCCAGCGGATCCAGCCGAAGATCAAGCAACTTCAGAAGAAGTACAAGAACGACAAGGAGAAGCTCCAAGAGGAGACCCTGAAGTTCTACCAGGAGAATAAGATCAACCCCTTCGGCGGCTGCTTGCCGCTTCTTCTGCAGATGCCGGTCTTCATCGCGCTCTACCAGGTACTCGGAGGCACCGCAGAGCGGCCAGGTCTCTTTCTCGAGTACATAGCCGGGCTTCCCGAAGTACAGCAGGAGGCGATGAGGCGATTCTGGATAATTCTTCCAGACCTAACAGCGACGCCGTCATCAGTCTGGTCAGCGAACGGGATACTAGCGGCTTTCCCGTACATCGCACTCGTCGCCCTATTCGGCTTGAGCATCTGGCTTCCACAGATGCTCATGCCTGGTGAAAAACAACAGAAGCAGATAATCGGCATCATGGCCGTCATGATGCTGTACATAGGTTGGATCAGCCCGTCCGGGGTGCTTCTGTACTGGGTGACGTCCAGCATACTCGGCATCGGACAGCAGCAGATCCAGATGAAGTTCCTCACACGCAGAGAGGAAGAGTGATCGTCATGATACGGGAGAGCATCGGAGAGGGGCCGACAGTCGAGGAAGCGATCGACGCGGCCCTCGCAGAACTGGGCGTTCAGCAAGATGCAGTCGAATTCGAGGTGCTCGAGGAGCCGTCACGCAAGATCCTCGGTCTTGGTGTCGAGCGGGGCGCACGCGTCCGCGTCTGGCTGAAGGACGAGTTCATCGCGCAGATCGTGGATGGGCGCGAGGTCAGACAACAGGAGCCCGAGCACATAGACTCTCCCCTGCCGGCCGAGGCGGACTCTCAGGGTGCCGACCCGATCGCCAAGTCGACGGGCGCCGCACTC
This sequence comes from Coriobacteriia bacterium, assembly GCA_007121015.1. Taxonomy (GTDB): domain Bacteria; phylum Actinomycetota; class Coriobacteriia; order Anaerosomatales; family SLCP01; genus SLCP01. The sequence continues at coordinate 61,782 of SKMN01000028.1, forward strand.
TCAGAAGAGGAGCTCGATGCTGTCGCAGATGCCGCGAGCGATACCATCAACGTGATCCTCGAGTCCTTCGGAATCGAGGCCGAGGTCGAGGAGTACGAAGGAGACGAGGACGAGATCATCCTGGACGTCGTCGGCGGCGACATGGCGGTTCTCATCGGTCGACACGGCCGCACGCTCGATAGCATCCAGGTCCTCACGTCGGCGATCACGAACAAGCGGCTCGGTTTCAGGCACCCGGTCATCATCGATATCGAAGGGTATCGAAACCGCCGGAAGGCTAAGCTGGAGGAGATCGGCTTCCGCGCCGCTGCACGAGCAGTGCGGCAGGGAACCCCGGTGAAACTGCGCCCGATGTCTGCACTCGAGCGCCGGGTCATCCATATCTCCCTCCGTGACGATCCGAAAGTACAGACCGCAAGCGAGGGCGACGAGCCGTATCGTTCGGTCGTTGTGTCGCCGAGCCGGCGCTGAAAGTCCTTCGTCAGCCCGATATATCCCCCATGTTCAAGAGAACGGCGCCCCGCCACCACGGCTCGGGCGCCGTTTTTCGTGGCTCCCGGGTCCCGCTCACTCGAGGGCCGCTCTTGACCCAAGAAGCCAACAGGACGAGGGGACATGGTCCAGGCGCCGGTGCGCGATCCGAAGTCCCGATGATCCCGAGTGCGATCGCGGGGCCTGTTGCGCTCCGGCTGCGTCGTTTACGTGACATTCTGGCCGAGCGCTGTCGAGAACCAGCGGCACACCGAGTCTTGTCAGCTGACGGGGCATTTTAGTACACAACGGGATGCCGAGCGTGCAGGACGCATCCGAGATGGGGCTCCTGATACGCGAGAACGTGGCGCACGGCCACGTTCTCGCGTATAGTCTGAGCGGCACGGGGCAGGGCGAAGGCGGTGAGGTTTCACGTGAAACACTCGCACGCAGCCCACTCATGTTTCACGTGAAACCTCCACTCGTTCGATGCAAGGGACTCGATGTGAACTCGGAGGCGATACTGCGATCCGCACTCGAGCGGGCAGGGTTCTCGGAAAACAGCCGAAACATCGAACTGATGGGTAGGCATCTCGACGCTGTCCTCGAGGCAAATCAACGAATCAATCTCACCGCGATTCGAAACGTCGATTCAGCCGTGCTGCTCCATGTCGTCGATTCGCTGATGTGCACGTCAGAGCTTGCGGATGCACCCGAGGGGCCGCTCGCCGACCTTGGCAGCGGAGCTGGGTTCCCCGGCGTGCCCCTCGCGATCGTATCGGGCCGCGAAGCGGTTCTGGTGGAGTCGGTAGGCAAGAAGGCGAGCTTTCTCCGAGAAGTGGTCGGACGGTTGGGTCTGGAGGGCCGTGTGCGGGTCGAGTCGGCGCGGGCCGAAGAGCTTGCGCGCAGCGATCGTGGACGATTTGCCGCGGTGACGGCGCGAGCAGTTTCCAGCCTTCCCGCCCTCGTCGAGCTCGCCTCGCCTCTCCTCATGCAGGGAGGACGCCTAATCGCACTGAAGGGGCGCATGGACCCGGAGGAAGTCGAGAGCGGACGCGCGGTGGGGGAATTGGTGGGGATGTCCGCGGGCGAACCCAGACAGTACCGCCTTCTCGGGCGCGAAGATGCACGTTCATGCGTGACGTTCACGAAAATCGGCAGCGAGACGATAGATCTGCCCCGCCGGAACGGGATGGCGCAGCGTCGCCCGTTGAGATGAGGCGATGCTTCCGCAGCCGCTACCGATGACCTATACTGTTGAGCGGCTCGGACGACATGGATAGCGTTGCGGTTGTTAGGGAGGGGGCGAGAGTCGGACGTGATTGAAGAAGCGTGTGTTCATCCGACCTCCGGTGCTCGTGTGTTGGCCGTCGTCAACCAGAAGGGCGGCGTCGGCAAGAGCACGACCGCGGTGAACCTTGCTGCATGCCTCGGTGACGCCGGGCGAAAAGTCCTGCTCGTGGATCTCGACCCCCAAGGTAACGCCACATCCGGATACGGCCTCAACAAGAACCAGCGGCAGGCATGCATCTACGATGCCTTGCTTGGGGACGAGCCTCTCGCGGCTCTGATCGAGCCGGTCGAAATCGAACATGTGTTCGTAGTGCCGGCGACGATACAGCTGGCCGGCGCGGAGATAGAATTGGTCTCCGCACTCAGCAGGGAGGCGCGCCTCAAGACAATCCTCGAACCGGTACTCGGTGATTTCGACTTCGTGATCGTTGATTGCCCACCGTCACTCGGGCTCCTTACAATCAACGCGCTTACTGCAGCTCAGGGGCTTGTCATCCCAATCCAATGCGAGTACTACGCACTCGAGGGACTGTCGAAACTGCTTGACAGCGTGCGATTGGTCAAGGCTCACCTCAACCCTCGGCTCGAGGTGTTCGGCGTCGTCATGACGATGTTCGATGTCAGGACTCGGCTTTCACAGCAAGTCGTGGATGAAGTGCGTGACTTCTTTGGGGAGAAGGTCTTCGCGTCGCTCATCCCGCGCAGCGTGCGTCTGTCCGAGGCCCCGAGCTTCGGGCAGCCTGTGACGTTATACGATCCCTCGGGGAAGGGCGCCGAGGCATACAGGGCACTCTCTAGAGAGGTGATTGACCGTGTCGAATAAGCGAGGCCTGGGGCGCGGACTGTCGGCGCTCATACCTAACGCAGGGCAGGAAGGTAGCGACACGGAGGTCAACGAGATCGCCGTGGATCAGGTGACCCCGAACCCGAAGCAGCCGCGGACGGACATCGACGAACAAGGGGTAGCGGAACTCGCCGAATCGATACGCCGCGTAGGGATGCTCCAGCCCATCATCGTGAGACCACACGGCGAGGGATACCAGATAATCGCGGGTGAGAGACGGTGGAGAGCTGCCCGTATGGCGGGGCTTGAGCGAGTGCCGGTGCGGGTCCTGACGAAGACCGAGTCGGAGTCCCTCGAACTCGCGCTGATAGAGAACCTGCAGAGAGAGGACCTGAACCCGATCGAAGAGGCGCGAGGGTACCGGCGTCTGCTCTCCGAGCACCAGATGACCCAAGCAGAACTCGCAGATAACGTCTCGAAGTCACGCTCCACGATAACGAACGCGTTGCGTCTCCTCGATCTGCCAGAAGACGTACAGACGCTGGTCTACGAGGGCCAACTCTCGGCGGGTCACGCCCGGGCCGTCCTTTCCGTGCCGGACGAGGGATCACGTTCGCGTCTTGCCCAAAAGGTCGTGACAGAAGGCTTATCGGTGCGGGAAGCTGAGAACATCGCGCGCCTGTATGTTGCAGGTCAGATCGAGCGGGTGCCTCGGCCGGCGACTCCGAAGTCGTTCAAGATCGTGGCACGCAAGCTTCGCAAGATCCTCGGCACAGGTGTGCGGGTGCGACAAACCGAGCGCAAGGGGAAGATAGAGATCGACTTCCAGGGCGAAGAAGAGCTCGAGCGCATCTTCCGTGTGCTGGTGGAAGGGGACGCCGGCGTGGGGGCGGAGGAGGTGTCGACGTGAGATATAAACTGGAATATTTTGCCATTGGGCTGGTCGTAGGCGCCACCCTAGGGTTCCTGGCGGGCGTCCTCTTCGCGCCGACCAGTGGACAGCGCACGAGGCGCCGCCTCGCGATCGAGGCGCGTAGGGCTGCCGAGGTGGCACGGACCGTCGCGGAGCGAGCAGAAGACGCCGCCGAGACGCTCGGAGGCAGGGTAGAGCACTACCTCGGGCGCGACGAAGAGGTCGCGTGGCGCAAGGTACGAGAGATCAGGGAAGGCGTCCAGCGCTACACGCGCGCCCAGTCCACCTCGTGATGACGTCAGAACCGTGTGAGAGGATGCCGTCGTCGACGAGGAGGACGGCATGCAGCTCACGGTCGTGACGGGAAGGGCGAACTCAGGCAAGACGCGGTTCTTGCACGAAGAGGTCGCTAGAGGGATCGAGGCGGGGGAGTGCCCGACACTGCTCGTCCCGACGTTTCCCGATGCCGTCAGGGTGGAGACAGAACTCGCCGACAAAGGGCTTTCGGGCATCAGGGTGGTCGCTTTCGACCGTTACCTGTCGGAACTGTGGCGGTCGCACGGGGACGGGCGACGGTTTCCGAGCCGCCTGGAGCGTCGCGCACTCATGTCAGAGGCGATAGAAGCGACGAGCGTCATCGAACACGACACACTTGTCGGGTGTACGGGTTTCCGTGACATGCTCGGTGACATCGCGGGCCGCCTTTCGCCTGATGACACCGTCCGCGCAAGCGGCCTTTCCCATGAGGACAGGGAGATCGCCTCCATCATCGTGACGTACCGAGCCCTTTGTCAGCAGCGGGGCATCGTCGAACCACTCGGTGCTGCATCGGTGTTGGCGCAGGACCCGCCTATCGTCGAGGGCCCGGTCGTCGCCAACCGGTTCGCGTCGCTCTCGCGCTCGGAAGAACTGCTGCTGACGGGGCTTGCTCGACGCAACGCAGTCACGGTGGCGCTCACGTGGGAGCAAGGTCATCCGGCGACCGAGGCAGTCGAGCCGCTCCTGTTCCGCTTGCTCGGTGGGGGGGCACGACACGTCGTGGCAGAAGGCGACGCCACTGTCAGTGGGGAACTCACGCAGATCGAGCGGCAGCTGTATCGACCAAGCTCCAGGGTGCGAGCCACCGGAGAGGTCTCGATAGCTTCGGCCACCGACGAGATCTCCGAGGCTGGCCTGGTGGGCGACATCGTGCGCGCTCACGTATGTCGAGGGGTTCCGCCAAACCACATAGCCGTGGTCTTCAGGGACCCCGCGCGCAGGAGCCATGCGTTGAGTGCGATCGCAGACAAGGCTGGCGCCGGGGTGCACCTCGACATCCTCGTCCCATTCTCGCGGACCCCGTACGGCGCGGCCTTCCTGGCCCTGCTCGACACCGTGTCAGGGCGTGTCGCCGACAGGAGGCGGATGCTCGCGTTCCTTGCGACACCGTATTCCGGGTGTTCGTTGGCTGAGGTGGGCGAGGCCGATATCCGGTGGCGTCGTGGCCGGGTCGAGGGCATGGCGCTTCTCGAGGACGTACATCGAGTCGGAACCGCTGCTGCTCGCGCAGTGGAACTTGCCCGTTCGGTCGTACACGGACCGCTCACCGAGAGCACCGAAATATGGCAGGAACTGGCAGACACGCTTCTTGCGTCCGCCCAGGGCATCCGGCCTGCGGGTTCTGACGACGCTGCCCTTGACGTGGCTGCTCACACGGCGGTGTGCGATGCAATGACGGCCGCTTTGCGGCTCGAGTCGCCGCGGGTGTCGGCCGCTGACGTCATCGAGACCCTCCGTGAAGCGAAGGTCGGACCGTTGCCAGCCCCCTCGGCGGAGACCGTGGTCGTGACCGAGGCGAAGCGTCTTCAGGGACGTCGTTTCGATGTCGTTGTGGTGGCAGGACTTTCCTCACGGGAGTTCTCACCGCTGAAGGCACACTCCGCCGCACAAGTCGTCGCAGAGCGGCTCGGGGCGCCTGCTGCGCCCGACGACTCCCTCCTGGAGCGCTCGCTCTTCTACTCTGTGGTGACGAGGGCGCGCATCCACCTGGCGCTCGTGCACCCGGCTTCGATCCCCGGCGACGAGGAAGCCGTCCCGTCGACCTTCATCAACGAGGTCCTCGACCTGTACCGGACTGACGAGGAGCGCATGAGCGGTGTACCGCCTAAGCAAGGGCCGACACGTGAGCGCATGGCATACCACCAGACTACACGCGATCCCGAGCAGGACAGACCACACGGCGGCCGCACACCGCGTGTGCCGAGGAACACGCCGGGCGCAACTCGCGGAGGAGCGCCCGGCGCGGATTTCGTGCGAGCTCAGCTCGATAGGACCGAACACTCGGTCTCGGAGATCGAGACGTATCTCGCATGTCCGTTCAAATGGTTCATCACGCACGTCGTTCGGGCCCGTGACGTAGACCGCGAGTTGGGGGTCGCAGAGCTTGGCTCGCTCGCCCACAGACTTCTCGCGGGTTTCTATGGCAAGTGGCGGGACGGTAAGGGAAGGTCGCGCGTGACCTCGGCTACGGTGGAGGAGGCCCTTTCGGTCCTTGCCGACATCGAGGAAACGGCGAGCACAAAGGTACATCCGCGTGACCTCGCGGAGCGTTTGGCTGTTACCGCAGTACACGAGCGGGCGCGGGCGGTCGTGCGCGACGACGCCACGTTCCTTCCCGGCTTCGAGCCCGTCGAGCACGAGTTCGCGTTCGGCGTCGCGGTCGAGCGGCCGTTCGAATTCGGGAGCACGCAACTCGTGGGCACCATAGACCGTATCGATGCAAGTCCGGATGCGCTCGTCGTGACCGACTACAAATCGGGTTCCTCGGTCTCTGGGCACAAGCGCTTCTCTCGCGACGGGCTCGTCCAGCTACCCGTCTACGCTGCTGCCGCTAATCACTTCTTCGAACGACCAGTAGTCGGCGCCGTGTATCGATCACTTGCATCACTGCAGGTCAGGGGTGCCTGGGTAGCGGCGCACGCGGATCTGAGCGAGCGAGGCGTCTCTACCGACTCCGTGGACGGCCCCGGGTTCGCGGCCCTCCTTGTCGAGGCCGAGGAGCGAACGGCGACGGCCGTGCGGGGCATGCGCGAGGGCCGGATATCGGTGGGGCCGTCACGAGACGGGTCGTGCAGGTTCTGCCTGGTCTCCGATGTGTGCGAGGAGGCGAGATCGACATGGGTGCCAAGCTGAGCGGAGGACAGCGGAGGGCGGTCGAGCATCGCTCGGGAAGGTTGCTCATCACCGCCGGTGCCGGCTCGGGCAAGACACGGACGCTCGCAGAACGGTTCGCAGCGTACGTGGCGCACGACGTATCAAGGGGCGCAGGCGAGCGGGTCGACTCGGTACTGACCATCACGTACACCACGAAGGCGGCCGCGGAGCTCGCCGAGCGAGTGCGTGGGGCGCTCCGGGCGCGGGGACTCGAGCGAGAAGCCCGTAGGATCGATGGTGCATGGATCTCGACGATCCACACGCTGTGCTCTCGCATCCTGCGCCGGGAGGCGCTTGCGGCCGGTATCGACCCGGCGTTCACCGTGGCCAACGACGTACAGGGCGCGGAGCTGGCGGCGTCGGCGTTCCAGTCGGCTGCTGGGGCGGCGATCCGCGACGACGACCCAGATGTCGTGCGCCTTCTCGAGGTGTATCGGTACGACGACGTACGTGCCGCGACCGTGAGCCTTGTCGCCTTGCTGCGCTCACGGGGCCTCTTACCAGCAGACGTCTCGCTCGAGTCGACTACTGACGTGTGGACGCTGCGTGCCCGCGGCGCGGCTTTCCTCGAAGAGATCTCCGCCGAGTTAGCCCTACATGCGCACGCGAGCAAGGTCGCAGAGGCTCACCGGGCCGCGTGCGAGGCGCTCCGCGGTCGCATCGAAGCGATCGATGACTCGCTGCCCGAGGAGGACGCAGCGGAGCACCTGTGGCGTGCGCTCGTCGACTACGGAGCCGCAGACAGGACGGCCAAAGCGATAGGGGAGACGGTCGAGCGCCTTCGCGACACGCGAGCGGACCTGATCGATGCAAGCCTCGCCATAGTGACAAGACCGCTCGCATCCGGCTTGCGCGCACTTGCGGAGCTGTACCTCGCTTCCTACGAGGATGCCAAGAAGAGCCGGGGAATCGTGGACTTCGACGACATGATCGCGCTGACCGCCCGCCTTTTCGAGCGGCGTCCGGACATCGCGCAGGTGTATCGAGAGCGGTTCGACGCAGTGATGGTCGACGAGTTCCAGGACACCGACGCGCTGCAGCTGGCGCTCATCGAGACCATCGGTGCACCGGATCTTGCCACGGTCGGCGATGCGCGGCAGTCGATCTACTCGTTTCGCGGAGCCGACATCGAGGTGTACCGGAACCACCGGAAGCACATGCACGACGAGGGAGCCACGGAGGTCGCGCTCGACGAGAACTACCGGTCCCACGCGGACATCATCGCATTCGTGAACGAGACGTTCGGTTCGCGCATGCTGTTCGGTTCGCGCGACAACGAGTTGCACTCGGCTCGCCCGGAGCCCGACCCCTCCCGGATGCCTCAGGACCAGCCGCGTGTCGAGATCGCTCTCGTAGACACGTCAGACGGCGCCAAGCGCTGCGACTCCGTCGAGGAGGAGGCCGCGCTCGTCGCCGAGAGGTTCGCACAGCTCCGCGAACACGGTTTCGACCCGTCCGAGATGGCCGTTCTCCTCAGGAGATATCAGGAGGCGACCCCCTTCGCTGATGAGCTGGAGCAGCGAGGACTTCCCGCCACCATCGTGGGCGGAGACCGCTTCTTCTCCCTGCCCGTGGTGGCCGAGTTGCGAGCGCTATGCGCAGTCATGGCCAACCCTCTTGACGACCACGCACTCGTGCAGTTGCTCGTTTCCACCATGGGCGGGCTTACCGGGACGGACCTGTGGCGTCTGGTCGCCGAGGCGCACGGTCGGCCACGAACGGAGCCCCTGTTCGAGCGTCTCCGCGACGCGCAGCGGACGATCGGCGGCGCCACTGGTGAGCGAGCCGCTCACCTCGCGGCATGCATCGAGCGGGGTGTGCAGCGATCCGGTGGAGAGGGCCTCTCGCCCGCCTTGATGACGGTCGTCCGGGAGATCGGATACGACGTGTACCTGGCGGAGCGGGGAGCCGAGGGGCGACTTGCCTGGGCGAACACGCTGAAGCTCATCGGCAAGGCCGCGCAGTTCGAGCGGAGCGGAGGCGCTGGAGCAGCCGCCTTCGTCGCCGCGCTCGACGCCGAGCGGGCTGCCGGTAGCTACGAGAGTCCGGCGTCGAGCGTGGCGGAAGGCGGGGGGTCTGTGACGATCATGAGCGTCCATGCCGCCAAGGGGCTCGAATTCCCGGTGGTCGCCGTCCCCGGTCTCGGGCAGCGCGTGACCCGCAGTGCGCGCGACTTCTGGCGCCTGTCCTCGAAGCAGGACGGGTCGCGGCTCGTCGTGCGCCTTCCGAGCTCGTGGTCCCCTCGGTCCGACGAGCGAGCCCGGTCTGCTACGAAGCCGAGCTTGTTCGAGCGAGTCGATCGCGAGATGGCCGAGGCCCAGTCAGAGGAGGCGAAACGCCTGCTGTACGTTGCATGCACCCGCGCCGAGGACGTACTCGTCCTCGTCGGCTCGGAGAAGTGCGACAAGCTCGACGACGCGGCACGAGACACGCCGCTCGGCTGGCTCGTGGCCGCGTACGCTCCCGCACTCGGAGATGCGCTGTCCGGGGAGGGGGAGTCCCGGGTACGCCTCGGTGAGATCGACGTGCGCGTCGAGGTACGCAAGGGCGTCGGCGACCGTGTGGCCGAGGGTGGCGAGTGTACGGACGACTTTCCCCAGCAGGGGTCGCTCGCGACGTCGCCACCACCTCTGGCGGCATCGAACAGCTCGGTCCGCAACGAACCGCTGGGTCCGGTACGGCCCGGACGGGTCTCCTACAGCGATCTGGCGCTGTACGAGCGGTGCACGCTCCGGTACTGGGCAGAGCGGGTCGCGCGGATGCGAAAGATCGAACTCCCGGGCTCACGCAGCGCCACAGCGTTCGGGTCCGCCCTGCACGCGGTGTTGCAGCGGGCAGGCGACCCTTCTTGCGAGATACCGGCTGAGTGGATCGAATCGGTAGCGGATGCGTTCGGGTTGCCAGTCGACGAGCGTGAGCGGCTTGCCCAGACAATCGCGCGCTACCGGGCGTCGGATGTCGCACGACACGTCGCCGCCTTCCCACTCGTGAAGGCCGAGTACCCTTTCTCCATCCGCGTTGGTGGGGAGGGTGGTCCCGTGCTCGTCGGATCGATAGACCTGTACGCACGCGACGGTGCGACTGCCTGCATCGTCGACTACAAGAGCGGCCGTTCCGGGGAACACGCCGAGCTGACCGAGCGCTACCGCTTGCAGGCACAGTGCTATGCGCTCGCGGCGCTATATGAAGGAGCTGGATCGGTGAGCGTACGGTTCGTAAGGCCCGAGGTGGCCGGACCCGGAGGCGTGCTCGAAGAGGTCGAGTTCGAGTTCGAGCGGCGCGAGTGCGAAGCGATGGAACAGGAGGTCCTCGGCATCTGGACGCGGATGGGTGCTGAGCCGTACGCACCCCTCGGTGCTTCGTGCGACGACGCGTGCAGGGGGTGCTCGGCGAGCGGGTCGGTGTGCACCCTTACGCCGAGGGGGCGGCGCCACGCCCGGAAGACGACGCGTGGCGCTGGGTGAGTTGCCCGCACGCGGCTTCTATGTCGCTGCCCCGCTCGCTGCGTATCGACACCTCGGTCCCTGATCGCTGGAGCTCGATGACGAACTCTTTCGCACGATCGAGCGGGGGACGGTCGAACGGAACGTTCGTGCTCGGGTTCACGGGGATGAGGTTGACGTGGCACAGGAGCCCTCGGCAGAACTCGACGAGTGCGTCGAGTTCATCTGGCGAGTCGTTCACCCCTGCGACGAGCGCGTACTCGAGGCTCGGCCGCCGACCGGTCTTGCCGGTATAGCGAACGAGCGCCTCGCGGAGGCGGGGGAGTGACTGGTTCCGCATCGCGGGGACGAGCCGGTCCCGGGTGGCCTGCCGAGCCGAGTGCAGCGAGACGGCGAGCGTGAACTGTTCGGGCTCGGACGCCAAGCGGTCGATGCCGCCGATGATCCCGCACGTCGAGATGGTCAGGTGGCGAGCGCCGATGCCGAGAGCGTCGGGGTCGTTCATGAGCCGCAAGCCGCCGAGTGACGCCTCGTAGGCGGCGAACGGCTCCCCCTGGCCCATGGCGACGGCATTGGTGACGCGCTGCCCGAAGTCGGCACCGACGAGCATCACCTGTTGCGCCATCTCGCCCGGGCCGAGGTCACGCACGAACCCGCCCTCGCCGGTCGCGCAGAACGCACACCCCATCGCGCAGCCCGCCTGGGTGGAGAAGCACACCGTCAGGCGGTCGCCAGCCGGCAGCCCCACGCTCTCGACGGTCACTCCGTCGCTAAGGCGCCACAGGTAGCGGCGGGTGCCGTCGAGAGCGGAGACGAGCCGTTCCTCGAGCTCGGGGACGTGCAGCGGTACTCGCGATGCCAGCTCCTGCCTCAAGGCGGCAGGCAGGTCGGTCATCTGTTCGTACGAGGTCGCTCCCCGTTGGTACGTCCACCGCAGTATCTGGCCGCAGCGGTAGGGCGGAATCTCCTCCGTCGCAAGCCACCGCTCGAGGGCGGTGCGGTCGAACGCGGTGAGCGGCGCGTCGTTCGGTGCGGGCGTGTTGCCCGACTCACCCGAGGTCTTCGAGAGCCTTCCGGTACTCCTCACGGTGCTCCTTCTCGAACTTGCCTACTGAGCGGAAGTAGAAAGCGATGTGGTCGAATCCCTCGCGCTTTGCGGTCTCCGCGAAGGAGGGATACATGTCCTGGGACTCGTAGTCCTCCCCGGACGCGGCGGTCTCGAGGTTCGCCTTGGTCTCACCGAAGCCTCCCATATAGGCGAGGTGGCCGAGCGCGTGCGCGGTCTCTTCCCTGGCAGCTCTGTCGAACGCGTCGAGGACCGATTGCGGCGCGCCTTCGAGCTCGGCGATCCGCCGGAACAGAGTGTACATCCGATTCGCCTGCGACTCTCCAGCGAAGGCCGCTTTGAGGTTCTCGAGCGTCTCGGTCCCGGTGAGGTCCGGCAGCTCCTCTTGCGGCACGAACATGCTCTGGGGCGCGCCGCAGACCGGGCATATCTCGGGAGCGGGACCGACATGCAGGTAGCCACAACCTTTGCAGCGGTATATCTCGGTCATCGTCTGGCTCCTCTCTAAGTGGCCCGCACGCGTGGACGGGCCGGAGGCGGATTCCGCGTACGGGGTGTATATCCCACTGCGGGCGCGCTTCGACATGCGATAATCGAAGTGATTCGTTGGCCGCATGCGATGCGAGCAGAGCGGTCGCGCCGGTTGGGTACGAACACGATAGTCGGCACGCACACGGTGACCCGTAGTGCGGCGCTCCTCGGCGGGCGCTGAAGAAAGGGGCAGAGATGGGAGTCAAGAGGTCGATCGCGGTCGTCGGGGCCTGGGCGGCGATGTTGGGATTCGCGGCCTCGGCATTCGCAATCGAGCTTCCCTCGGTGCCTCCCGGCGTGTTCGAGACTTCGGCGGGGTGCGGGTGTCACGGTGAGTTCCGAGACCAGTGGTCGCGGACGATGCACTCGCAGGCGATCAGCGACCCCTTATATCAGTACAAGCTCGCCAAGGGCAACGAGGAGACCGATGGTGCGATCGGCGACTTCTGCGAGACGTGCCACTCGCCGGCCGCTGCGATGTGGGGTGAGTTGGGTCGCGATCCTTCAGACTTCTCACCGGCGGCGGCCGAAGGCGTGACGTGCGACGTCTGCCACCAGATCACGGGGCACACGGAGCCCGTGGGCAACGTGTCGCTCGAGTGGACGCCGGACGGCACGAAGCGGGGTGGCCTTATGGACTCCTTCTCCCCCGTGCACGCGACAGAGTTCTCTCCTGTCCACACGAGTGCGGAGTTCTGTGGTTCGTGCCATCAGGTCATCCACCCGGTTAACGACCTCGTGCTTGAAGGAACGTACACCGAGTGGAAGGAAAGCCCCTACGCAGACGAAGGCATCGTCTGCCAGGACTGCCACATGACTCCCGGCCCCGGTGTCACGAAGCCCAATCCGGGCAGGGTAGGATCGGGTGCCCCCGAGCGCGAGCACATCTACATCATGACGTTCGCCGGCGGGAACGTGGCTCTCGGCGACGCGGAGCTGGCCGAGGAGCGCCTCCAGGCCGCGGCCGAGATGGAGGTCCTCGCACCAGACGTCGTAGCTCCCGGCGAAGCGGCCTCTGTCGGGGTCCGCATCACCAACGTCGGTGCGGGCCACTACCTGCCGACCGGCCTCACCGACGTGAGACGCATGTGGGTCGAGCTCGTCGCCACGGGGCCGGACGGCGAGTCCTACGAGATCGGACGCCGCGAGTTCCACACCGTGTTCCACGACGCCGAGGGCAACGCGCCCGCAGAGATCTGGTTCGCCGAGGGCGTAGAGAGCGACGACCGCATCCCGCCGCGGGAGTCGGTCGAGGAGATGTGGGACGTGACGATGCCGAGCGGGCCACTCGAGCTGAACGCGACCCTCTACTACCGCTCCGCTCCCGAGGAGATGGCCGAGGCCGCAGGGGTCGACGTCCCCACGACTACCATGACACAGACGTCTGCCACCGTGTTCACGAGCGCCGAAGAGGCGGCCGAGAACGCGCGACCCGGAGCACCTGCCGAGGAAGTCGCCGAGGGTCTCGCGCCACTTCTGCTCGTGACCGTCTTCGTGATCCTTGCCGCCATCGCGGGGGTCGGCGCTTACTTCATCATGAAAGCACGACGCTCGTAGGGCGAGAGAGCCCCGCGCTACTCGAGTGAGTGGCGCGGGGCTCTGGTTCACGGGGACGGGTGCCGTGTCAGTCCATCCCGGGACTATCCGGGATATCCGGCATCTCGGGGGGCATCTCCGGTACGGGCGGCATCTCGGGCTGCGGAATCTCGAGGTCGTCGGGCTTGACGCCCACCTCCATCTCGAGTTCCATCCGCTCGCCGTCGCGCCAGACCTCGAGCGTCACGACATCACCGATCTCGTGTCGGCGCACCTCTAAGATCAGGTCGTCCATGGTGAAGATCGGCACGCCGTCCAGCGCAACGATGACGTCACCGGGCACGAGGCCGGCCTCGGCGGCCTTGCCGCCCTCGACCAGGTCGACGACGTAGGCGCCTTCCTCGACAGGAAGCCCCTCGGCCTCGGCGAAGCCGGGTGTCACGGTCTGACCGACGATGCCGAGGAAGGGATGCTCGGCCACACCGGTCTCGATGAGGGCCTCGGCGATGCGCACCGCGGTGTTGACGGGAACCGCGAAACCGATCCCGCCGGATACGCCGGTCTCCGACACGATGGCGGTGTTGATGCCGACGAGCCTCCCCTCACGGTCGACGAGGGCACCTCCCGAGTTGCCGGGATTGATGGCGGCATCGGTCTGGATGACGTCTACGAGCGGGTATACGCCGCGCTGTCCGGTGCCGGTGGTGACCGCGCGGCCGATCGCCGAAACCACGCCCGACGTCACGGTATGCTGGAGGCCGAACGGCGATCCGATGGCGGTGACGAGCTGGCCGACCTCGAGCATGTCGGAATCGCCGATCGAGATGGCGGGGAAGTCGACGTCCACTCTCACTACGGCGATGTCGGTCTCGGCGTCAGCGCCGACCACGGTGGCCTCATGGCGCTCCCGGTCTGCGCCTCTCACGATGACCGCTTCAGCGGTGGCGACCACGTGTGCGTTCGTGATTATGTACGTGCCGCCTTCGGGGGCGGCCATGAACGCCACGCCCGAACCGCTGACCTGGCGGGGTACACCGGGATGGCCTTCGGGGAGAGGGTCCTCGGTTGCCGGGTGGGTCGCGCCGCGCACCTCAACGGTGACGACGCTCGGCACGGCCGCTGCCGCAGCGGCGACCACCGGTTCGTCAGTCTCGGCAGGCACGACCCGTACCGTACCGGGCTCTCCGACCGTCGTGCCCCGAAGTGCGACCCACGCGCCGGCGAACCCGCCAAAACCGCCGGCGAACGCGCCGGCGAACAGGGAGACGGCGAGCGCGATGGCGACCACCGCGCCTGCCGAGATACCTTTACGGTCGGGCTGTTCGGGCTCGTGGATGGGTCGGCTGGACGCCTGGGGAGGCACAGGCGGTGTTGCGAGCGGCGGAGCTTCCGAGGGAGGCTCGGGGGGAGAGGTATGGCCGCCGGGGTCGGGACGTCCGGCAGAAGGGGTATCCTGGTCGGCAGACGTGTCATCGTACATGTTCCACCTCGTGTCGTAGGCTACTTCTGTGCAGCGCACTCGCAGATACTATGCCCAGCCGACAGGATGTAGCACCAAACGGCACGAAAGCGCATCAAAGTACCATATCCCGGGGACACGAGACCGGGTGCCACGAGATTGGACAGTGGATGCCGGACAAGCATGACCGAGTGCTCGTATGCGATGGCCGTCACGTCGATGAGCGCGTCATTCTCGCGATACTGACGGTGGGCACGTTCATCGCGCCGCTCGACTCGAGCATCGTCAACATCGCCCTTCCCGCGATGGCGGCGGATTTCGGGGCCCGGCTGACCACGGTCGGGTGGGTGGCGACCGCCTACGTGTTGACGACCGCGTCGTTCGTGCTCGCGATGGGCCGCCTGGCCGACATCTACGGCCTGCGCCGCGTCTACGTCTCGGGGTTCGTGGTGTTCGCCGCCGGTTCGGCGGCGTGCGCGCTGGCGCCGTCGCTCGGCCTTCTTATCGCGGCCCGCGTCTTCCAGGCCATCGGTGCGGCCGCGATGTTCGCCGCGGGGCCGGCTCTCGTCAGCCGGACGTTCCCTCCGCGGCGGAGGGGTTGGGCGCTTGGCTGGATCGCCCTCTCAGTCTCGGCGGGCCTCACGATCGGACCGGCGCTCGGCGGAACGCTCGTCGGGATGTGGGGATGGCAGGGCATCTTCCTCATCAACATCCCGCTGGCGCTCATCACGGCGGGGGTGGCCAGGACGCTCCTCCCCGAGGACTGCCCAGACGCTGAGCCGTTCGACCTCGGGGGCGCGGCGCTCATCTCGGTCTCGCTCACGGGGGCCCTGCTCGCCCTGTCGGAGACGGCTCGCGTGGGATTGTTGTCGGTTTCGACGCTCGGCCTGGTGTTCATCGCGGTGTTCGCAGGCGTGGCGTTCGTGCACGTCGAGCGGCGGGTGGAGCATCCGCTGATCGACCTCGGCATGTTCCGCCGGTGGCGCTTCTCGGCGGGACTGATCTCGGCGATACTGAGCTTCACGAGCCTGTTCGCCGTCACGTTCACCATGCCGTTCTACCTGCTCAAAGTGCAGGGACTGGCTCCGCAGACGGCAGGGTTGCTGTTGACGGCGACCCCGCTCACGATGGCGCTGTTCGCTCCGGCTGCGGGGCGCGCGTCCGACCGGATGGGCAGCCGACGCCTCTCCACAGCCGGACTCGCCCTGCTTGCGGTCACGCTGACGGTGATGACCAACCTCTCGGTCGACACCCACCTCGGACTCATCGTGCTGGCGCTCATGGGGGTGGGCACGGGGCTCTCGGTGTTCAGCGCGCCGAACACCGCCGACATCCTCCGCGCCACGCCTCGGGCACGCGTAGGGGTCGGGTCGGCACTCGTGGGCCAGGCCCGCAACCTCGGCATCGCGTTCGGGGTCGGCATCACCGCGCTCGTCATCTCGCTCGGACTCGAGGGCGCCGACCTGATGTCGTCCGAGGCGGTCCTCACGGGTCCTGATGCCGAACTGTTCGTGAGCGCGATGCGTTCGGCGTTCGGGGTCGCCGCGGTCGTTGCGGCCATCGGCGCGGCCGTCGCATGGTCGCGGGGAGAGGCTGCCGAGGAGGACGTCGCCGCGGTCGACGCGGAGTTCTCCACTCGCGTAGACTTGCCTGCAAGAGAGTCGGGGGAAGAGGGAGCATGAGCGAGGACAAAGCGCCCGAACAGACTGCACCGGAGCCGATCGAAGAGATACTCGAGGACGCTCCGTGCGACACGCCCAAGACGACGCCGGTCGCCTGGTGGCCGTTCCTCGTCTACCTCGCGATGTGGGCCGCTCTCGTAGCGACGTCCGTATACCTCCTCGCCGGACTCGAGCCCGTCGTCACCGCGCTCGAGAACCCGGCGTACCCCGCGCTGCTACTCTCGGCCGTCGCGCTCACCGCGCTCGGCCCGCTGCTCGCGGTGGTCACGTGGGCGGTCGCGTGGTTCGCCAGCTCTGCCGGTTGCCGAGGAGGACTGCTGACCGTCGCGCTCGTGCGCGGAGCCGCGGCTACGCTCTTCGGCGTCCTGGCGTGGTGGGTGACGCTCGTGCTCGTCGATGCGATCAGGCTGGGCGTGTTGTGACGCGCTCGGCCCACCTCGAGAAGGAAGCGTACGTATGAACTCACAAGAACGGCTCACAGTCGCGGTCCTCATGGGTGGGAAGTCGGGCGAGCGCGAGGTGTCGCTCAACACGGGCGGACAAGTCGCCCAGGCGCTCGCGGCGATGGGACACGAGGTCGTGCCGATAGACACGCGCGAGAACTCGTTCATCGGCCAGCTCGTCGATGCGGCGCCGGACGTGGCGTTCATCTGTCTGCACGGTCGCCTCGGTGAAGACGGCACCGTGCAGGGGCTGCTCGAACTCCTCGGCATGGCGTATGTCGGATCCGGCGTGCTCGCGAGCGCTCTGGCGATGGACAAGGTGATGTCGAAACACTTCTTCGCACATGCGGGACTTCCCACGCCCGACTACGTCCACCTCCGCGCGGACGACCGGATAGACATCGGTACGATCACCGCTGCGCTCGGCGAGAAGACGGTCGTCAAGCCAGCCAACGAAGGTTCCGCGCTCGGTGTGACGATCGCGCACGAGCCTTCAGAGCTCGATGCCGCCATCGCTGAGGCGTTCCGCTTCGACGACGACATCCTCATCGAGCGATTCATCGCAGGTGTCGAGGTGACGGTCGGCGTCATCGGCAACGACGAGCTCACTGTGCTGCCAACCCTCGAGATCGTTCCGGAACACGAGTTCTACGATTACGAGTCGAAGTACGTTCCCGGCATGAGCCGGCACATCATCCCTGCTCGCGTGAGCGCGGAGGCGGCTGCCGAGTGCCAGCGCGTCGCGGTCGAAGCGCACCGGACGCTCGGGTGCCGAGGGATGTCGCGAGCCGATACCATCGTCGACGACGAGGGCACGGTGTGGCTGCTCGAAACGAACACCATCCCCGGCATGACGACGACGAGCCTGCTCCCGGATGCGGCCCGCGCGACCGGCATCGAGTTCTCCGAACTCTGCGAGCGGCTCGTGCGGCACGCGCTCGAGGGTCGCTGAGGGCGCGGCCGACGGCTAGGGTGGCAGCGTGGCACGGCGGAGAGCGACCGGGCGCTTACGGCTCCGAAGCGGCCGGGTCGGAGGGGGCCTCGGGTAGCTCGACCACGAAGCGCGCACCCGAGCGCCCGTCGGGGCGACCCTCGACGTGGACGGTGCCTCCGTGGCTTTCGACGATCGCACGCACGATGTAGAGCCCGAGCCCGATACCAGGCCTGTTCTCGCCGTTCGTTGCGAGGCGTGCGAACCGTTCGAAGATGATCTCCCGGTCGGGCTCGGGAACGCCGGGGCCGTCGTCTTCTACGATCGCGAAGACGCGGCTGTCGCGTGACTCGACCACGATGTCGATGGAGCCCGCCTCGGACGCGTGCTTCATGGCGTTGGACACGATGTTGACGAGCACCTGGCGCAGACGACGTTCTTCGCCGAGCACCACCCCCCGACCGGTCGCGGTCGCGGCGATGCGGTGGGCAGAGGCGTGCTCGAACGAGGCGGCGGTTTCCTCGGCCAGCGCGGCGAGCGACACCGGGTCGTGCACGACGGGGGCGAACAACTCCTCGGCGCGCGTAGCGGTGAGCAGGTCCTCGAGCAGCAGCCCCATGCGCTCGGCGCTGCGCCGCGCAGACGCGACGGCCTTGGAGCGCGCATCGTCCGGCAACTGGCGTTCGAGCAGGTCGAGGTAGCCGCTGATGACGGTGAGCGGCGCGCGCAGGTCGTGGGTGACGAGCGAGACGATCTCGTTGCGGACCGCGTCGACGCGGCGCTGCTCGGTCACATCGCGGCCGGTGAGAAGGGTCGTCTTGTGGGTGTCGGCGTGTCCGACCCCTCGCACCTCGACCCACCGCGTAGGGATTCCGGAGCGCGAGATCTTGACCACGGTGGGCTCGACGCACGCGGCGGCGAGCAGCTCGTCCGGCGACAGTCTGGTGCCGTCCTCGGCTTCGATGGTGAGCGATTCGAGGGCCTCGTCCCACTCGGCGAGCGGGCTGTCGGCAGGGATGCCGAGAAGGGTGGACGCAGCGGCGTTGACGAGCGTTACGCGGTCGTCGCGGAGGAGGATCTTCGCTTCCGAGGAGTCGTCCACCGCGAACCGGAGGGCACTCGTGGCCTCCGACACCTCGGCCTGACGCCGTGCGAGGTGGTCGAGGAGGCTGTTGTAGACGTCGGCGAGCTTGCGGAACTCGACCGGGAGTACGGGGTCTTGTTCGAGGTGAGCGACCTCGTGACCTTCGAGCGCCGCATGACCGTGATGGCGTACGTGGCTGACGAGCATCTCGACAGGACGGCGGACGAGCACCGTGAGCCCGACACCGACGACGAGGCCGACGACCACCGCCAGTCCGGCCGCGACGAGGAACGACAAGCCGAGCACGTCGGGGAGACCGCTCTCGTCGTCGAGGGCGACGGTGAGCCAGCCGACAGGCCGGTCGTCGATACCGATGAGTTCACCGCGGACGAGCAGGTCGGTGTCAGGACCGGACACGACCGCTGTCGAGAACGCCTGGGAGGGGGGCGCCGGTAGCAGCGTGTCGCCCGGCCGAGCGCTCCCGGTCGCGCTGAAGCCGACGTCGAGCCGGGAGAGCGAGCCGACATCGATCTCCCGGATGAGGACCAGCCAGCCCGAGCCCGAAGGGCTGAGCTCGCGTACGGAGGCTGCGGCGAGACGATCGTCGTCGAGATAGATGAGCCCACTCGTCTCGGCGAGTCCCACCGCTCTCACGATCGACGCGACGCGGGTGACGTCACGTTCTCCCCCGATGGTCACGAGCGTCTCGCCATCGGAGGAAAGCAGGAGCGCGGCGGTGCCCGACGTGTTGACGACCACTCCTTCGAGCCGGGCTTGCGCACGAGCCACCTCGTCCCCGGGTTCGTCTACGCCGGAGCCGAATGCGGGGGATACAGCCGCGCTCGCGGCGATCGCGTCGGCGAGCGCGACCTCGTGGCTGATGTTCGACGCCACCACCCGGAGCGCCGAGTTCGCTTCGCGCTCGAGCCGGGCGGGATGGTCGAGGGACGCGAACACCGCGAGCACGAGGGCCCCGGCTATCACGAGCGAGACGTTCGTGAGCAGGATGGTCAGCGTGAGCCGCGAGCGCAGACTGGATGGCAAGAGGCGCGCAATCAGTGGGGTGCGGTCATGGGCGGCCATCGAGCTCCTATCGGACCCCTGTCGTTCGGCGGCGCGTTCCCGGACACGGGGTTTTCAGGAACGGTACGTAGAGTGTAGCCAACTGCACGGTGGTTGTCAGCGCGACCACTCCGGACAGCCGGGCGGGCGGATGGATGATAGCTTGCGTTGATCGGCGCCCGACGGGGCCGCGAGCATGGCGGAGCACGAGCGGGTATTGACGCCTACTGCGCGAGGGGAGTAGTATTACATCGGACTTGGAGTTAGCTCTATCTAAGTAGCACTCTGTGCACACAGGAGGCACGACGATGGCGACACGCGACACGCAGGACACACCGCAGACCACCGAGATGTTCACACTCGACCGGCTCCGCAGGGGCGATTCGTGCGAGGTCGTCGCCATCGGGGACGAGATGGCGCGCATCACGGCGCTCAGGTTCGGCATGGCCGAGGGCGCCTGCATCTCGTGCGTCACACGCGTGCCGGCCGGCCCCGTGGTCGTGCGCTCGGGCATGCAGGAGATCGCCGTGGGCCGAAACCTCGCCCGCAAGATCGACGTCCGGCGCGTGGCGAAGAGGAACTAGCATGACCGACCAGACCTCGGTCCACTCCCACGCGCCCGTGCCGCTCGAGCACCGTGAAGGAGCGGCGACGCTCGTTCTTGCGGGCAATCCCAACGTCGGCAAGTCGGTCGTCTTCAACGCTCTCACCGGCACGTACGTCGACGTGAGCAACTTCCCCGGCACGACGGTCGAACTCACCCGCGGCCAGATGGGCGGGTTCGATGTCGTGGACACCCCCGGTGTGTACGGCGTGTCGTCCTTCAACGACGAGGAGCGGGTCGCTCGCGACGTCATCATGGGGGCCGACGTCGTCATCAACGTCGTCGATGCCGTGCACCTCGAGCGCGACCTCTTCCTCACGCTGCAACTCATCGACATGGGCAAGCGGGTCGTCGTGGCGCTCAATATGGCCGATGAGGCCCGCTCCCGCGGCGTTGGAATCGACCGCGACCTGCTCTCCGACCTGCTCGGAGTGCCGGTCGTAGAGACAGTCGCCGTGCGGGGCGAGGGCATCGAAGAACTGAAAGTCGCCGTCGCCGAGGCCCGCATGGGCGTCTCCGACCACGAGCTCGAAGAACAGCTCGTGTTCATGGCCGCGCGCGTCGGCCTGCGGGCGGAAGCGCTGCTCGTGCTCGAGGGCGACGAGAACGTCGCCGAGCGCCACGGCATCGAGCCGGAAGGCGAGCGGGACGCGATCTACCTGCGTCGCCGCGAGCGCGTCAACGACATCGTCGGTCACGTGGTGACCCACACCACCGAGGGCGCGAACTTCTCGGCCCGCCTCTCCCACGCAATGATGCACCCCGCGACCGGCTTGCCCCTCCTCGGCCTACTGCTCTACGGCATGTACATCGTCCTCGGCGAGTGGCTCGCCGGCGGACTCGTCGATTGGCTCGCCGAGGACGTGCTCGAGGAGTACTTCGTGCCGTTCGTAGAAGGCGTGGTAGGACGCGCGTTCGCCGAGGGAAGTGCTCTGTTCACGATCGCCGCCGGCGAGTTCGGCGTGCTTACCATGACCCCCGTCTACCTGTTCGGCGTCATCCTCCCGCTCGTGACCGGCTTCTACCTGCTCCTCGCGTTGCTCGAGGACTCCGGGTACCTGCCGAGGATAGCCGCGCTCGCCGACCGCTCGCTCTCGGGCATGGGCCTCAACGGGCGCGCGGTCATCCCGCTCATCTTAGGGCTCGGCTGCGTGACGATGGGGACGCTCACCACGCGCATCCTCGGCTCGAAACGCGAGCGCATCATCGCGACCGCGCTCATGGCCATCGCGGTGCCGTGCTCGGCTCAGATCGCGGTCATCGCCGCGCTCATGGCGGGCGTGGGGCCGACGTACGCCGCAGGCTACTTCGCCGCGCTCCTCGTCATCTTCGTGGGCGTGGGCACAGCGCTCGCACGCCTCACGCCGGGCGTGACGACCGACCTGCTCATCGACATCCCGAGCCTGCGCTTGCCGCGCGCCGATAACGTCATCCGCAAGACGGTCATGAAGGTGTGGCACTTCATGAAGGAGGTCACCGTCTTCTTTCTCGTGGGTGCCGCGCTCATCTCGACGATGCAGGTCACCGGCGCGCTCGACGCGATCCAGCGGTGGGCCGTGCCGCTCACCGTGGGCTGGCTCGGTCTTCCGGCCGAGGCGGCGACCGCGTTCGTCATGGGCTTCGTGCGCCGCGACTTCGGCGCCGCCGGGTTCTTCACGATGAACCTCACTGCCGCGCAGCTGCTCGTCTCGATGGTGACGATCACGCTCTTCGTGCCGTGCATCGCGAGCGTGATGGTCATCGCGAAGGAGCGTGGTGCGCGCTACCTCGTCGGGCTGTTCGCCGCATCGGTGGGACTCGCGTTCATCGTGGGCGGCCTGCTTGCTCGCCTCATAGGGGTGGTCTAGATGTGTAGCGCTTCCGCCCCGTGTCCGACGTGCGGCGCGCCCACCGACCCCGCAGACGTGCGCTGCCCCCGTTGCAACGCGCTCACCCTCACCTCGTGTGCAGGGGCGTGCTCGGCGTGCGGGAAGACGCGGGCGCGCAAGACGCGAGTGCGTACGGCCCGGTGCGACGCGGGGGCCGAGCGACCGTAACGCAGCGTATCGCGAGCGTTGGCGCAAGTTTCGCTCCAGGTCAGTGCCTGCGGCGGCCGATTGTGCGCTACGGCTCGCAGCAGTATCATCGGTGCGCGCATCTGCGCTGTTCAGGCAAGCGAAAGAAGGGATCCGCCATGTCCGTACTCGGGCAGAAGCAGCTCACATCCATCCTGGCAGTCGCGGCAGTGGCGCTCGTTGCCACCGTCGCTGTCCTCGTGTGGCAGAACTCGCGTGCGGGCACTGCTGCCGAGCCCACAGTCTCTTCGCCGATGCTCTCGGCGACCGATCCCGCGGCCATACCGCCCGGCATGCCCGCCCAGGCACCGTCCGCGGATTTCGATCCGAGCACCGCTCCGGTCGTGCCGGCAGACATGACGCCGCTCGAGTACGTCACCGCGTACTACGAGGCCTGCGCGAACAAGGAGTACGAGCGTGCGTTCACCATGCTCCCCGTTGCGACGCAGCAGAATTACGGAGCCGTCGATGCGTTCGAGCAGACGCTCGAGGGTTACCGGATCACCGACTACAGCGTGGATGATCCAGTCGAGGTGGACGGAGGCGTTTCGGTCGTCGGGTGGCAGGTCGCCCGGGGGGCTTCTATCGGATACGAGTGGAAGTTCGTCGAGGGCGATGACGGGTCGCTGCTCGTTCACTCGCGGGTCAGGGCGGGGAGCAAGTAGTCTCGTTGCTCGTCTGGGAACGAGTGTACGTATCCACGCGCGCCGTCCCGACAGTGTCGGGGCGGCGTGCTAATCTTGTCGGGTGATGAGCGCAGGATTGTCCCGCTTCTTGGTTCCCGGTACCGATCTCGACGTCGCTGACGCGTACGCCGGCGTGCTCGAACGCGTCCGCGACGAGGTGTTCGGCTTCGAGGACGAAGTCGTGCTCGTAGACATCGAGACGACCGGGTTCGACCCTGGTCGCGACGCTCTCATCGAGATCGCCGCTGCGCTCATGCGCGGACCGGAAGTCGTCGAGCGCTTCCACACGATGGTCGACCCGGGCCGACCCGTCCCACCCGAGATCGTGCAGCTTACCGGTATCGACGACGCGGCCCTTGCCGGTGCGCCCCCGCCCGAGAAGGCCGCGCTCGATCTCGCGGAGTTCGCAGCCGGGCGCGCCCTCGTCGCGCACAACGCCCCGTTCGACCGCTCGTTCCTCGAGCGCCTCGCTGGCCCGTCGCGCTTCGGCGGCCCGTGGCTCGACACACTCCAGCTCTCGCTCCTGGCCTTCCCGCGCCTGTCGAGCCACCGCCTCTGCGATTTGGCGGAAGCCTTTGGCGCCCACGTCCCCTCGCACCGCGCCGCAGACGATGTCGAGGCCCTTGCCACGGTGTGGCGCGCATGTCTGTGCGGCTTGGCCGACCTCGGCCCCGCACTCCTCGGCCGCCTCGCCGCACTCGCGCCAGACGCCGAGTGGCCGGCACGGAGCGTGCTCGCGCACCTCGCTGCCGGCGCGTCTGCGGCGCGTTTCGAGCTCAAGGCCGCACGCGCCGCACGCGCGCCCACCGAGCGGGGAGAGCCGCTTGCCGACGCGACCGAACTCGAGTGCGTGTGTCCGCCTGCCGCAGAAGTCCTCGCCGAGTTCACGGCCGATGGTGCGGCGGGACGGATGTATCCGGCGTACGAGTCGCGCGCCGAGCAGGTCGAGATGGCGCGCACCATTACCCGCGCGTTCGCCGACGGGACGCACGCGGCGATCGAAGCGGGGACGGGGGTGGGCAAGTCGCTCGCGTACCTCGTGCCCGCGGTGCGCTTCGCGTGCGCGAACGACGTGGGCGTGGGTGTCGCGACCAAGACGAACGCGCTCATGGACCAGCTCGTCTACGGCGAGCTCCCGGCGCTCGCCCGGGTACTCGGCGACGGGTTCGGCTACGTCGCGCTCAAAGGCTACGAGCACTACCTGTGCCTGCGCAAGCTCGAACGGTTCGCAGCGAGCCTCACGGCCGACACGCCCGCCGAGGTCACCGGCACCGCCGCCGCCCTGCTCGCGTGGGTCGCCCAGTCATCGTGGGGCGACGTCGCGGCGATCAACGCGCACCTTGCGCGCGAGGTCCGGGCCGAAGTCACCGCCTCGGTCGCCGACTGCACGCGCAAGCACTGCCCGTTCTACCCGTACCTGTGCTACCTGCACGGGGTGCGACGACGAGCCTCGGCAGCCCACATCGTGGTGACCAACCACGCACTGCTCTTCCGCGACGTCGTGGCTGCCGGCGGGATCCTGCCACCCATCCGGCACTGGGTAGTGGACGAGGCGCACGCTGCGGAGTCCGAGGCGCGCAAGCAGCTATCGATGGAGTGTTCGCGCCTGGAACTCTCGGTGCTCTTCGGAGCGCTCGGCGGCGCACGCGGCGGCATGGCTGAGGAGGTCTCGCGGCGCGCCCGGCGCCTCGGTGTTGAGGACCCGACCACGATCGACGCGGCGGCGGCCGAGCTCAGACGTGCCATCGAGGAGGCCGCCACGCTCGCGTCCTCGCTCTTCGAGTTCGTGCACGACGCGATACCCGTCCGCGACGACGGCTACGACGTGAGCGACGTGCGCGTCGACGCCGGGATCCGCGCAGGGTCGGCGTGGTCGACGGTCGCGCGTGTGGGAAGCTCGCTCGCACAGCGCCTCGACGCTGCGCTGCTCGCCGGTCGCCGGCTCACGCTCGCGCTCGAGGAGGCCGACGGCTCCGGGACATCCGACATCCGCGCCGACCTCTCCGGGCTGCTCACGCGTCTCGCCGACCAGCACGTCGCGCTCGCTACCGTCCTGGAGGGCGAGGCGACCGAGTTCGTCTACCACGTCACCGTCGACCGGCGCCCCGGAGCGCGTGCCGACCGTCTCTCGGCCTCCCGCCTCGACGTGGGCGAAGCGCTCGTCGCAGAGTTCTATCCGCGGGTCCGCTCGACGGTGTTCACCTCGGCCACGATTGCTGCGGGTGAGGACTTCTCGCACTTCACCCGTGCCGTCGGGCTCGACCGCCTGCCACCGGAGGGCTGCGAGACCGCGCGGCTCGCGTCGTCGTACGACTTCGCGCGCCAGATGGCCGCCTTCGTGCCGACCGACCTCGGCGACGTGCGTTCGCCCGGATACGGTGCGGCCCTCGAGGCGCTGCTGTTCGACCTGCACGTCGCGATGGGCGGCTCGGTGCTCACGCTCTTCACGAACCGCCGCGAGATGGACCGCCTTTACCGCGCACTCGCGCCACGGCTGGCCGAGGAGGGGCTCGTGCTGCTCGTCCAGAGCCGCGGTGTGTCCACGAAGCGGCTGCGCGACGAGTTCCTCGGCGAGGAGAGTGCCTCGCTTTTCGCGACGAAGTCGTTCTGGGAGGGGTTCGACGCGCCCGGCGACACGCTCAGGTGCGTAGTCGTGCCCAAGCTGCCGTTCGGGCAGGTGAGCGACCCGCTCACACGCGAGCGTGAGGAGCGCTACGGGGCAGCGGCGTGGCGGCAGCACTACCTGCCCGAGGCGATCATCGAGCTCAAACAGGCGGCCGGGCGGCTCATCCGCTCGGCGAGCGATACCGGGTGTCTCGTCATCGCCGACAGCCGCGTGCTCACCCAGCGCTACGGACGGATGTTCCTAGCGGCACTCCCTGTCGCCGAGGTCGAGCGGCTGCCGGCCGCCGAGGTCGTGGGCCGGGTGCGGGAGCGGTTCTTCAGGGAGTGAGCTTCACCGTCCGTACACGTGCACGGGGCGCACACGTGCGGCGGGGAGCGGCGGTGCTACACGATGCGGCGACACGGATTGGTCTCGCCGGTGACGAACGACGCTACCGCCTCGCGCACCTCGAACGGCTCGAGTACCACCGCATCGCCGAGGAAAGAGGCGACCTCACGGGCGATCCACGCGGTGCCGGCGTACGGGACCGCGACGACGGTGCCGGGGGCGTCGATCTGGATGACGTGCGAACCGGGCCACTCGCGTTCCGGAGGCGTGACGCCGGGGGCGAAGGCGATGACGGCGCGCGGCAGGTTCTCGGAGGGAAGGATGGCTCCGGTCGCGTCGAAGCGGTGCGGCGTGAAGTGTGCGCCGGTGGGCTCCGCGGTGCGGATGCGGTCGAGGCGGAACGTACGCAGGGCACCGGCTTCGCGACAGAACGCGTGGACGTACCATGCACCGCGTTCGCTCTGCATCGCGAGCGGTTCGATCGTGCGCGCGCGGGGCTCGGGATCGCCGAGGCCCTGGTAGTCGATGCAGACACGCTCGCGCCGCGCCGCCGCGGAGGCGAGGACGGTGTAGGGTCCGGCATCCGGGCTCACGGCGGTCCGCACCACCCGTTCGACCTCGCCGGTGTCGACCCCGCTCGAGGCGGCGATGAGTGCGGTGACGAGCGGGTCGTCCGAGCCGCGGCCGACCGCTTGCAGAGCGGTGACGAGCGCGTGAGCCTCGGCAGAGGTGAGACGTACGGCGCGGTCGAGCGCGGGCATCTTCCCGAAGACGTGCACGAGCCCGTCCTCGACGTAGAGGGGGACGTTGGTGAGCGGGTCGTAGCGGTCGGCAGCGCACACCGAGAGCAGTTCGAGATCGGCGGCGAGCTCCTGCTCGCTCACGCCGAGCGCCTCGGCCAGATCGGGCACGGGCGTCACCGAATCCGGCTCGAGGTGGTGCATGAGCGCGAGGAGCCGTCGGGCACGGACCGCATGCGAAGAGTTCCGGGACGCACTACTCATGAGCGTTCACCACCTCGGCGAGCCCGACCTTGAGCTCGCCCCTCAGTTCGAGCGGGGAGACGATGTGGATACCCGGGCCGTTCCCGATCACCCAGCGCAACAAGCGCCGCCGGTTGCGGGCGGTCACCGCCCATGTCGCGGTAGCGTCGTCTCCCTCGCCGTTCAGGACGAACGTGCCGAACCCGGAGGTCAGCGCCTGCGCGCGCCAGAGGATCCCGGGGTCGAACCCTATCGTGACTTCGAACGGCTCGTCCGGGCCGTACTGGAAGGGCAGGCCGATGAAGGCGGCGACGTCGAAGTCGGCCGGGCGTTCAAAATCGGGCGACTTGGGCCTGGAGGCGTTCAGGGAGAGATCGGACATACGGGAGACCGCGTAGACACGGGCCTCGTCGAGTTCCGTGTCACGGCCCACGGCGTACCACCGGCCTTCGCGTACGAAGAGGCCGTACGGTTCGACCTCGTGCGTACGCGGCTCACCCGCCGAGTTGACGTAGCCGAAGGTCACGCGTTTGCGTGCGGTTGCCGCCGCTGAGAGTTCGGCGACGTGGGCGCCTTGCGTCTCGGGGTCCTCATCGGCCAGGCGAGAGAGCGCGGGTGTGGGCGAGACCTCGAGAGCGGCCACCTTGGTGATGGCGTAGCGGAGGTCGTCGGCGAAGGGGAACGCAGGATCGTCGAGGAGTGCGGCACCCACCGTGCGCACGACGGCAGCATCGGTGGGCGAGAGCGTGACTTCGGTGGCGAACGTGGCCGAGGCGTCGAGGCGATTGAGGCCTTCGGGTGTGGCTTCGATGGCGAGACCGGTCTGGCGCAGGACCTCCTTGTCGCGCTCGAACATGCGCTCGAAGGCATCGTCGTCCTGGCCGGTGGGATATCCGGCCACCTCGCTGCGGATGCGTTCGGTGCTCACCGGCTCTCGCGCTGTGGCGAGGAACAGGGCGAGGTTCACGAGGCGTTCGGTCGCGTCAGTCACGGCAGGCCTCCTCGGCACGGTGAGGCGATTGTATCTCACGTGACCGGTCGTCCGTTAGTGAACCGATGAACGGTGGTTTTGGCGAAGTGTTCGGAAACAAGAAGCGAGGCGCGTGGGGGGCGCGCCTCGCTTGTGTCGAGCTGGCGGGGTCCGCCCCTGAGGGGGGAGGAGAGGGCGGGTCGCCATGCCCTAATTCTGCATAAGCAACGGTCGTGCCAGGTTCTGCTCGGTGTGGACAACATCGAGCTGGTCGAGGGAGCGCTGGGCGGTTCTGACGTGTGTCGCGCGTGCGTCGCGTACGCGTTCGTATCGCCGGTCAGATGTCAGAAAGACCGTGGTATGCCGCACCGCGCATGCTGGTGCCGACGATGTGGCCGACTGTTGCCGGCGGCAAGGAGGCAGGGATGTCGATCGGAGCCCCTGAGGGCACGAGCCCTCCGCGACTCATGGACCGGATGAGGGATGCACTGCGCTCGCGTCACTACAGCGTGCGGACCGAACAGGCGTACTGCCGGTGGGTCCGGCGGTTCGTCCTCTTCCACGAGTGTACGCACCCCGACGAGATGGGCGAGACCGAGATCAACGAGTTCCTCACGCATCTCGCCGTGCGCCAGCACGTCAGTGCCTCGACGCAGAACCAGGCGCTTTGCGCGCTGCTCTTCCTCTACCGGCACGTGCTTGGGCGGGAGATCGGGTCGCTCGGCGACGTGGTGCGGGCGCGGCCGTCGACGCGGCTTCCGGTTGTGCTCACACGCGGGGAGGTGCGCGCGTTGCTCGGCCGGCTCGACGGTGAGGCGTGGCTCATGGCGTCGCTCATGTACGGCACCGGCATGCGGCTGGGGGAGTGTCTGCGGCTGCGCGTGCTCGACGTGGACTTCGACCGCGCGGAGGTCACCGTCCGCAACGGCAAGGGCGGGTCCGACCGGGTGACCATGGTGCCGGGGCGTCTCGCGCGCCCGCTGCGGGAGCACCTCGCGAGGGTCAGGCTCGTGCATGAGTCCGACCTCGCCGATGGTTGGGGCAGGGTGGAGCTGCCCGCAGCGCTCGCACGCAAGTACCCGAGCGCGCCAGCCGAGTGGAAGTGGCAGTGGGTGTTCCCGCAGGCGAACCGGTGGCGCGATCCCCGGACCGGGCGCGAAGGCAGACACCACGTGCACGCCACCGTGCTGCAGCGCGCGGTGAAGACCGCGATCCGTGGCGCCGACGTCACGAAGCACGCCGGGTGTCACACGCTCAGGCACTCGTTCGCCACACATTTGCTCGAGGCGGGATACGACATCCGGACGATCCAGGAGCTGCTCGGTCACAAGAGCGTGAACACGACGATGGTCTACACGCACGTGCTCAACCGCGGTGGCCGAGGAGTGCGCAGCCCTCTCGACGATGCGTAGGGGGCGGAGCGGGCGTTGGCGTGGATGTTGACGTTGGCGTGGGCAGCAACGTGGGGTGTTATGCAGACTGCA
>SKMN01000024.1 GCA_007121015.1 Coriobacteriia bacterium
CTCCCGCGGGACGAGGTCAGCGACGCACGGGCGGCCCTGCGGGTCGTCCATCGTGGTGATGGTCCCGGCAGGCTTGTTGAGCATCACGTAGGCCCTTTCATCGGCGAGCGAGACCACCTGGTCATCGACGGCCACGACATCGGTGCGCGGATCGACCTTCGCACCGAGCTCGGTGACGACGACGCCGTTCACGCTCACCCGGCCCGCCGTCATGAGGTCCTCGCTCCCCCGGCGCGACGCCACGCCCGCTCGGGCGAGGAAACGCTGGAGTCGCATGGGGACGACGCGCTCCTCGGCCGGTCCGTCCGGTGTCTGCGGACCCGTGCCCGTCATCGTCGCGTCAGTCGATACCGACGACGTCCACGTCGTCGGAGTCGTCGCCGGGATCGCGCGAGTCGTCATCGTAGTGGTGGTCCTCGCTGTATTCATCGCCGGTCGGCACGCTGAACGTCGGCGAACCGAGACGCTCGCGGATGGCCTCCTCGGTCCGCGGGTCGGGCGCGAACTCCTCGAGCGGCGGGAGGTCGGCGAGGTCTTTGAGCCCGAACTTCTCGAGGAAGGTGCGGGTCGTACCGTAGAGGATCGCGTTGCCGGCGTCGGGGTTACGGCCGACCTCGCGCACGAGCCCCTTCTCGATGAGGGACGAGATGACCGCCTCGCTGTTCACGCCGCGGACCGCGTTCACGCCCCCGCGGGTCACTGGCTGGTGGTATGCGATCACGGCAAGCGCCTCGAGCGCGGCTTGCGACAGGCGGCGCGTGTCCCACGAGAGCACGTACTGCTCGATCTGGTCGTGGTACGCGGGGTGCGTGTAGAGGCGCCAGCCGCCGGCGACCTCGCGTAGCTGGAAGCCGCGCTCACCGGCGCGGTACTCCTCGGCAAGCTCCGTGAGCACGCCTGACACGTTCGCTGCGGGCACCTCGAGGACCTCGCCGATGCGAGCAGCGGAGACGGGCTCGTCGGAGACGAAGAGGAGCGCCTCGACGGCGCCCTTGAGGGCGGTATCTGCCGTACTCATGTGCTACGCACCTTCCATCGATGTCGAAGCGGTCACCACGATGTCGTCGAACACGCGATCCTGGCGCAGTTCCACGAGTCCGCGCTTGTAGAGCTCGAGGATGGCGAGGAACGTCACGACGATGAGCTCGGCCGAGGCGTCGTCCCCGGCGAGTTCGGAGAAACGGGCGCTCCCGCGCGACGCGAGCGTGCGGGAGACGCTCTCGGTGTGGAGCTCGAGGCTGATCGGCGCCGCGGCGACGTGCTCGGCGTGGAGCAGGAACACCTCCCGTCTGTAGAGGAGGTCGGCACAGATGACCGCGAGGCCGCGGAGCGTCATGCCCTCGAGAAAGTCGGGCATGAGGCCGACGAACCGTTCTTCGAGCCCTGACTGCCGGGGGTGCATACGCGCCTCGGCCTCCATGCGAGCGGCGAGCTCAGCGGCCGCGCTCTTGAATTTCTTGTAGGCGAGCAGCCGCGCGATGAGCAGGTCGCGCGCTTCTTCAGGCGAGAGGTCGTCGAGCTCATCGCCTACGTACTGCTCCTCGCCGGGAAGGAGCGAGACGGCCTTGATCTCCAGCAGGGTCGCGGCGATCAGCAGGAAATCGCTCGCCACGTCGAGGTCGAGATCGCGCATGCGGTCGACGTAGGCGAGATACTGGTCGGTCACCTCGGTGATCGAGATCGAGCGCACGTCGACCTTCTGGCGGGTGACGAGGTGCAGCAGCAGGTCGAACGGTCCCTCGAACGCGTCTGTCTTGACCCGGTAGCCCATGGGGGGCGCCTCCGTGCCCTACTGCGAGCCGTCGATGCGCACGAGACGCCGGCACGCATCGACGACCTCGCGGGTGACGGGACGGGCCTTGGCGGCGCCGGCCTCGAGGACTTCCCACGCGTAACCGGGCTTCGCGGCGATCTCGACACGACGGGCGCGGAACTCCGCGAGGTAGTCTGCGAGGTCTGCGGCCATCTTCTTCTTGTGCGGGACGCAGCCGCACTCCGCGGTGCGGCAGCAGCGGTCCCACTCCTCGATGTCGGCAGGATCGGGCGAGACGAGCTTGTGGATCTGGTGGAGCGGGCAGATGTCCGGGTCGCCCGGGTCGGTCTTGAGCTTGCGCGCCGGGTCGGTGATCATGCCGCGCACCTTGGCCTCGATCTCCTCGGCGCTGTCCGAGATGAAGATCGCGTTGTCGTAGGACTTACTCATCTTGCGGCCGTCGGTCCCGGGGACACGCGCACCCTGCTTGGCGATGAGCGCCTGGGGCTCCACGAGGCCTTCCCCGTAGGTGTTGTTGAACCGCCGCACCACCTCGCGGGTGAGTTCGAGGTGCGGGAGCTGGTCCTCTCCCACCGGGACGACGTCGGCGAGCACGATGGTGATATCGGCGGCCTGCAACAGCGGGTACATGAAGAAGCCGAGGTTGCCGAGGTCCTTGTCGGTCACCTGCTCACGCTGCTCCTTGTAACTCGGGACGCGCTCGAGCCACGACATCGGGGTGACCATCGAGAAGTACAGCGTGAGTTCGGCGACCTCCGGCACGTCGGACTGGCGGTAGATCGTGCAGCGCTCCGGGTCGAGCCCGGCGGCGCACCAGTCGAGCACCATCTCCTCGGTGTAGCGGCGCACCGACGTCGTGTCGGCCCAGTCGCTCGTGAGCGCATGCCAGTCGGCGATGAAGTAGAACGCGTCGTAGTCGTCTTGGAGCGTGAGCATGTTCTGCAGGTTGCCGAACCAGTGGCCGAGGTGGAGCTTACCGGTGGGCCGGTACCCGGTCAGTACGCGCTTTTTGCTCATCAGGTATGGTGCTCCTCGCTCGGTCGTGACGGGTTCGGACGTGGTTCGGATTGTAGCGCAGATGCGTCCTGCTCAGGGACGCCGCGTCACCGCGTGGCGGGATCACGCTAGCCGAAGCGCAACCCCGCGAAGAACTCGGTGAGCGGAATCGCCGTCGCCCCCATGTACCAGCCGAGCGGATTGAAGCCGAGGAACTCGGGCAGCAGCCAGAGCGCGGCGATGAGGATGATGAAACCGTACCGCTCGATCTGGTCGTAGACGTCCATCCCGCGGTCGGAGAGGAAGAGCGGGAGCACGCGCGACCCGTCGAGCGGCGGGAGCGGGATGAGATTGAAGAACATCAGTACGAGGTTCATGAGCGCGAACATGAGGAGGATGTAGGCGATGAGCCCTGTGCCGGAGAAGCGGAAGATGAGTCCTGCGGCCGCGGCCATGAGGAGGTTGGATGCCGGTCCCGCGATGCCCGTGAGGAACATGCCCTGCCGGTAGTTCTGGAACCGGTACGGATTGATCGGCACCGGCTTGGCGTAGCCGAACGCGAACCCGAATATGGCCACCATGATGAGTGGCAGGAGGAGCGTCCCCCACGGGTCGACATGGCGGACCGGGTTGAGGCTGAGTCTACCCTTGTCCTTGGCCGTGGGATCGCCGAGCAGGTACGCCATCCACCCGTGCGCCACCTCGTGGATGACGATGGCGGGCACGAGCACGCCAAAACGAACGGCGATCTCGATCGGGTCGTTCACGGAAGGGACTCCTCGCGCGTCGGGTGTGGGATGTCAGGCTCGAAGTCCCGCGCGGGACACGAGCCGCCTCAGGTGGGCGAGCTCAGCGTCCCTGCCGACAGCGACACCATCGAGCCGGGCATCGAGCGCTTGCGAGAGTATACCGGAGAACGCCGCCGAGGGCTCGAGCCCCATGTCGATGAGGTCCTGACCGCCCACTGCCGGCTTCACGCGCGACAGCACGCGCAGGTAGCGCTCGATGCGCTCCCGCGCCAGCGCGTCTCCCGTTCCCCACAGGTAGACGAGCGACTCTTCGGGCACCGGTTCCAAGAGACGGTAGAGGCGCGAGTCGCGCATCTTGCGCCGGTCTTTCAGGCGTCTGCCGAGGAATCGGGCCCGTTCGGCGAGCTCGAGCGCCGGCGCGCCGTACTCCCGTCCGAACCGCAGGTGCTTGAGCCACCGCTCCGCGTGCTGCCTGCCCGCATCGGCGACGAGGGAGGCCACCAGTGCCACCCGGCGGCGCGGAGGTCTGCGGAAGACTTCGGCGATCGTGCGGTACGCACGCTCGGTCGCGAAGAGGTCGTCGATGGCGCGTCTACGGTCGGCATCCTCGTGGAGCACCACCGTAAGTACGCCGAGGTCCTCGAGGCGCTCGAAGACCGTCGCAGGCGAGTCCTCGTCGATGATGTCGAGCATCTCCTCGCGGATCCGCGCGCCGGAGACCTCCTCGAGCATCCCCATCTCCACGGCACGACGCGCGAGTTCCTCGGTGGCGCCGTCCATCTTGAAGCCGAACCGTTCCTCGAAGCGTGCCGCTCGGAGCACCCGGGTGGGATCCTCGACGAACGAGAGCGAGTGCAACACCCGGAGCGTGCCGCGTTCGAGGTCGCGCAGGCCACCGAAGGGATCCGCCATCGCCCCGAAACACTCGGCGTTGACGCACGCCGCCATGGCGTTGAGGGTGAAGTCGCGGCGGAAGAGGTCTTGTCGCAGCGAGGAGCGCTCGACGGTGGGGAGCGCCCCGGGGCGCGTGTAGTACTCGGTCCGCGCACTCGTCACGTCGATGTGGAGCTCCTGGGAGATGACGAGCACTGCGGTGCCGAAACGCCGATGCACCTTGACCCGTGCGCCGAGAATCTCGGCCGCGGCCTGCGCGAACTCCACGCCGTCGCCCTCGACGACGATGTCGATGTCGAGGTTGCGCTTGCCCAAGAGCATGTCGCGCACGAAACCCCCGACCGCGTGCACCCGCACTCCCCGCTCGTCGCCGAGCCGGCCCATCGCGCGCAGCGAGTCGACCGCCTCGGCGGGAAGCAACGACTCGATCGACGAGAGGAACCGCTGGGTCGACCGCGCCCGCGCCTGAGGGACGCGACGGTCGAGGTACTCCTCTCCATGCTCGGCCTGCAGGAGGTCCTTGCGGGTGACGATGCCCACGAGCTCGCCGTCGGCGATGACCGGTAGACGGCCGATGCCCTTGCTCGCGAGAAGCCGCTCGACCGACCCGAGATCGGTCTCGGGCTCCACGGTCAGGATGTCGCGCGCCATGAAGCCGCGGACCGGCGCGTGCGAGAGCTTGTGTCGAGCCGCTTTGTCGACGTCCTTGCGCGTGACGATGCCCACGAGCTCGCCGTCCTCGGTCACCGGCAGACCGCCGTGGCCCCACGTCGACATGAGCTCGCTCGCCTCGGCCATGGTGGCCTCTGGCGGCACGGTGTGCACCGGCGTCGATGCGATGTCACTCGCCCTGAGCGGCGGGCGGACGACGGCCTGGAGCGCCTCGCGGACCCGCTCCGCCACATCGGCTGCATCGGCGTCCCGGAACGCGGCGGACGCCGCCTGCGGGTGTCCTCCCCCGCCGATGCGCGTCATGACCTCGCCCACGTCGACCTCGTGCAGGCGGCTGCGCGCCACGACCTGGACGCGGTCGCCCATCCCGACGATGGCGATAGCGACACGGTACCCCATGTCCTCGACGATGTAGTGGGTGAGCACGCTCGCAGAGTCGACGTACTCCTCGGCGTGCGCCATGCCCACCGCGACCTGCTGCCCGTTGACGTTCCACAGCTCGAGGCCTTCGGTGAGTTGCTCGAGTAGCGCGCGCTGCTGCGGATCGAGCGAGCGCGTGAGGAACTGGTTGAGCACCTCCATGTCGGCACCGGCGGCCATGAGGTACGCGACCGCCTCGGCGTCGTATGCGGTAGCGCCCGGATACGTGAGCGAGCCGGTGTCCTCGTGTATGCCGAGGAGGAGGAGCGAGGCCTCGAGCGGAGCGAGCGCGATCGCCTGGCGGTGGAGTTCGTGCACGAGGATCGAGGTCGTCGCCCCGACCTCGAGGCTGCGGTCATCGACGCCGGTCAGATCACCCTCGGCCGGCGGGTGGTGGTCGTAGACGATGACCTCGACGCCGGGCTGCTGCGCGACCGCTCCGAGCTCACCGATCCGGTTGGGGTCTCGCGTGTCCACGAGGATGATGCGTTCGATGGCATCGAGGTCGAGTCCGCGCAGGTCGACGAAGTCGAGGAAGTCCTCGTGCAGGTTGTGGAACGCGCGTACGTTGGCGTTCTGCGTGCCGAGGAACACGCCGCGCGCACCGGGGAAGAGCTTCGCGGCTGCAACCGTCGCCGCGTAGGCGTCGAAGTCGGGATTCGCGTGTCCGACGACTATCTGCACCGTAGCTACTCCTCCAGGAAGAGCGGTGGCGGACAGGTGGGTTCCTCGGCGAACACGAACGCTCCGGACAGCACGGCCTCGGCGGGATCGCAGTGCGCCTCGGTGGCGGCGTGCACGGTGGCGACGCGGTCGCCCTTCTCGATGCGGTCGCCTATCCGGACGTCGAGCACGAGGCCGGCAGCCGGATCGATGGCGTCGTCGGGCGTGGCGCGGCCGGCTCCCGCCAGCATCGCAGCGCGACCGATCGATTCAGCGTCGGTGGCAGCCAGCCAGCCGTCGCGTGGTGCGCGGACCTCGCGCGTGACCGCTGACTGCGGGAGCAGCGCCGGGTCCACCGCAACGCGCGGGTCGCCGCCCTGAGCCTCCACCCAGCGCTCGAAGGCGTCCACGGCGGCACCTGACGCGAGAGCCTGCCCGGCACGCGAGCGACCGTCGTCTTCGTCGCACGCACGGCCGGCGAGCACGAGCATCTTCGCCGCGAGCGTGAGGCAGACCTCGGTCAGGTCGGCGGGTCCGTGGCCGCGAAGTGTCTCGACAGCCTCGGCCACCTCGAGCGCGTTGCCCACCGCCGTGCCTAGCGGCTGGTCCATGCCGGTGATCACGCAGTGCACCTGCTTGCCGAGCGCCTCGCCGGTGCGCTCGAGTCCGCTCGCGAGCGCACGCGCTTCTGCGAGCGTTTTCATGAACGCTCCCGACCCGACCTTGACGTCGAGTACGATCGCATCGGCTCCACTCGCGACCTTTTTCGAGATGATCGAGCCCACGATGAGCGGGATGCTCGGTACGGTCGCGGTCACGTCGCGCAGGGCGTACATCCTCTTGTCGGCTGGATCGATATCGGGAGACTGCGCGATGACCGCGAGCCCGACACGCTGGACCTGCTCGACGAACTGCTCGACGGTGAGTTCCACCCGCATCCCCGGGATGGACTCGAGCTTGTCGAGGGTGCCACCTGTGTGGCCGAGCCCGCGCCCGCTCATCTTGGCGACCGGCGCGCCGCACGCAGTCACGAGTGGTGCGACCACGAGCGTGGTGGCGTCCGCTACACCGCCCGTCGAGTGCTTGTCGACCTTCACGCCCTCGATAGCCGACAGGTCGACGATGCGGCCGGAGCGCACCATGGCGTCGGTGAGAGCGACCGTCTCGTCGTGCGACAGGCCGTTGAGAACCGCAGCCATCAGCCAAGCTGCCATCTGGTAGTCCGGGATATCGCCTGAGGTGAACGCCGCCACGATGTGGGCGACCTCCTCGGCCGAGTGCTCGCGAGCGTCCCGTTTAGCCGCGATGAGCTGCTCGAACGTCACTCCCGGCCTCATGCGACGGCCCCCTGTCCGGCCGAGCGGACCTCGGCGAGGAACGACGTTCCCCGGCCGCACGTGCCGGCCATGCCGTAGAGATCGAGCACCGTCTCCCCGATGTCCGAGAACGTCGACCTCACCCCGAGGTCCACCCCTGCGTCCACACCCTTGACCTTGGCGATAAGCGGAGTGTACTCGCGGCTGTGATCGGTCGAGGCGGTCGTGGGGTCGCACCCGTGGTCGGCCGTGACCACCAGCAGGTCCCCGTCCACCATAGCGTCGAGCAGCTCGGGGATGCGGGCATCGACCGCCTCGAGCCCGCGCGCATACCCTTCCGCGTCGTTGCGGTGCCCCCAGATCATGTCGAAGTCGACGAGGTTCGCGAACACGAATCCCGGTTCGTCTCCTGCG
Source organism: Coriobacteriia bacterium (assembly GCA_007121015.1). Taxonomy (GTDB): domain Bacteria; phylum Actinomycetota; class Coriobacteriia; order Anaerosomatales; family SLCP01; genus SLCP01. Next base: position 7,899 of record SKMN01000024.1, read on the forward strand.
ACCCGGGCGACGAGGTTGTCGAACCCGTGCATGTTGTCCCGCGAGTGCGGACTCTCGCACACGCCCTGCCATGCGAAGATCTCCCCTATCTTGCCGATACCGTACGTGACGACCCCGGCCTCGGCGAGCAGGTCGAGCACGGTGGGCTCGAGAGGCTCGATAGCGAAGTCGCGCCTGCGGTGCGTGCGCACGTAGGTGCCCGAGCCATCGGGACCCTCGAAGGGCCGCGCTATGATGCGGCCCACCGCGTGCTCCCCGACGCACACGCGCTCTCGCGCGATCGCACAGATCTCGTAGAGCCGCTCCACCGGGATGACGTCCTCGTGCGCTGCGACCTGGAAGACCGAGTCGGCGGACGTGTAGACGATCGGCTTGCCGGTCCGCACGTGTTCATCGCCGAGTTCCTGGATGATGGCGGTCCCGCTTGCCGGCACGTTGCCGAGCCACCCCTCACCGGTCTCGCGCGAAAAGGCATCCATGACCTCGTCAGGAAAGCCCTCCGGATACGTCGGGAACGGCCGGCTGAGGTGCAGTCCCATCATCTCCCAGTGCCCGGTGGTCGTGTCCTTGCCCGCAGAGGCCTCGGCATTGCATCCCCACGACGCGTGCGGGTGCTCCACAGGTGGCACTCCGAGGACGCCGGTGATGTTCCCGAGCCCCATGGCGCCGAGGTTCGGCATCGCCAGACCGCCTACCGCGCGTGCCGTGTTCCCGAGGGTGTCGCTCCCCTTGTCCCCGTAGAGGTGCGCGTCGGGGAGTTCCCCCACGCCAACACTGTCGAGCACGAGCACGATCGCCCGCGGGTCCCTCGGCATCCTCACATCACCACCCGGGCTACCTCCGCAAGGCTCGTGTGCCCGGCGGCGACTTTGTCCAGAGCGTCCCGCCGAAGCGTCACCATTCCCTTCTCGATGGCCAACTCGCGGATGCGGTCGGCCGAGGCACCGCTCATGAACAGGCGCACGATGTCCTCATCGACGGGCATGATCTCGAACAGGCCGACCCTGCCTCGATATCCGGAGTGCGCGCAGCGGTCGCAGCCGTCGGGTGCGTAGACCGTCACCTCCTGCGCTTCTTCAGGCGTGAAGCCGGCAGCGACCAGCTCGGCCGTCGTCATCTCGGCCGCCGTCTTGCACTCCGGACAGAGGCGCCGGGCGAGACGCTGGGCGACCACCCCGAGGAGCGAGGAGCCGACGACGTAAGGAGGCACCCCCATGTCGACGAGGCGCGTGAACGCCGACGGGGCGTCGTTCGTGTGGATCGACGAGAGCACGAGGTGGCCGGTGAGCGCGGAGCGGATGGCGATCTCCGCTGTCTCCGGATCGCGGATCTCGCCGACCATGATGATGTCAGGGTCGGAACGCAGCACGGTGCGCAACCCGGTGGCGAACGTCAGGCCGATCCTCGGGTTGACTGCGATCTGCGTCACACCAGCCATCTGGTACTCGACCGGGTCCTCGATGGTGATGATCTTACGATGAGGGTCGTTGAGCTCCTGAAGTGCGGCGTAGAGCGTGGTCGACTTGCCCGAACCGGTCGGTCCCGAGATCAAGAGAGCACCGTAGGGCCTGGCGATCGTGTCCCGCACCGCGCCGAGGTGTATATCGTTCATGCCGAGGTCCGTCAGAGAAAGGAACGAGAAGTCCGCGTTGAGGATCCTGATGACGAGGCTCTCCCCGAAGGGTGTGGGCACGCTCGCTACCCTCAGGTCGATCGGGCGGTCCTCGATCTTCAGCGCGATCTTGCCGTCTTGCGGGCGCCTCCTCTCGGCGATGTCCATCTCGGCCATGATCTTCACGCGGCTGGTGACCCCCGCGCGCGCCGCCATAGGCAACGACATGACCTCGTGGAGTACCCCGTCGATGCGATACCGGATGCGCACCCCGTGCAGCCCCGGCTCGATGTGGATGTCGCTCGCCCGCTCGACGACGGCCTCGCGGATGAGCTGGTTGACGAGCCGGACGATCGGAACGTCCTCGCCGCCGACGAGCACCTGCTCCTCGTACTCTTGGGGCTCGTCGTCGACATCCTCCATCGCATCGACCACCTCCTGAAAGGTGTCCGCCGCCGACACGTACTTCTCGATAGCGTGGCGGATCTGCGATGGAGGCGTGACGACGGGCACGACCCGGTGTCCGGTGCGGACCTCGACCTCGTCGGCGGTCTCGATGTCGAGCGGGTCGGCCATCGCCAGCACGAGATCGTCGTCGCGGAACCCTATCGGGATCACCTGCCGCATGAGGGCCACCCGGGCAGGCAGTAAACTAGCGGCGGAACGGTCGACGCGGTGCGCGGAGAGGTCGACGTACTCGTAACCCTTCTGCGTGGCGAGGGTGTCGGCGATGTGCTCCTCGGTGGTCATCCCGAGTGACACGAGTACCGCACCGAGCTTGCCTCCACTACGGCGCTGTTCATCGAGCGCGGCATCCATGTCCTCACGGGTCACCACGCCCGCGGTGACGAGGAGCTCTCCGAGACGTTCCCGCGTGTAAGCCACGCATCCTCCATCCTGCCATGCTCGCCGAGGAGCATGCGGTTCGTTACCGGTCATTCAGTGTATCCCCGTCTAACCCCTGTCGCGTACGACGCTCAGAAGCCACTCGACCAGCAGGATCGCGAGGATCGTCACGGCGACATCGGAGTCGAGCACGCCTCCATACGGGGTGCGCGGCGCAGTCAGACCGAGGGGCAGGTGAAGCGGGTCGGTGAGCGCGACGAGCGCCCGTCCCGCACTGTGGGCGGCGAGGGCTCCGAAGAACTCGACGACGACCCGCAAGAGCAGGACTAACGCGAGCACCAGCAACACGTTCGCGAGGAACGTGACCGCAAGCTTGGTAGCGCGCGCACCGCCCATCGGTCCTCCCGGTGACATGCCGCACGGACGTACACACCGATTATGGAGCGAACGGGGCGCGTCCGCCACCGACTGGCCGTGGGAGTGACCCACCGCATACGATGCCGGGTACCGATCGGCTTGCTGTTCGTCAGCGGACCTGATCGGAGAGGATGCGGCCGATCATCATCGCCGCGATCTCGTCTGATGTGGGAGGCTGCGTCGCTATGCGAGCGCGTGCGGCGTCGATACGGTCTTCGCGGTATTCGGGCAGCCCGTCGAGGTGGAAACGAACCTTTGCGAGCAGGTCCGGAGGCACTTCAACGGTGATGCAGCCGCTGCATCTGTACTCTGGCGTATGCAGGAGTTCGGCGGCGCGCCGAGCCTGCTCATCGGAGATCATCATACTGCTATGACTATCGGCCGGAACGTGACCGGACTTGAACCCCGGGGACGACGAAAAACATGTGGCGATCACCCCGCTGAAAGGCCCCAGGAAACGCCCTTCAAAAAGGGGGAGCCCCAAGGCCGGCACCTTGAGGCTCAGGGGTAAGGGGTTGCACTTGCATGCAACTTACCGATGATGATACAGGCCGAAATACGCCTGCGCAAGGCTTTCGTGAAAAAACGACCGATTTCGTTCTTACCCAGCGATTACGCAAACGAGAGGAGCGTCGCGACCCAGCGCAACCCGATGAACAGCGGCGCCACGCCTATCCCGAGGAGCACGAGCGTGAGCACGCATGCCGCGGTGACAGCGGGCACATCAGGCGTCGTCTCCGGTGCCGGCGAGTCGGCGGCGCCTTGCCCGCCCGGGTCGGCCCCTTCGAAATACGCAGCCTTGAGCACCGCACCGTAGTAGCCGAACGACACGACCGACGCAAGCACCCCAACGAGCGCGAGCCACCAGAACCCGGCCGACACCGCCATGCCGAACACCAGGAACTTGCCCCAGAAACCAGCGGTCAGCGGCATGCCGACGAGCGAGAACATGGCCACCACGAGCGCGGCCCCGGCAAGAGGATGGCTCCTCCCCACCCCGGCGAGTCCTGCGATGGTGCCGTCCCACTCGGGTCGCACGCTTCGGACGTACCCCGCGATGAGGTACGCGACGGCAGCGGCGGCAGCGTACGCGATCAACAGGACGGCCACCGCCATCATCGCCGGTGCACCGAGCGCCGGTGCGACGAGCGCGTAGCCCACCTGGGCGATGCCTGAGTACGCGAGCATGCGGGTGTAGGAGCGCTGCGCGAGTCCGCCAAAGACCCCGAACGCCATGGAGGCGACCGCGAGTGCGCCAAACACCCACAGGGCTATCGTCGGGTCGATGTACGGGAAGACGGCGCGCGTGAACAGGAACATAAGCGCGACCACGACGGCGAGCTTGGGGATTCCCGCCAGAAGCGCCGAGGCGTGCGGCGGCGCGCTCTCGAAGGCATCCGGGGCCCACGAGTGGAACGGGAAGGCGCCGAGTTTGTAGGCGAGGGCGACCGCGATGAGCACGAATGCCGTCGTCACGGGAGGCGCGGTCATGCCCGCCATCCCCGCCCGCAGCCACACGTACGACGTCGACGCGCCGTACATACCGAACAGGATGGCGAGGCCGAGGACGAACAAGCTGGTCGCCACCGCGCCTTGGACGAAGAACTTCAGGGCCGCCTCGGTCGATGCCTCGGTCCGGGCGGACCACACGAGCGCGTAGCCGCCGACGGCCATCGCCTCGAGACTGATGAGGAGCACGAGCAGATCGGCCCCTTGAGCGATCGCGGCAGCCGCTATCGCCACGACCGCGGCCAGTGCGGCGAGCCCGCCACCGCTCGGCGTAGACCGCAGCCAGCCGAGCGAGCCGATCACGACCACGGCTGCCAGCCCTAACACGACGGCGCTCACCACTGAGAATCCGGCGCCACTGACGGCAAGGTCGCCCGAGATCGCCGCCGGTCGCCCGTGGGCGATCCCCGCCACGACGGCGCCACCCGCGAGCCCTGCCGACGCACCGAACACGGCGAGAGCGCGCCGTCCGAACGCATCGGCCATGATGGCCAATGCAACGCCCACGACCGCGACGATATGCGGGGCGAACGCGCTAGCGAGGGACACGGTCTCCATGTCACATCCCTCCCGCGAGCGCGGCGATGAGCGCGAGCGCGTCGCCCGTCATGTCGAGCACGAACATCGGCCACACGCCGAGGGCGACGATGCACGCGGCCAGCACGACGGCCGGGACCAGGTCGCCTGCGGATATATCGGATATCTCAGCCCACTCCTCGGCGATCTCTCCGTGCAACGTACCCTTGACCGCGCGAAGATTGTAGGCGGCGGCGAGCACGAGACCCGCCATCACCGGGACGATCGAGTACGACCACGCGCCGAACCCGGCGACGACCGCGAGGAACTCGCCCGGGAAGCCGGAGAGTCCCGGGAGTCCCAAGCTTGCGAGGGCGGCGAAGGTGAAGAGTGTCGCCCACCGCGGGAGGGTCGCTCCCATGCCGCTGAAGCGCTCGATGTCCCGCGTGTGGGTGCGATCGTAGAGTTGGCCCACGAGGAGGAAGAGCAACGGCGCGACGAGACCGTGCGAAACCATGACGAGCATCGCAGCGGCGAAACCGCGCTCCGTACCGGCCGAGATACCGAGGAGCACGAAGCCCATGTGCGAGACGCTCGAGAGCGCGACGAGGCGCTTCAGGTCTGTCTGCGCGAGCGCGAGGGCCGCACCGTAGAAGATGCCCACGCCGCCGAGGACCGCGAGTATCGGCCGCGCCGCCTCGAACACCTCGGGTGCGATGGGCAGCGCCAGGCGGAGCAGGCCGTAGCCGCCCATCTTGAGCAGCACGCCGGCGAGGAGGATCGATCCGGCGGTGGGGGCCTCGACGTGGGCGTCGGCGAGCCACGTGTGCACGGGGACGGCTGGGATCTTCACGAGCATGCCGGCCGCGATGAGCCAGAACACGAGCGTGGGCTGGCCGAGCACGAACGCCGAGTCGAGGACCTCGGCCAGGCCGGTGTGTCCCGTCTGGAAGACCGCGGTCAAGATACCCACCAACATGAACGCGCTGCCGGCGAACGTGTAGATGAAGAACTTCATGGCCGCGTGGCGCCGGTCCTCGTGTCCCCACACGCCGATGAGGAAGTACATCGGGATGAGGACCGCCTCCCAGAAGACGTAGAGCAAGATGACGTCGGCAGCGAGGAAGACGCCGGCGATCGAGGCCTGGAGGCCAAGGAGTAACGCGTGGTGTGCGGCCGCCTTCTCGCGCACGCCCCACGACGCGAGCACCGCGACCGGACCCAGCACCGCGGTGAGTGCGAGCAGCGGGGCGCTCAGCCCGTCGATACGCAACGTCCAGAACGGGAACGCCTCGCGCGCAAGCCGGATGCCATCGACTGCGGTACCTGTCAGCACGCCTGCAGACGCGAGCGAGGCGAACACGGCCGTGAATGCGACCGAGAACGCGAGCGCGATGGCGCGCGGGCGCGTTGCGGATCCGCGTCCCAGGGCGATGACGGCTGCGACGCCGAGCAGCGGCACCGCTACGAGGAGATCGACGGCGAGCATCGCGTCACACCCCCCTGCCGAGGTAGGCTACGAGCGCGAGCAAGGCGACCGTGCCCGCACCGAGGAGGGTCGTGTACCACTGGGTGTCGCCACTCTGGAGCGCTGAGTAACCGCGCCCCACGAGACGGGCGAGCGCCCCGACGCCCTCGACGGACCGATCGACGACCCCGCGGTCGACCACCCGGTCGAGCACGCGCGCGGTCGCGCATGCCGGACGGGTCACCGTCTGCCGCACGATCTCGTCGAAACCCCAGCCGTTGCGCGCCCACCGAAGCGGTCCCACGAAGGCGAGCTTGGTGACGTCGGCGCCCTGTTTGGGCCGTATGCCGGAGACCGCACCGACAGCGATACCGAGAACGGCGAGCGCGGTCGCGATGCTCGCGACGAGGACGTCGATCTCGCCGTGATGTCCGCCTGCGAGCTCGGCGATCGGCCCGCCGGCAAAGCCGAGTGCCGCGGCGAACGCGGCCAGGACCACGAGGGGTACACGGAGGTCCCACCCGCCCTCATGGGGTACTCCTTCCCCTCGGTAGCTGCCAAAGAACACGAGCACCGTGGTCCGCGTGATGTAGAAGGCGGTGAGCGTGCTCGCCGCGAAGAGCATCACTCCCCACCCAAGGTCAGCGCCGACCACGGTGTGGAGGACCTCGTCTTTGCTGAAGAAACCGGAGAGCGGCGGGATACCGGCGAGGGCGGCGGCGCCCACGAACCACGTGCCGGCGGTGAGCGGCATCTTCTTGAGCAGGCCGCCCATGGCGTCGAGGCGTTGGGTACCCGTCGCATGGATGACACTTCCCGCGCCGAGGAACAACAGTGCCTTGAACGCCGCGTGTGTCACGAGGTGGAACATCGCCACGACCCACGCGCCGGCACCGATGGCCGCGAACATGAACCCGAGCTGGCTGATCGTAGAGTAGGCGAGCACCTTCTTGATGTCGCGCTGCGCGCCCGCAGAACCCGCCGCAGCGATCGCCGTGAACCCGCCGAGGACGAGGATGATCGTCTGCACGTCGGCCGATGCGCCCACCACCGGCCACGCCCGCGCGAGCAGGAACACACCCGCCGCGACCATCGTCGCCGCGTGGATGAGCGCGGAGACCGGAGTGGGACCCTCCATGGCGTCGGGGAGCCAGATGTGGAGCGGGAACTGCGCGGACTTGCCCACCGCCCCCACGAGCAAGAGGAGCCCGATCGTGCTTACCGTCGATGCCTCCATCCCCGGCACCGCCGCGAAGACCGCCGTGTAGGACAGGTCACCCACCTCGCGCCAGAGGAGCGCGAGCGCGAGCAGCAGTCCCATGTCACCCACGCGCGTGGTGAGGAACGCCTTCACCGCCGCGGTGGACGCCTCCGGCCTCGTGAACCAGTATCCGATCAACAGGTACGAGCACACGCCGACGAGTTCCCACCCGATGAACAGGCCGAGGAACCCATCGGCCACCAGGAGCGCTGACATCGCCCCGGTGAAGAGCGCGAGCACGGCGAAGTATCTCGGCAACGCTTCTCCGGGGCCGAGGTAGCCCCGCGAGAAGACGACCACGAGGAACGCGACGAGCCCGACGACGAGCAACATGAGCGCTGTCAGGCCATCGATGGCCCACCCCACGGTGAGACCGGCGCCGAGCCACTCGACAGACCCCGACGCGATCGCACCCTCCTCGCCTGCGAGCACGCGCGCACTCGCCGCGACACCTACCGCGAACACCCATGCCGGGGCGAGCGCGGCGAGCGCGGCGACCCGGGTGCCCAACACGCGACCGGCGGTAGCGGCGAGCACCGCGATCACGAGCGGTACCGCCACGACGCTCCAGCCGTATGTCGCTATCCCTGTCACCGGCTACCCCTTGACCCCGGTGAGCTCGTCGATCCGCGTGGTACGGAACCGCCGCGCGACCGCGACCACGAGCGCGAGCCCGATGGCGGCCTCGGCTGCGGCGAGGACGATGATCATCACGCCGGTCGCCTCGACCGTGCCGCCGCCGACCTGCGTGCCCGCGATCATCTCGCCGGTAGCGCCGAGCCCTACGAGCAACAGCGTCGCCGACCCGAGCATGACCTCGATCGACGCGAGCACGGCTACGAGGTCGCGTCGCGTCAAGACGCCGTAGAGTCCGACGCTGAAGAGAAGCATGGCCACGACGAGGAGGTTCATCGCTCCTCCCCTCCCACGATGATGACCACGGCGACGAGGACGGCGAGCAGCATGACGCCCACCATCTCGAAATGCGTGAGCATCGGGCCGAGGAGCACCGCGGCGACCTCGTCGGTCCCCGTCACCATGGCGCCCGCGACCGGGTCGTGGACGAAATCCTTGAGGGCGGTCACCACCATGATGAACAGGCCGCCGGCGACGGTGATCGATGCGATGTCGTGCCGCGTCTCGAGGTACGGAGAGCCTTCCGTCGAGCGGTGCACGAGCATGATCGCGAACACGAACAGCACGAGCACGCCTCCCACGTACACGAAGAGCTGGACGACGCCGAGGAACGAGGCTTTCCAGTAGACGAAGAAGCCGGCTATCGAGAGCAGGAACGCGGCGAGCCCGATCACCATGCGGGTGACGTCGCGCGCGAAGACGGTGACGATCCCGCCCGCGAGCGCGACACCCGCCAGTATGGCGAAGACGACGGATTCGATGCTCATCGACCCGCCTCCGTGTCCGCGGCGCGCACGGCGTCGCAGCCGGTAGCGCGCGTCCCGCCACCGTCGCGCAACATCTCCTCGCGCGCGAAGATGGTGGGTCCGCGATGGAAGAACGTCAACTCGTACTGACCGGTGTGCACGAGTGCGTCCGTTGGGCACTGCTCGGCGCACAGGCCGCAGAAACAGCACTTCGTCAGGTCGAGGTCGTAGTGGGTCACGTGGCGTTCGCCCGGGTCGTCGGTGCGCTCCACCTCGATCGCGTAGTCCGGACACGTGCGTGCGCAGAACGTGCACCCGACGCACACCTCCGACTGACAGCGCAGGCACCGCGCAGCCTCGTTGAGCGCCTCCATGTGCGTGAGTCCGAGCTCGACCGGACGGAAGTCATTCGCCCGGGCCTCGGGGGGCGCCATCGGCATATTCACGCGGAGCCGCGACTTCTCGACCCCCTCGAGCGTCGCCTTCTGGTACTTCGCATAGATCGGTACCGGCCGAGGGACACGGTCGGCGGCCAGGTGCTCTCCGCGCAGGTACCGGTGGACCGATATCGCCGTCTCGTGACCCGTGGCGATCGACGCGATGGCGCTGCCGGGGCCGGTGACGACCTCCCCGCACGCGAACACACCGGGATGGTGGGTAGTGAACAGGGTACCGTCGACCGGCAGCAGCCCACGCTCGGTGAGCGAGAGGTCGGAGCCTGCGACGACGTGAGCGAGATCGGGTGCCTGCCCGATGGAGAACACGACCACGTCGGTCTCGATCTCGAGATACTCGTCGCCGAACACCGGGGCGAAGCGCCCGGCAGCGTCGAACACCGCGAGGCACTCGCGCATGCGCATGCCGCGTACGCGGTTGTCCTCGGTGGTGAGGACCTCTTCCGGGCCGAACGAGCACATCGCGATGACGCCCTCGTCGAGCGCCTCTTCGATCTCCCACGGGTGGCACGGCATCTCGTCTGAAGCTTCGAGGCACGAGAGCCGCACCTCCGTGGCACCGGTGCGAAGAGCACACCGCGCGACGTCGACGGCGACGTTGCCACCGCCGATGACGAGGACCTTCTTACCCTTGACGCCCGCATCGCCTTTCCAGTTCGCGGCGCGCAGGAAGGGCAGTGCGCCCTTGACGCCCTCGGCGTCGTGCCCGGGGACCGGCAGGATGCGGCTGTCCTGCAACCCGGCCGCGATGATGACGGCATCGTACTCGCCGATGAGGTAGTCGATCGGCACGTCGTGCCCGACCTCGACGCCGAGCTTCAGCTCGAGTCCCATCTTCACGAGGTAGTCGATCTCGGTATGGAGCACATCGCGCGGAAGACGGTACGCCGGCACGCCCGAGTACAGCGCCCCGCCGGGCTTCTTCTCCTTCTCGTACGCCGTCACGTGGTAGCCGAGGCTCATGAGGTCGAACGCGGCCGCGAGCCCGCTCGGCCCCGACCCGATGATCGCGACGCGCTCGTCCCGCGTGACCTCGAAGGGCTTGAGGTGCTCCTCGGCCACCTTCGCGTACTCCTCGAACGCGTGCCGGTGGAGCGGACGGATGGCGATCGGCTCGTCGTAGTAGTTGCGGCGACACGCCGTCTCGCACGGGTGGTGACAGATGCGCCCGAGCACGCCGGGAAGGATGTTGCGCTCGCGCACGAGCTCGTACGCCTCGACGGCCTTGTCCTCGCCGAGGAAGTATCCCTGGCCACGCGCATCGACGTTGGCAGGACAGTTGCCCACGCACGGCGGCAGGCGATCCGCGCGGTACGTCGAGTCGATGAGGTCGTTGTAGGCGGTAGGAGCGTCGCGCAGGATCGGGATGTCGTCCCTGCCGAGGATCCCGCGCAGCCGAAGCGCCCCGCGCCACCTCGGCGAGAGGACGACCCTCTCGTGCGGGTAGCGGAGCGTCGTGGTCGGGCCGAGGGCCCGCCGGCCGGTGATCCCGAAGCCCACGAGCAGCGAGCGCCAGCGCTCGAAGAACCCGGCCACGCCGCCAGGGAAGTCGTCGGTCACGTTCACCGTGACGGGCACGGCCTCGGGCGTGCGGTCGGGCGCGCCCACCTCGTGGTGACGCGTCCCGTCGCCATTGCCGTTTCCGTTGCCGTTGGCGTCACGGCTGGTATCGTGCCGGCCTAGAGCCACGGGACCACCGCTCCCACCAGCACGAGCTGCACGAGGGCCATCGGGGTGAGCACCTTCCACGCGACACCCATGAGCTGGTCGGGCCGCATGCGGGGGAACGTCCACTTCGCCCACATCATGACGGTGGCCAACACCGCCGAGAGGATCACGAACAGCACGACCCCGGCTGCTCCCGGGAGCAGCGAGAACGGGCCGAAGAAGAGTGCCGCGCCAAAGACTGCGGCGGCCAAGAGCCCGCCGTACTCGGCCATCATGAAGATCGCCCACCGGATACCCGAGTAGTCGGCGAAGTAACCCGCGACGAGCTCGGACTCCGCCTCGGGCAGGTCGAACGGGCCGCGGTTGAGCTCGGCGACCGACGAGATGAGGTAGACGACGAAGCCGATGGCGAGCAGCGGGACCCACCACCACTGCCACGCGGCGACGATGTCGAGCGGCCGCATCGAGCCGGCGAGGAGCACGAACGGCAGGACCGAGAGGGTCCTCGGCAGCTCGTAAGAGATCATCTGTGCAGCGGCGCGGACGCCTCCGATGCTGGCGTACGTGTTGCGGGACGACCATCCGGCGAGCATCACGCCGATGACCGATACCGCCGGGACCGCCATGAAGAAGAGGATCCCCACGCTCGTGTCGAGTGGTGCGAACCCTGCCGCATACGGCACGACGACGAGCGACATGGCGATCGGCGCGAACACGATGAGCGGCGCGATGCGAAAGACGGTCACGTCGGCCCTACCCGGGATGATGTCTTCCTTGAGTACGAGTTTGACGGTGTCCGCAAGCGTCTGCAGCAGGCCGGCAGGGCCGAGTTCTTGCGGCCCGATACGCATCTGGATGGCGCCGGAGAACTTGCGTTCCCACCACACGCCGATGAGCGCTGCGATCGCGATGAGCACCCCTGCGGCAAGGCCCCACACGACGCCCCACACCAGCCCACTCATCGGTCCACCTCCCCGAAGACCGGGTCGAGGCTGCCGAGGATGGCGACGAGGTCCGACAGCATGTGCCCCTCGGCGAGCGTGGGCAACAGTGCGAGGTTGCAGAACGCCGGCGAGCGGACCTTCATGCGGTACGGACGGGTGCTGCCGTCGGAGACGAGGTAGACGCCGAGCGCGCCGCGGGCCGACTCGATGTGGTCGTAGGCGTCCCCGGGGGGCGGGGCGATGAGGCGCGGCAGACCCTCGGTACGGTGCGGTCCGGGCTGCATCTGCGCGAGCGCCTGCTCGATGATGCGACACGACTCGTAGCACTCGTAGAGCCTGACCCGCGCTCGATCGTAACAGTCGCCGTCGGTACCGGTGGGGATGTCGAAGTCGAAGCGCGGGTACACCGAGTACGGGTCGTGCTTGCGCAGGTCCCAGTTGACGCCCGAGCCGCGCGCGACCGGGCCTGACGCCCCCCATGCCACGGCGTCGTCGGCGGAGAGCACGCCGATGCCCTTGAGCCGGCCACGGGTGATGACGTTGCCAAAGAACAGCTTGTCCATCTCGGCCAGTGCCGAGCGGTGCGCGGCAGTGAACGCGCGCACATCGTCGGCCCACCCCTCGGGCATGTCGTGCGACACGCCGCCGGGACGCACGTAGTTGTAGGTGAGACGCTGGCCGCAGAGTTCCTCGAAGAGTTCGACGACATGCTCGCGCTGGTCGAATGCGTACACGAACAGAGTGAGTGCCCCGGTGTCCGCGCCGTTGGAACCGATGGCCATCATATGGCTCGCGATGCGCTGCAACTCGCACACGATGACGCGCAGGTATTCGGCACGCTCGGGCACGGGGATGTCGGCGAGGCGCTCGACGGACCGGCAGTACGCCCAGTTCGAGTACATGGAACCGACGTAGTCGAGGCGGTCGGTCAGCGGGACGACCTGGAGGTACGTGCGGTTCTCGGCCATCTTCTCGATACCGCGGTGGAGGTAGCCGATGACCGGCTCGGCGCGAGTGACGATCTCGCCGTCGAGGTGGATGATCACCCGGCACACCCCGTGGGTCGAGGGGTGCGACGGACCTACGTTGACGACGAGCTCGTCGACGACCTCGCCTTCAGCGGTCTCGACCGCCTCTCTACTCTCGACGTCGAGCGGCATGCGCACCTCCCCTCTCAGATGTAGTCGGGCCTGCGGATCATACGCGGGTCTTTGTAGTCCTTGCGCAGCGGATAGCCCCCCCAGTCATCGGGCAGGAGGATCCGCCTCAGGTCGGGATGCCCGGCGAACGATATCCCGAACATGTCGTAGACCTCGCGCTCCTGCCAGTCGGCGGCCGGCCACAGCGGGACGAGCGAGGAGACGCTCGGCCGTTCGCGCGGGACCTCGGTCTTGAGCGTGATCGCCGCAGACATGGCGCGCGACAGTAGGCGGCACTGGTACTCGAAGACCACTCCGCGGTCGACGGCCGTGAGCATGAGAAGGCGGTCGAAGCCGAGGTTCTTGAGGTCGTTAGCTGCCGAGAAGATGTCGTTGGACGCAACGTTGAGCACGCCGTCACCGAACTCCACGGAGAACAGCGGACAGAGGTCCGGATAGACGGAACACAGATGGTCCCGGAGCTGGTCGAGGTTCACTCGGCCTCACCGCACCCGTGATCGGGAGCGGGCAGCGTCAGTGCACGGTCGCGACGCTTGCCCGGCGCGATCGACTCCTGCTCGACGAGTTCCCTCAGGCGCAAGATGCCGTCCTGCAGTGACTCGGGACGCGGTGGACAACCGGCGATGTAGACATCGACCGGGAGGAACTCGCCGATCCCCCGGACCACCGAGTACGTGTCGTAGTAGAAGATGCCACCGGACAGCGTGCAGTTGCCCATCCCGATGACCCACTTGGGGTCCGGCATCTGCTCGTAGAGACGTTTGACCGCGGGCATCATCTTGTAGGTGATCGTGCCAGCGACGATCATGACGTCGGTATGGCGCGGGTCAGGGCGTGGGAACGTGCCGTGGCGATCGAAGTCGAACTTGTTGAACGACGCGGCGATGAGCTCCATCGCGCAACACGCGGTGCCCATCGGCATCGACCACAGGGACTTGCCGCGTGCCCAGTCGACGAGCGAGTCCACGCCGGTGAGGATCACCCCGCCGGGAGTGCGGTCGAGCGTCTCGCCGATGCGGTCGACTATCGCCATGAGAGCACACCCTTCCGCCACGCGTACACGAGCCCGATGGCGAGCAGGGCCACGAAGATGCCGGCAGCAGCGGCTGCGGCAGGATCGCCCTTCACGGCGGGAGCTACGGCGAAGAGTACCGCCGCCTCAGCGTCGAAGATCACGAGGAGAAGGGCGATCGCGGTGAAACGCAGACGGACTGGCGCCCACGCGATGCCGGCAGGCGGCATGCCGCACTCGTAGGGTTCGAGTTTCTCAGGGGTCGGGAGGCGCGGTGAAAGGAGCGCGTTGGCGGCGAAGACGATGAGTATGAAGGCGACGGCTGCTGCCGCCGAACCTATGACGAACAACACGCCCCACGCGAACGGGCCTTCCACAAGATCCCCCTGCCGTGGCGTCTCGTCTCCGATCGCGGCGACCCTGCGTCGCGGCCCCGAAGACGGCCGGTAGACGACCGAGCAGTCGACCGCGCAAGGCGCCTCGAGCGCGACGTCCGACCACGGTCACACCGAATCATTACACAACGAAATAAGATTGTAAAGATTGTTACAATGTCCTGTTATTGCAGCTTACAGGCGTTATGCATTCGATTCAAGACGTTCGAGTTCGGCAGCGGCACCGACCCACTCCTCCTCGAGCGCTGCGAGCCGTTTCTTGACCTCCGCGTACTCTTTCATGGCCGACTCGAACGCCTCGGCCTCATCGTAGAACTCCGGATCGGCCATGAGCGCGACGAGTTCGTCGTGACGTGACTGTACCGCGCCAAGAGCGTGCTCGATGCGCTCGAACGCCGCACGCGCCTCTCTTGTCGCCCGGTACGCGCGGTTGCGGTGTTCGGCCTCGGCACGTTTCTGCTCCTTGGTCTTAGGGCCTGCCGCCGGGACTTCGTCTGCCACCGTGGCGGCATCGGGACGCCGGGAGTCCCCGGCACTGCCGCCCGCCTTCTTCCGGCCCCCGCCCATGGCCGACTCCGCTGCCGCAGCCTCGGCCGCCTCGAGCCGGGCGCGCTTGTCGAGGTAGTAGTCATAGTCGCCGTCGTAGACGGTCGCCCCGCCTCCGCGCACGTCGACGATCTTGTTGGCGACCGAGCGGATGAGGTGACGGTCGTGCGTGATGAGTACGAGCGTACCCTCGAAGGCCTTCAGGGCCGCCTCCAAGACGTCGGAGGAGTCGATATCGAGGTGGTTCGTGGGCTCGTCTAGACAGAGGAGCGGCGCGGGGTGGACGAGCATCTTGGCGAGCGCGAGACGGCACCGCTCCCCTCCCGAGAGCACCCCGACCTTCTTGTCGACGTCATCACCGGTGAACAGGAACGCGCCGAGAAGCCGGCGCACCTCGGACTGCGTCCAGCCCGGGGCGACCGCGTCGAGCTCCGCGAAGACCGTCTTAGAGGTGTCGAGCGCCTCGAGCTGGTGTTGCGCGAAGTACGCGACGTCCACGTGCACGCCGTACGTACGCTCGCCCGCATCCGGATCGAGCACGCCGGCGAGCATCTTGAGGAGCGTGGACTTCCCTGCCCCGTTGGGACCGGTGAGCACGACCTTGTCGCCGCGGTAGAGGGCCAGGTCGAGCGAGTCGTAGACGACGTTGTCGCCGTAGGCTTTGCGCACGCCGGAGAGTCGTACCACCTCGTCTCCGGTCCGCACCGGCTGCGGGAAGCCGAACCGCACCGTCTTGCGGTGCTCGGGCAACTCGATACGCTCCATGCGCTCGAGCTTCTTTACGCGGTCCTGCGCCTGCTTCGCCTTGGTGTTCTTGGCGCGGAAGCGCTCGACGAACCGCTCCAGGTGCACGATCTCGCGCCGCTGCTTATGGTACGCCGCCTCGAGCTGTTCGTTCGCAAGCTCCTTGGCGGCGAGATAGCGAGTGTAAGAACCGGTGTAGGTCTTCACGCGCCGTTGGTCGATCTCGGCGACGTGGTCGACGAGGCCCTCCATGAATGCCCGGTCGTGGCTCACGAGCACGATCGCGCCCTCGTAGGAGCGCAGGAACGACTCGAGCCATGTCACCGTCTCGAGGTCCAGGTGGTTGGTCGGCTCGTCGAGCAGGAGGACGTCGGGGCTTGCGAGCAGGAGCTTGGCGAGCGCGAGGCGCATGAGCCATCCCCCGGAGAACTCCTCGGCCATGCGAGTGAGGTCGGCCTCGCGGAAGCCGAGTCCGGTGAGCACGGCTCGCGCGTCGGCCTCGAGCGTGTAGCCGCCCTGGCGCTCGAAGCGCTCGCGGAGCGCGCCGTACTCGGCGAGCAGGCGTTCCTGTTCGGGGCCCTCCGACGTCTCGGCGATCTCGTGCTCGAGAACGGCGAGCCGGTGTTCGAGGGTCGTCACGTCGTCTGCTGCGGTGAGCGCCTCATCGAGGACGGTCCGCCCGGCGATCTCGATGGCTTCCTGCTTGAGGTAGCCGATGACGGTGTCCTTGGCACGGGTCAAGGTGCCCGAGTCCGGCGTCTGCTCGCCCGCGATGATCTCGAGCAGGGTCGTCTTACCGGCGCCGTTGGGGCCGAGTAGCGCGATACGGTCGCGCGCGCCCACGCGCAGCGTGGCACCCTCGAACAGTGTCCGGGCGCCGAACGTTTTCGTAACACAGTCCACGGAGATAATCACCGTGACAGTCTAACAGGGAGGACGTACATGGAGACAAAGGGACGTGTCGTCGTGATCGGCTCTGGTACCGCGGGCCTGGCTGCGGCCCGCTCTCTTGTCTCCGCGAAGTGGGACGTCACCACCATCGAGCGCGACCGCGTCGGCGGTACGTGCCTATGGTACGGGTGCATGCCCAAGAAGGCGCTCTACAACGCCGCGCGGGCGCGGAGAGGCGCGGAGCGGGCCGAGATGTTCGGTCTCACACCCGCCGAGGAGTACGACTGGCAGTCGGTACTCGCGTGGAAGTGGCACGCCCAGGAGACGTACGCGGGAGACCAGGAGGCCAACGCGACCGAACGCGGGATCCGGGTCGTGCGCGGCGACGCCCGCTTCACCGACATCGAGCGCATCACCGTCGACGGCACGACCCTCCCCTTCGACCACGCGGTCATCGCCACAGGCTCGCGTCCGGTCCTTCCGCCCGTTCCCGGCATCGAGCTTGCCGACACGAGCATCGACGCGCTCTCCTACCCGGAGGTGCCCGCGACGATGCTCGTCGTGGGCGGAGGGTACATCGGCATGGAGCTTGCCGCCGTCTACGCCGCCTTTGGCACCGAGATCACGCTCGTGACCTCCGGCGCACGACCGCTGTCGAACCTCGATCCTGACACCTCCGCGGTCGCCGTCACGCGCCTTGCCCGCACAGGCGCGACGATATGCACCCGCTGCCGCCTGACGGAGCTCGGCGGGACGCCCGGCGCACTCGCGGCGACGTTCACCGACGCCGAGGGGCGCTCGCACTCCGGCACGTGGGAACGCGTGCTCGTGGCGACCGGACGCGCGCCCGGGGTCGACGGCCTCGCGCTCGACGTAGCAGGCGTCGAGGTCGACTCCGGCGGGCGGATCGTCCACGACGGCTACCTGCGCACCACCAACCCCGCCGTGTGGGTCGCCGGAGACGCCGCCGGCGGCATGATGCAGACGCCGGTCGCAAACTACGAGGGACAGACCGTCGCCGCCTCGATCGACTCGGGCTCGCCGCGGATGCCCGACTACTCCGCGGTCCCGACGTGCGTCTTCACCACCCCGCAGCTCGGCCAGGCGGGGATCACCGAGGCCGAGGCGAGACGTCAAGGGATCGCCGTCGACGTGCACACCCAGGCGTTCGAGTTCCTCGGCGCGGCGATCATCGAAGACGAGCGTGACGGGTTCGTGAAGCTGATCTTCGCCGAGGACGACGGGCGCCTCCTCGGCGCGCACATCGCCGGACCCACAGCGAGCGATCTCGCCTACGCGATGTCGATCGCGATCAGGCACGGAGCGACGCGCGAGACGCTGCAAGGGACCATCGGTATCCACCCCGCGTACAACGAAGCGCTCAACTGGGCGGCGTGGTGACGGTGCCGGTTGCGGCGCGCGTGCGCCGTCGCGGGCTCCTCGGCTACTCGAACATCACGATCTTCCAGTCGCCGTCGATGCGCTCCATGTAGACGGTGCCCGTCTCGTTCTCCGCTTCGATGATCAGTGTCGCGAGGTCGCCGTCGATCTCGGTGTCGGCGACGTCGGAGTCGACGAGCGAGGTGTCGGTGTCGTCGAGGCCGAACTCACCCTCGGCGAACGCGGCCCTGAACTCGGCCTCGAGCAGCGACGCGATGCCCTCCGTCCCGCCGAACATCTCTGCGGCGGCCGCCATCTCCTCGTCCTCGGCAAGGATGCGCTCGGTCATGCGGACGAGGTCCATGTGTTCGAGCGCATCGTCGGCGCGACCGTCCTTGACGGCGTCGACGAACGCGTCCCAGGCCTGCTCGGGACCCGTGGTACACGCGATCAGGCCGAGGGTGGCCAGCGCGAGGCAGCAGACAAGAGCGATGCGGATGAAGCGCATGGGTCTCCTCCTGACCGGGGCCCGTCCGCTCGCGGTGGGAAGCGGGCCGCCGACGATCGTAGTGATGGATGTCTGGAACAGCATACGCTACTCACGCATCGTCCGCGATGGCATTCGCCGGGCGCGCGGGAAGGGTGAGGGTGAACTCGGAGCCCGTCCCCGGGGTGCTCGACACCGTGATGTCCCCACCCATCATCCGTGCGAGCTGCCGGGAGATCGCAAGGCCGAGTCCGGTACCCTGGAGTCGCCTGTCGCGGTCACACGCACGCGCGCGTTCGAACTCATCGAACACGCGCCCGATGAAATCGTCTTCTATCCCGCAACCGGTATCGCTCACGACCACCTGCACGGTGTCCTCGTCGGAACATTCGAGTGTGAGGCGCACCGCACCCGAGTCGGTGTACTTCGTCGCGTTACTCAAGAGGTTCAGCAGGATCTGCTCGAACTTCTCCCGGTCGAGCATCGCAAGCTTGCCCGGTTGGCAGTCCGGTCCCATCTCGCAGTGGACCGCAAGCCCTTTGCGCTCCGCTTCGGGACGTACGTACTCGAGTACCTCACCGCAGACCGCGAACACATCGACCTCAGAGAACTCCACGGCAACGGCGTGCGCGTCGATGCGCGAGAGGTCGA
Source organism: Coriobacteriia bacterium (assembly GCA_007121015.1). Lineage (GTDB taxonomy): Bacteria > Actinomycetota > Coriobacteriia > Anaerosomatales > SLCP01 > SLCP01. The sequence goes on from SKMN01000024.1 coordinate 27,243, forward strand.
GGATGTCGTTCACGAGCGAAAGCAGTCGCTTCCCGGACCGCTCGACCATCCGCATCTGCCGCTGCTGCTCTCCGTTCAGGTCGCCCGGCACCCCGCTCAACAGCACGCCGGAGAAGCCGATGATCGAGTTGAGCGGCGTCCTGAGTTCGTGGCTCATCGCAGCGAAGAATCGACTCTTCGCTTCATTCGACTCGCGGAGCTCCTCGTTGGTGCGCTCGAGCTCCTCGGTGCGTTCCTTGACGAGCGCTTCGAGCGTGTCGCTCCGTGCTCGCTCCTCGGTCATGTCCCTAAGGATGCCGATGCACACACCGTCATCGAGAAGGTAGAACGAGGTCGCAAGCCACCTACCGCGAGACGGCAGCACCATCTCGGCGCCGCGGTTCCCGCCTGCTGCACACAGCCCGGAAAGGTGGGCAAGCAAAGCAGATGTGGCACTGCGATCGAGCGCGAGTGCGGCGGTGAGGCTGGAGCCTTGAACCTCGCTCCTCGTCGCGCCGACCAAACGGGTGAACGCGGGGTTGGCCTCGAGGATCATCAGGTCGTTCGCGGGCTCTTCTTGTTCGCATGGGGAGCGGAACTGGACCACGCTGTGGGACATGACGGCGGCGAGGTCCGTCATCCGCTCCTGGAGGGTGTCCGCGCGTTTGCGCGTCGCTATCGCGTCGACGAACACGGGTTTCATGAGGTACATGCCGAGGACCATGCACACGGAGATGAGCAGCGCGACACTCTCGGCGTTCAGGTCGAGGGGACGCCCGGTCGCCGGTGATGCGCTCATCGATGCCGCGAACGACATCGAGCGGCGGATGCCCATGAGCGTCACGGCTACGGCGATCAGCGTCCAGGCGACCGGACGGCCGGTGACCGTGATCATCCGCACCGCTAAAGCAGCAGCGATGAACTGGAGCGTGATCGAGACCAGCACGACCCACTCGGCTACGCCCATGCCCATGCGCGGACCTCCCTCACGTTCAAGTATCGTCCTCTCGTGCAGGGAAGTCGAGAAAGGCGTGCTTGCTCACGGTTCGTCGAGGCCTGTGTCAGCTCGGGATGAGGACGTTAGCGAACACCAACCACGCCAGCAGCGACTTGGCGGTGAGACTCAAGAACACGTACGTCGCCTCGCCGAAGAGGTAGTCCCTCCACTTGCCTACCTGCTTGTATTGCAGGACCTGATTCACGGCGAAGCTGTTGAAGAACACGAACATCGACACGAAGATCCAGTACACGAAACCCGGGGTGAGGTCGCTTGCACCCGGACCCCACAGGTAGGCGGCGATCGCGATCCACGGGAAGATGCCGGCGATGCAGCCGAAGATGAACGGTGTCCAGTCGGGGTTACCGGGCTGCTCGTACTTCTCCATCAGCCAGCCAAAGAGGATCATCGAGGCGTTCACGCCAAAGATCGCGGTGAGCGCCGCGATGTCGGTGATCCCCACGAGCGATGCGATGAGCACGACCATCAACGACGAGCTGAGCGAATATTCGATCCAGCGGAAGTAGTTTCGATCCTCTTTCAGGCCTGCGACGTAGCGCCCGTACGCGGGGCCGGCGATCACGAAGTGCGCGAGAGCCGAGAAGAACAGGAAGAGGGCCACGCCCATGCCGAGGTCGAACTGGAAGTACTCCTGCGGCGGACTGAACACGCCAGGGCCGGGCCGTACGCTGAGCCACGACGCCGTCACCTGAACGGCGTAGGACTCGGACAGGGCGACGATGACCGCACCCTGCGCGAGGTGGAAGAACCCCATCACGATGTTGTATATCCGAAGGCGCTTGAATCTCTGGTTCGCATCTGCCACGCCCCGCCCCTTTCATCGTGATCCATCATAACTGTTGCGATGCTGGCTGCGTCGCAGCCAAGCAGGGCGGGAGCGATCTGGGCTACCGGACAGCCAGGTAGTGGACGATGAGTTCGGTCTCTTCCTCAGTCAGCTCGATACGATTACTAGCCTCATGGTGCTCAAGATGGGCCCGCCACTCCCCCACGCTCTTCTCAGCAGCATGTACCGGGTCCAGACTATGGCAGATATCCGCGCAATTCACGTCGATCACCGTGGCGGCCTCCTCTGGATCGACATCGACGGGATCGTCAGCTGGTTCCGGCGAGGGCTCCGATACAGGGTCGGTATCACACCCGATCACCCCTAGTGCGAGTGTGGCGATCAGGAACACGAACGACAGTGCCACTGCCAGATCCGACGATGAGCTGCCGGATTTCCTGCGAGTCATGCGGCTGTCTCCGTTCGCGTCGGATGACGTTCTTGACCGATCGTGCCTTAGCTCGATCAGCGGGAAACGGTGAATTCGTACTCAACGCGCCTGACGTTCGTCGGATCTCCGAGCTCAACAACGTTGTCCCCCTCGATGTTCTCCCCTTGACTGCCATAGAGTGAGACCACCTCCGACGGCTGCCCGGATGGCTGGAAGGCGATCCAGACCTCGACACTATCGCCAATCCATCCTTCTACCGACACCTCAAAGCGGAACGACTCGTCGTTGACGATGGTATCGCCCCTTACGAGGAACACCTCGCCATCGATGTCTACGATCGGATCGTCCAGGACGTAGTCGATGCGCGCTCCATCCGGTACGGTAGCCGTACCCTCGACGATGATCGTATCGTCGACGATGCTTCCCGAGGCTTCGAACTCGACTCGGGTGTCCTGCTCCTCTTCGCACCCGGCAACCATAACCGTGCCGACTGCGAGCAGAAGGCAAACGTGTACAACACGCTGCCACATACCGCATCCTCCCTCTCAGCCTCCGTAGGTGGAACCTACCCAATCCCGGCCGTCTTTCGCCATCGAGCTCCTTGCAGTCTGCCCAAGGACACGGTCATCATCAGCGCGTGGCGTCTTGTTGCCCGAGATCGCCAGTTTGCCCACTCTTGACGCAAGAAGCCCCGGGGCTGACCCCGGGGCCTCGAAAGTCGCTGGTGGGCGATACTGGATTTGAACCAGTGACTTCTACCGTGTGAAGGTAGCACTCTCCCACTGAGTTAATCGCCCGTACCGGTGCCGCGTGCGCGGCGAGGGATATTCTATCACTCCTTGCGACGAGTTCCAGGCCCGATCGCGACAAGGATCACGCCCCGCCGTGCGGAGTTAACCGATACCACTGGAGCACTCCTTGCCGGCGGTGTGCCAACACCACGCGTCGGCGAGCATCGTCTTCAGCGCACCGCGCGTAGGCTCCCACCCGAGATCGTCACGAGCACGCTCGGCCGATGCGACCAACACCGCGGGATCCCCCGGACGCCTCGGCCCAACGCGCACGTCGACGTCGACGCCGGTGACCTCGGCACACGCACGGACCACCTCGAGGTTCGAGTACCCGTGCCCGTTGCCGAGGTTGAACACGCCGCGCGCTCCCCCGCTGCCGAGACGCTCGAGCCCCAAACGGTGTGCCTCGGCCAGGTCGTGCACGTGGATGTAGTCGCGAACACACGTGCCGTCGGGCGTGGGATAGTCGTCGCCAAATACCTCGAACTCGCGCTGACCGCTGGCCATCGCCTGCAGGATGCGCGGAATGATGTGAGTCTCGGGATCGTGGGCTTCGCCGAGCGTGCCGTCGGGCCATGCGCCGGCCACGTTGAAGTACCGGAAACGGATGGAGCGGACACCGTGGGCTACACCGTAGGCATCGAGCATCTGCTCGAACATGAGCTTCGTCGCCCCGTACGTGTTGACCGGCCGGGTGGCAGCGTCCTCGGGGATCGGCACGCTCTCTGGCTCACCGTACACCGCAGCCGTCGAACTGAACACGATGTCGCGTACACCGTGACGGACCATGACGTCGAGCATGCGCACCGGCTGGACGACGTTGGCATCGAAGTACGCGCCAGGCTCTGACTGCGACTCGGCGACCTCGATGAGGCCCGCGAGGTGCATGACGGCGTCGCATCCCGGCAGCGCAGCGTCGAGCGCAGACGCGTCGCCCACCGCAGCGTGCACGAACGACGCCCGCGGGTCGATCGACTCACGCCATCCACGCTCGAGAGAGTCCACCACCACGACCTCGTGACCCGAGTCGAGCAGGTGACGGGCGGTGATGGCTCCGATGTAGCCGGCACCGCCGGTGACGAGGATGCGCATCCGTATCAGCCTCCGACACAGCCGTCTAGCGGGACGATGCCGCTTTTCAGTGCGGCGACCACCCGTGCGGCGACATCGGCGTCCCAGCGCTCGGGCCGCTCCCATTTCCGCGTCGAGCCGAGAGCCTCGGCGAGTCCGGCGAGGATCGACGCGGTATCGGCGGGCACCACACGGTTCGCGCCGACCTCCACGGTGATGCCGCGCTCGGTGTTGCGCCGCACGGTGACGCACGGCGTGCCCACCATGCACGACTCCTCCTGGACGCCGCCGGAGTCGGTGACGATCGCGGCTGCGTCGCGCTGGAGTGCGAGCATGTCGAGGTAGCCGACGGGGTCGACCACGTGAACGCCCACGTCGGCGGTAAGGCCGGCGGCAGCGAGAAGCGGGCGCGTGCGCGGATGCGCCGGGAAGAGCACCTGTAGCTCGGTAGCGGCGAACGCTGCGGCGATAGCGGCGAGTCGCTCGGGATGGTCGGTGTTCTCGGGGCGGTGGACCGTGACGAGCACGTAACCACCCGCCGTAAGCCCGTAGCCGGTCGCGACATCGCGCCCTTCGATGCGCTCGAGGTTGCGCAGCACGCTCTCGGCCATGATGTTACCCACGAAGTGGATGCGCTCGCGTGAGACCCCCTCGGCGACGAGGTTCTCGTCGGCCCCGCGCGCCGGCGTAAGGTGCATCGCGGACAGCTGGTCGGCCACGAGCCGGTTGATCTCTTCGGGCATCGACATGTCGCCGGAGCGCAAACCGGCCTCGAGATGGACGACCGGGACGTGCAGCTTACTCGCGGCGAGCGCGCCGGCGAGCGTCGAGTTCACGTCGCCGACCACGATCACGGCGTCGGGCGCCTCGGCCATGAAGAGCTCCTCGAGTGCCATCATCGCCTTGCCGGTCTGCACGGCGTGCGTTCCCGAACCAACGCCGAGGAACCACGTGGGCTCGGGGATGTCGAGGTCGGTGAAGAAGACATCGCTCATCGCGGCGTCGTAGTGCTGGCCGGTGTGCGCGATGTGTGCGTCGAAGCCTGCCGCGGCGAGCGCAGGCATGAGCGGGCCGACCTTGATGAAGTTGGGACGCGCGCCGACCACGACGATCAGTCGCATGCGGTATCCTTCCGCGAGGCGAACCGGCCGCACTGATGGTATCAGAAGGCCTACGGCCCGATGCGGGTGATGTCTTCGATGACGCTCTCGGCAACGGCGACCGGGCCTCCGTATACATTCACGCTCGGGATCAGGCCGGACTTCTGCGCAAGGAACGTCGAGCTCGGCGACGGGAGGTGGTCCTTGGCCGTAAGGAGGAGGACTCCCCCACGAGCGCCCGCAGCAGCACCGCCGGAGAGAGCGTCGGCGAAGTCGAGGCCTGTGGCGACACCGACGACGTCGGTGCCTACCCAGTGGAACTTCAGTCCGTACTCCGCCACAGCGGCGGCGGTCTCGTAGCGCGTGGGGCCGTAAATGCGGTCGACACGCTCGATGCCGGCCACGCCCCGAAGCTCGAGCAGGATGTGGTCGGCGACCGCGACTGGCCCACCGGCCACGAGCACTTCCCGGGCGCCCATCGTGATCAGCGCGATGCGCGTATCGTAGTTGAGAGCGGGCTCGGAGCGCGTGAGGAGGATCGGCATCCCCTGCGCGTAGGCGAGCGGCGCGACGGCGAGAGCGTCGGCGAATCCGTCGTGACGCACAACGAACGCGATCTGGTTCCAGGTGCGTCCTGCTCGGGCCATCTGCGCGACGATCTCCTCGGCCACTGCGGCGGCGGTCGTGAAGCGATTCGAACCCCAGATCCGCCTCCACGTGATGCCGGCGCCGGTCAGCTTGGCGGTCACCTGCGTGCCGACCGCCGAGGTACCGCCCACGATGACGACCTCGGTCGCGCCGAGGCGCTGGATCTCCGCGAGCACAGCGTCGGGCAGCGTGTGGGACGGGGTCAGCAGGACCGGCGCCTCGTAGGCGCCGGCGAGGCCGGATGCGGTCAGCGCGTCGGCAAAATCTGTGCCGGTTGCGAGCACCACTGTGTCGCACGACCCGGCATCGAACGTTCTCGCAGAGATGTCGACTGCGGTGAGATAGCGGTCCTGACCGGCCATGCGGACGATGGACGCGTAGTCACGCGGACCGACCGACCAGGAGAGCCCGAACGTCCCGGACCCGCGGTACGACACGACCTGGACGTAGTAGACGCCACCCGCTCCCGCCGGCACGTCGTAGACGATCTCGTCGGGGTAGAGCGGCAATTCGGCTCGAGCCACAGGGGCGTCCGTGCGCACCGAGGTCGACCCGGGTCCGAACAGCCGCAGGTCGAAGTCTGTATCGGTCTCGCCGTTGAGCGACAGCGAGATCACCTGACCGGAAGCAGCGTGGGGCAGCGCGTAGACGCGAGACTCTCCCGTATCGGCGAGCGTGTCGACGACAGGCGATGCCGAGACGGCCACTCCGGGGATCTCGGCATCGGCACCGAGCGGCGGCGTGGGCGCGACAGAGGCTGACAGCTCGTAGTGAGGCGACCCTGTGGCCGCCCACACGTTGACATAGTACGTACCGCCCGCTCCGGCGGGGACATCGTAGACGAGCAACTCGGGGTCGTAGGCGGTGGCAGCGCCAGCGACCGGGCAGTCGACGGTGACGTCGGTCGCGTCCGGTGCGAAGACGAATACGTCCGCGTCCCCATCCGCGGAGTGCATCACTAGCGAGAGACGCTCTCCGGCCTCAAGCGCGATCGAGTAGACGTGATCGGGCTCGGTACCGCGGTCGAGATCGCCCGTCACCGTGGGAAGCATGAGAGGCACGCCGGGAATCGAGTGGATGGGTCCAAGCGCTGGCGCGGCGGTCACGTCTACGTCGAGAGCGTAGGCGCCGGTGCCGGAGAACCGCTCGACGACCACGTAGTACGTGCCGGCGTGCGGCGCACGGACATCGTGCACGATCGTTTCCGGGTAGGCATCGAGCCACGACGCCCCCACGACACCGAGCGCGTCAGGTTCGCGATAGAGGTAGAGGTCGTAGTTGGTGGCTGCATCGGCCGTCAGCGACAGCGAGATGCGCTCGTCGGTGTCGAGAGCGATCGAGTAGACGTGGTACGTGTCGTCCGCCGCGAAGCTGCCGAGCACCGTACCGGGGGTGATCGGAACCGCCGAGACGAAATCAGGGCTGTCTTCCAGTGCACCGATTTCGCCCGCCTCCGCTTCCCGCGAGAGCACATCGGCGAGTCGCTGCTGCTTGACGCCGGACACCACGTCCCACACCCCCGCAGCACCGGCACCTGCCGGCACGAGCGCACCGAGCAGCGCGATACAAACAAGCATCCGAGCGGCTCGAACGCCAGCTCGGCCACGGTTCACGAATGACATAGAGTACTGACCCCCTCGGCAGCCCACACGCATCCCCTGGAAGACGCATCCATTCTCGGACTACCCTACCCGAGGGGTCTGACATCGTCCAGCGGGTTCCCGCAGCGCGGCCCACGGCGTCTCGTTCATCCTCGCCTATGGAGGCACTCCTCACTCCACGTGCACGAGGGCCGCGTCCGGATGCTCTGCGGGCACGGCGAGGCGGAACTCCGACCCCGCGCCGACCTCACTGCTCGCGGTGATGTCGCCGCCGAGGCGCTGCGCAAGCTCCCGCGAGATCGCAAGCCCGAGACCGGTGCCCGCGACCTTAGACCCCCCACCGCTATCGACCCTCACGAACGGCGTGAACACGTCGTCGAGGCTCTCAGCGGGGATGCCGATACCCGTGTCGGTCACCGAGAACTCGACGTACTCATCGCCGAAGAGTCGCACGCCGAGCTCCACGTGTCCCTCGTCGGTGAACTTGAGTGCGTTGCCTGCCAGGTTCATGAGCACCTGCCGGACCTTCCCGCGATCGGACGACATCGGACACCCGCTCGCGGGCGACTCGACGCGCAGTTGGAGTCCGCGCTCAAGGGCGAGCGGAGTAAGGGTCTCGCACACGTCGGCGACCACATCGCACGCGTCGAACCGCTCGACACAGACCCCGTGAACTCCCGCCTCGACCTTCGACAGGTCGAGGATCCCGTCTATCAGTTCGAGGAGACTGGTGCCGGAGCGCCGAATCATCCCGATCTGCGTACGCTGCTCGTCGGTGAGCGGCCCGGCAAGACCTTGCGCGAGCAAGCCCGAGAAGCCGATGATCGAGTTGAGCGGCGTCCGCAGTTCGTGGCTCATGTTCGCCAGGAACCTGCTCTTGGCCCGGCTCGCCTCTTCGAGCTGGTCGTTCGCGCGGAGCAACATCGCGGTGCGCTCCTCGACGATCTCCTCGAGACGCTCTCGATGTCCCTCGAGTTCACCCTCGGCGCGCTCCCGCATGAGGGCCATCCCGATGCCGTCTGCAACGACCTGCAAGAGCTTCACGTCGAGCTCGTCCCACGTGCGCTTCGCCCTGCACTCATCGAAGCCGATGAGGCCCCAGAACTCGTCTTCCACGAAGATCGGCAACACGAGGACCGACTCGACCTCTTGCTCTCTCAGGACCGCCTGCATCAGGGGGTCTGACTCACCCAGATCGTCCACGTCGCTCACGAGCGCGCTTCGCGACTCGATGCACGGGACGAGCGACGGTGCCCACTCCTCGTGGGGCAGCATCAGCATGCGCGGGGAGGCGGCATGAGGAGCGCAACCGTTCGCGACCACCTCGAGTGTCTGGGACAGATAGTCGCACGCGCCCGGATTCGGGGTGTTACGGAAGACGTACGTCCGACACACGCCAGACACGTCGAGCAAGACGCGCAGCACCCGCTCAAGCTGCGAATCGAACTCCCCGCGCTCGAGCAAGTGCCTCATGCATTCGACGACCGCCGCCTCATAGTCGACCCGTCGTCTCAGTGCTTCCTCGGCTTCCTTGAGGAGCGTGACGTCTTGTGCGACTCCCCTCGAACGCACGGGCGTGCCGTCATCGTCGTAGTCGATCCTGTACCGTGCTGCGATCCACTTCACGCGGCCGTCTTTCATCACGAGGCGGTGCTCGATCTGACAAGAGTTCCCCGATTCGACCGCCTCCAGGAAGGCACCCTCCACGCACTCTCTGTCCTCGGGGTGCACTGTGTCCCTGAACACTTTGACACTTGCGGTATCGGACTCGTACATCTGGCCGATCTCCGCCGACCACCTCAACTCACCTGTGGCGAAGTCGTACTCCCAGCGACCGATATGGGCCATCCGCTGCGCCTCCATCAGATCTGCCTGGGTCTCGAGGAGCGCGGATTGCGCCTCGGCCCGGTCCTGCTGGTCGATCACGACCGTGTAGAGGAGCTCGGTCTCCTCGGCCAGGAACGTGCCACAGTAGACCTCGACGTCGCGCACCGACCCATCGGCCCGGTACTGCTTGCCGATGAAACGCTCGGCCAGACCGTTGCACACCGCCTCGATCTGCGGCGCCGAGTCCGACCCGCCTGCGTCGAGGTCGCCGATGCGCTTCTCGAGTAGGCGCTCCTTTGGCCATCCGTAGTACTCGACAGCGGCTGGATTCGCGTCCACGACCCGGCCGCTCTCAGGGTCCACCACGAGAATGGGCACGAGGTTTCCCTCGAACAGCCCGCGGAACCGTCCCTCGCTTTGCCTCAGCTTCTCTGCGACAGTCGTCTGTTTCTCGTAGTCGAGCATGAACCAGGCAACGAACACCAGACCGAGCGGGAAGACGACGAGGATCGGCAGTGCCATCTGCCTTATCAGGTCGTCGCCGACCACATCGACCATGAGGAACGCCAGGAGCAGGACGACCGAGTGCACCACGACGCCATGCGCCCACAACGCAGGCAGATCGCCAAACCTGCTGAGACGTCCGCGTACGTAGTAGAAGCCACCCGATAGGAGCGCGGTCGCGAAGATGGCGGCGACCCCTGCCGCGGATCCCGCGCCGCCGAGGTACAGCCTGAAGAGCGCTGCCGGCACGGCCGCCACGAGCGCGGCGATGGGACCGCCGAACACACCGGCGACCGCCACGCTGATGAACCTGCCGTCGAGCATCATGCCGTGCACCACGTCGATCGGACGGAGCATCGCCAGAATGGCAAGGGTGCCGTACAAGACACCGATCAGTAGCGACTCGCTCGTGGCCGAAGGCGAGAGTCGCCTGAGGATCCCCTGCAATAGGACGCTCGCGCCCACCAGTAGTGCTACGTGGTACACGATCTCCAAAACCATGTTGTCTGCCCCCTGGACGGTGTGCGAGGCTTACGACATCAGCCTTCGCTAACATCTACCAGGGGTATCGACCATTCGACGGCCCCGTCCGCGAACTATCCGACGAACGGTCGTCTTACCCCCCTCAGTATGCCCCGCGCGCGAAGAGCACCGCCGGCAGCGTGCGCGCGAGGATCGCGAGGTCGAAGCGGAGCGACCAGTTCTCGATGTAGAAGAGGTCGAGCCGCACCATCTCCTCGAACGTGAGCGAGGAGCGTCCGGAGACCTGCCACAGCCCCGTCATCCCCGGGAGCACCTCCATGCGGCGCCAGTGGTGGTCGGTGTAGTGCTCGGCCTCATGGATGAGGGGCGGCCGAGGCCCCACGAGCGACATCTCGCCACGCACGACGTTGAGCAGCTGCGGGAACTCGTCGATCGAGAACTTGCGCATCCACTTGCCCGTGCGGGTGATGCGCGGGTCGTCCTTCATCTTGAACAGTGGACCGTCGGCCTCGTTGTCCTCGAGGAGCTGGACGAGGCGCGCGTCGGCGTCGTCGCACATCGACCGGAACTTGTACATGCCAAACGCCTCGCCGGCACGCCCCACCCTCGGCTGCTTGTAGAAGATCGGCCCGCGCGAGTCGAGCTTGATGGAAAGCGCGACGAGCAGCCATATCGGCATGCCGAGGAGGATGATGCCGCCCGCGACGACTACGTCGAACACGCGCTTGCGGAACTGCGCCAGCGGCGAGAGCGAGACGCCCTTGACGGTGATGAGCGGCACGCCCGAGAGTTCGCGCACGAGCACGCGCGAGGTGAGCACCTCGAAGAGGCCCGACGAGATGTGCACGTCCACCTCGGCGCCCCTCAACTCGTTCATCATGCGCGCGATGACCTCGTGCTCGAAGGCGGTCGATGCGATGACGATCGTGTCGATGCCCCTGTCGCTCACCACGTCGAGCAGCTGCCTGGCACTTCCGAGGATTGGAGCGTCCTGCGCGCACGACTCCAGGCGCAGGCGTTCTGCCTCGGTCGAGGCGAGGCAGCCGACGATGTCGATGCCGTTACCCGGATCGGTCCGCAATACGCGGATGAGGTCGGCGGCCTCCTGGTTCGAGCCGACGATGACGGTCGGCCGGCGCAGCCTCCCCCGCCTGCGTAGCGTCCGCAGGCCGGTACGAATGCCGAGGCGCCCTGCACTAACGAGCGCCACCGCGAGTCCCCACGCAAGCAGCGTCCACCCGCGCGAGAGGCCGGGCATCTTCACCACGTACGTGAGCAGGATGATGCCGATGAGCCCGAAGGAGAGCGCCCGGATAACGCGGGAGAACTCACCCGAGCCCCAGAAGAGCCGGTTGAGGTCGTAGAGGTCACCCTGCCAAAGGAAGACGAGCCACACGAGAACGGCGAAGAGCGAGATCTGGGAGTAGAGGGGCTGGTCGAACCAGATGTTCTGGAGGCCCGCCGCGGCGTCGAGCCGGTCGAACCGGATCCACGTTGCCCCGAAGGTCGCGAGGAGGAGCATCACCGTGTCGGAGAGGATGAGCGTGCCTACCAGCTGGCGGTGTCGCTTCAACCGTCCGTTGTCGACTGCCTCGTGCGATGCCACCGTGTGCGAGCCCCCCGTGACCGCGGTGTCGTCAGCGTCAGGAGAATCTTACACTAACGCGCCATTCCAATGAGCGATACCAGCATCATCGGAGCGGTCTGATACCATACTCCTTGCTGTTCTGCTGACCAATGCTTCGCGGTGAGCCAAGAGAGAACGTTCTTGCTTGAGAAAGCCCGAGCAGTGCTAAGGGGGAGATGGTGTCAAGACCAACTGTGCTCGTTACTGGCGGGGCCGGTTTTATCGGCTCGAACCTAGTTGATGCCCTAGTGGCTAACGGTCACTATCGCGTTCGCGTACTTGACAACTTCTCCACCGGCCTACGGGAGAATCTGGCCCACTGTTCGTCCTCCATCGAGTTAATTGAGGGAGACATCCGCGACATGGAAATCGTGGAGGATGCGGTCGACGGTGTGGAGCACATCCTCCATCAGGCGGCGCTACCGAGCGTACCGCGCTCGGTCAAGGCCCCGGTTACCACAAACGATGTGAACGTGGGAGGCACCCTCAAACTACTGAGTGCCGCCCATAAGGCACAGGTAAGGCGTGTCATTTTTGCGTCATCCTCTTCAGTCTACGGTGACGGACAAGAGCTGCCAAAGCACGAGGACATGGTCCCGAAGCCAATGTCTCCCTATGCAGTCAGTAAGCTCACTGGGGAGAACTACCTCAAAGTGTTCGCAGACATCTACGGTATGGAGACACTGGCGATACGATACTTCAACGTTTTTGGTCCGCGACAGGATCCAACATCTCAGTATTCGGGAGTCATCGCCAAGTTCATGACCACCGCTCTTGAGGGTGGAACTTACACGGTCCACGGCGATGGAAAGCAGGCGCGGGACTTCACATATGTCGACAACGTCGTCAACGCAAACCTGCTTGCGCTGGAAGCCCCAGTTCTCAAGGGACAGGCGATTAATGTAGCGTGTGGGGGCAAGCACACTCTGCTTGATCTCGTCGCGGCCATTAACGCGGCAGCCGATGCTGACCTTCCCGTCGTCTACCAGTCTGCGCGAGTGGGCGACGTGAGATACTCTCAGGCTTCCATTCAGCACGCGAGGGCGATTCTCGGGTATGAGCCGCAAGTATGCTTTGCCGACGGCATCGCCAAGACACTCGACTGGTACTTGACGCGGCACGGCCAGGGCCCACGCAGTTAATACCAAAGTCTGATCTCATCGCCCCAATCCGCGATGACTCATGACGCACGCCTCCCGAGGGCAACTTTGTACACGCCAACTGTTTGTTGAGCGATTCGATCCCAGTCGTACTCCCTCCGGGCGACATCCCGTAGCTCCTTCGCGCGATTGCGCATCTCGACTCGATGATTCAGACATTCTTCCAGTCTGTAGCGAAGATTGGCTGCGTCACCCGCAGCAAAGAGTTCGCCGTTTTCTCCAAGCACCTCGACATTAGGGGGGATGTTGCTTGCCAACACCGGCACTCCATAGCCCAAAGCTTCCAGAAGCACGATTGGTAGGCCTTCCAGGTCTGACGGCAGCACGAAGAGAGCGGCGTGCCTGAAGAGTGCAGCCAACCGTTTACCATACACGTATCCGGCCCAGTGCACATTCTCCCCCGCTAGAGCCCGAACCTCGCCAACGTAATCATCGGAATAACTAGTATCGCCAGCAATCACTAGGGGCATGTTAGCGGGAAGCGAAGAATGCGCCTCCAGCAGGTAGTGTAGTCCCTTCTCGGGGACTACACGACCGGCGTAAAGTAGGTACTGCCCGTCGGATACTCCCAGCTCCCTTAGAATTGAGGTATCGTCCCCATCAATAATCGAGATACCGTTCGGCACATAGTGAGTATCTTTGCCCGCCTCATCTAGATACCGTTGTGAGAGGGTTTCCGACACAGAGATTGTGGCATTCGGCACCCGTAGCGCCATCCATTCACCGAGACGCAGAACGTTCGATGCCAGAAATCCCCACTTACCACGGCGCCAGTCCTGTCCATGCACCGTAGCCACAACCTTTCGACCCCTTAGCCGAGCCAATGGGCTGACCAAGCAGGGGCCTATCGCATGGTAGTGCACGATGTCAAACCTGTCACCCCACACGTATATTGAGCAAAGGAGACTATGGACTATCGCATCCAGGTGCTTGCTGCCTATCGTAGGCAAGCTCACCAGCTGCATCCCCTTGTGCTCGTGCACGCCCGGATCAGTATAGTTCGGCCGAGTGAATACAACGACCTCGTGCCCTTGTTGGACCAGACGGGAGCCGAGTTCCTCGACATGTCGTTCCACACCGCCATGCGTCGAGGGCAACCCTTTCTGACCAATGAAGGCAATCTTCATTGCGGCTTACCCAGCTGGGGGGAGACTGACGCCAATACGCGCATGAGACTATCGATGTGACTCGCTGCTGAGTATCGCTCGGTGGCGAGTCTGGCAGCACGCCTGCCCATTCGTCCAAGCTCGGCAGAATCCAGAAGCAAGTCCTCAAGCGCTTCACTCAACTCACCAGCATCACCAGGGGCGAACAGTCTAGCAACTCCAGCGCCCGCCACCACGCTCCGAATTGACGGAACATCCGATGCAACCACTGGTGTTCCGCACGCCAAACTCTCAAGGAGCACATTTGGCATGTTCTCCAGGGATACGGAGGGAATCACGGATAGTCGGCTCTCCATCAAGGTGCGCACCACGCCTGCGTGTGACAAGAACCCAAGAAACTCCACGTTTCGGATAGCAAGTGAACGGGCAAGGGCTCTGATCTCCTGCGCATAGGACGAATCGTCATCCCCGCATATCACTAGACTGACCTCGTCAACCCTGCCACGAGACTCCATTCTGGAAAAAGCATCCAGTAGGACCTCGATCCCTTTCACTTTGTCGAAGCGGCCCACGTAAGCGATCTGGTTAGCCCTAGCTACGCGTGGAACGTCAGGTACCGCGACGAACGTAGGTATATGAAATACCTTGTCCTCAGAGAATCCACCCTCTATGAGTCTCTCCCGCAGCGGCTCACTTGGTGTCACAAACGCATCGATCATATCGAAGTAGCCCCGGTGTCGATGCCATTGTGTTGCTACGGCATTCAATGCCGAAGCACTGCGGCAGCCTCGAACGCACTTGTGACGAACACTTGGCCACACGCTTCTGCCAAGACATTCGTCGCAATAGCGATTGTCCCGATACATATGCAGTCCCGGACACAACAATGCGTAATCAGAGAGTCTTGCAACGATCGGTATGCCGGCTTTCTTTAGCGCGACGATAACGGACGGCGACATCTTCCTAAGATACTGCAGAAGCAGCGCAACCTGCGGTGTGCTTGCGGTAATCAGCCTAGTCAATGCCCGTTCGACTTCCAGAGAATAGACCGTCCGCTCGAAAGACTTCTTCAGCGAACGCAGTGTCCACGTGTGCTCGTCAAAATATACCTCATTGCCGCCAGCAATTGGATCCACAAAGAATGTGTCCCATTCCGAGCACTCGTTCTGATCGTAGTGAACCGAGAACGGGATAACGGTGTGCCCTGCCTGACTCAGCAGCTCACTCAGAGCAAATAGATACCGCTCTGGGCCACTAGACACGAAGTGCCGATAGTTCACAGTAAGAAGCCGCAACTACGAGTCTCCTTGATGCTGATGCTGCCCCGGTTTCGTGGACAGTCTTCGTTAGGCCGCATTGGCCCCTGCTGATACGAGTGTAGCGTGAATCTGCTCGAACACGAGCGGGCTCTTGTATCCGAGCGCGGAGTGCCGAC
>SKMN01000064.1 GCA_007121015.1 Coriobacteriia bacterium
GCTCACGGCGAACGATCGCCGTCGTGCGAGCGACGGTACGGTACCGGAGCGCCAGCACGCCGCCGTCTATCGCCCATGCCGCGTCGGCATACGCCAGGAGTCCCCATGCGCCCGTCGCCACTGGCACCACAAGTGCGAGCCACCCCCACGGGATGAACGCCACGACCGGCGCAACCGCGAGCAGCGCGGGGGCCACGGCGCGGATCACGTAGCGGCGACGCGCGCGCGGCGGCAATCCGACGAGCCGCGGCCCGGTGTGTCCGGGAACCACGAGGTCGAGGAAGCGCAGTGCCTCGCTGCGCGAGAGGAGCGGGTGCAACACCGTGGGGCCCATCTGCTGTTGACCGCTCGCGATGCCCGCCGCGTCGACGCCCACAGTGACGCGGCCGATCGCCTGGCGGAGCGGCCCTTCGATGAGCCGGACCGCCTGCACCCGCCCGAGCGGGACGTTGCGTGTCTCGCGCTGCAGCAGTCCGCGCTCGATGCGGACCTCCCCTCCCGTGCGCACCGCGAGAAAATCCCAGTACATGAGCGCGGTCGCGGCGCTGCCCATCACCCACGCGACGACGAGCAGCGACACGACCATCAGCCCGATGACCACGAAGAACACCGCCGAGCCCGCCGGTACCACCTCGGCCAAGGGGAAGTCGCCGAGGAGCCCGGGAAGGGCCACCCCCGCGATGGGCGCGAGCGCCGCGATCGCCAGCAGGCCTGCCGACGACGTCATCGAGACGAGTGCGAGCTCTCCCATACTCAGCCGCCACGCGGGCCCCGTCGCCGCAGGCTCGGCCGCTCCCGCGACGCCCGGCGTCGCCGGGTCCGCCGCGCCTTCCGCGGCGTGCGCACCCGCGCCTTCCTCGGCCGCCTGGCGGGACGCCGAGCGCAACTCGGTCGCCAGATCGCGCGCCTCCTCCTCGGTCAGCGCCGGTATGGAGACCTCGGGCGCCTGTCCTCGGCCAGCGGTGTGGACGTCGAGGGTGACGAGGCCGAGGATGCGGAAGAGCAGGTTGGCGCGCGTGTCGACCGACTGGATACGCTCGGGGGTGAGCCGCGTGCTCCTGCGCACGATGAGGCCCTGCTCGACCCGGAGCGTCCTGCCCTCGATGTAGAAGGTGAAGCGGTACCACTCGGCCCACGCGAGCGCGACGGCGATACCGGCACCGAAAACCGCGAGAGCGCCCACGAGCAGTAACGCCGCGATCGAGCGCGGATCGTCTCCCGTACCGAGGATGGCGACGAGGACGATCGCGGGGGTGATCATCGCGCCGAGGAACTTCGCCGAGTAGACGAGGACGCCCGCCGGATGAGCCTTTCGCGGCTCAGACCACATCGTCGGTCACCCGTGCGAGCACGGCTATGCGGTCGCGGAGACGATCGGCGACCGCATCGGCGAGTGCGGGTATCTCGTGCTCTCCGCCGGCCGTCGCAACCGTGACCGACGACAGCCCGAACGCGCGCAGGAGCGGGCCGGCCTTCGTGTCGACGTGCTGGACGCGGGTCATCGGGATGAGGGTCCGCTTGCGGATGATGAGGCCGTAGAGCAGATAGACCTCACTCTCCGAGACCTCGTAGCGCCATCGGAGCCACCTCACCCGCGGAACGACGACCACGCTGACGGTCGCGATCACGAGGAACGCGGCCGCGGCCAGCCACGCGATCCACGCGGGAACGAGTTCGGCGGCCACGAGGCCGACGAGACCGCCCGCCACTACAGCCGGGACGAAGAGGTTGAGTGCTCCGGCGATCCGCCACACGGTGACGGCGCGCGCGTCTATCCTCTCGGCAGGGTCTGGTCGCACGACGGCTCCTCACAGTCTCTGTCGACACGTCGCTCCTGAGTGTACCCGTGACCCGCCCGTCCTCCTACCCGCCGTCGGGATCGGGTACGGCGCGGCGAAGTGGCACGCGGCGCGGTGACCCGACGCGACTTCGCGCAACTCCGGTACATCCTCTGCGCACCGGGGGTACTGCGCGATCGGACAGCGTGTGTGGAAACGGCATCCGGACGGCGGCTCGATGGGGCTCGGCACGTCGCCCTCGAGGATGATCCGGCTCCGGGCGCGCTGCTTCGCCGGGTCCGGAACCGGCACCGCCGAGAGGAGCGACTGCGTGTAGGGGTGGTGGGGGGCGCCGTAGAGAGAGCCGTGATCGGCAAGCTCGACTATGGTACCGAGGTACATGACCGCGACGCGATCGGAGATGTGGCGCACCACGGACAGGTCGTGCGCGATGAAGATGTACGTAAGGCCCAACCGGTCCTGCAACTCGTCGAGCAGGTTGACGATCTGCGCCTGGATCGAGACGTCGAGCGCGGAGACCGGCTCGTCGCACACGATGAGACGGGGCTCGAGCACGAGCGCCCGGGCGATGCCGATGCGCTGTCGCTGACCCCCCGAGAACTCGTGCGGATAGCGGCTGATGTGCTCCGGACTGAGGCCCACGACGTCGAGCATCTCCCTGACGCGCCTCGTGCGCCCTGCGGCATCCCCCACCCGGTGGATGACGAGCGGTTCGGCGACGATCTCGGCTACGGTCATCCGGGGGTTGAGCGACGCGTAGGGGTCCTGGAAGATGAAGCCGACCTCGCGCCGGTAGCGCCGCAGCGCCGCCCCCTTCAGCGCGCGCACGTCCTCGCCTTCGAAGCGGATCGAGCCGGCGGTCGGCTCGATAAGCCGCACGACCATCCGCCCCGTCGTCGACTTCCCGCATCCCGACTCGCCCACGAGCCCGAGCGTCTCACCCGCGGCCACGCCAAACGACACGTCCTCTACCGCGCTCACGTGGCCCCCGAGCCCGCCGAACACGCCCTTACTCACCGGGAAGCGCTTCGTGAGTCCTTCGACCGCGAGCAGCTCGCTCACGCGCCCACCTCCCGAGTGGCTCCGGGCTCGCTACCGCGCACGAAGCCGGGCTCCCCGGCGTAGTGGCACGCCGCCTTGTGACCGCTGTGGATGTCCCTCGGTTCCGGGACCTCGGTCCGGCAGCGGCCGGTCGCGTGCGGGCACCGCGGATGGAACGCGCACCCGCCGGGCAGGTCGACGAGGCTCGGCGGCTGCCCTTCGATTGGCCGGAGCACGCTCTTCCCGGGGACATCGTGGCGCGGGAGGCTGTCGTGGAGCCCCCACGTGTACGGGTGGGCCGGCCGGTAGAAGATCTCCTCGGCGGTCCCGTACTCTACGGGCCGTCCCGCGTACATGACGAGCACGCGATCGGCGATATCGGCCACCACGCCGAGGTCGTGCGTGATGATGATGATCGCCGTCCCGGTCCGGGCCTGGAGCGCCTCCATGAGCTCGATTATCTGCGCCTGTATCGTCACGTCGAGGGCGGTGGTCGGTTCGTCGGCGATGAGGATGTCCGGGTCGCAGGCGAGCGCCATCGCGATCATCGCGCGCTGCCGCATGCCGCCGGAGAACTCGTGCGGGTAGTCGCGGGCCCGTTCGTGGGCGTGCGGGATGCCCACGAGGTCGAGCAGCTCCACCGCTTGTGCGTCTGCCTCGGCGCGGCTCGCGCCCTTGTGGACGCGGAGTGACTCGGCGACCTGACGCCCGACCCTGAACACCGGATTGAGCGAGGTCATCGGGTCCTGAAAGATCATCGCGATGCTGTTCCCGCGCACGTGGCGCATCCGCTCCTCGGACATCGCGCAGATGCTCTCGCCCTTGAACCGGATGTCCCCACCCACGACCTCGCCCGGAGGGGACGGCACGAGGCCCATGATCGAGAGCGCGGTGACCGATTTCCCCGAGCCGGACTCGCCCACGACGCCGAGCGTCTGTCCGGCATCGAGCGTGAACGACACATCGTCGACCGCCTTCACCACCCCGTCACGCGTGGAGAAGTGCATCCGGAACCCGTCGACCTCGAGCAGGCGCTCCGTCATCACCCCTCCTCTTTCAGCTTCACGTCGAGGGCGTCGCGCAGCCCATCACCCATGAGCACGAACGCGAGCACGGTCGTCAGTATCGCGGCGCCGGGGTAGATCATGAGCCACGGCGCGCTGAAGAGGAATCCGCGCGCCTCGGAGAGCATGAGACCCCACGAAGGCGTAGGCGGAGTGACCCCCATGCCGAGGAACGAGAGCGCGGCCTCCGCGAGTATCGCCGAGCCGATGCTCATCGTCGCGTAGACGATGATCGGCGCGATCGCGTTGGGCATGATGTGACGCACCATGATGCGCGAGTCGCCGGCCCCGAGCACGCGCGCAGCGTCGACGTACTCGCTCTCCTTGACCGACAGGATCGACGAGCGGAACACACGTGCGATGCTCGGCCAACCGAGTATGCCGATAGCGATGAACACGTTTTGGTACCCGCGGCCGAGGACCGCGAGGAGCGCGATGGCGAACAGGATGTAGGGGAAGGCGAAGAAGACGTCAGCGAGCCGCATGATGAGCGTGTCGAGGATCTTGCCGTAGTAGCCGGAGAGCGCGCCGAAGAACAGCCCGAGCACGATCGAGATCGAGGTGGCGAGCACGCCCACGGTGAGCGAGATCCGTGCGCCGTAAACGATCCGGGACAGGATGTCGCGACCGAGCCGGTCGGTCCCGAAGGGGTGAACTGCCGAGGGAGACTGGAGCTGGAGCTCGAGCAGGTTCTCGGTGTCTATGCGCTCCGGGTCGCCGAAGTGTTGCGGCACCCACAGGTCGGCACTGAGCGCGAGGATCACCATGAACACGATCCACACGAGCCCTGCCATGGCGAGCTTGTTCCGTCTCAGCCTGCGCCACGCGTCGCCCCACAACGTACGGCTCGTGGGGGCGACAGGCGTCGTGACCGCGGGCGCGCGCACCTAGCGCACCTCCCCGCCGTACCGGATGCGCGGATCGAGGAACGCGTAGCTGATGTCGACGATCAGGTTGATGATCATCACAGCGAAGACGATGATGATCACGCCGCCCATCACGATCGGCCAGTCCCTCTGCCCTATCGCGAGGAAGATCTCGTAGCCGACGCCCGGCCAGTTGAAGATCGTCTCGGTCAGGATCGCTCCGCCCATCATCGCGCCCAGGTCGATGCCGATGAACGTGACCACCGGGATGAGCGCGTTCTTGAACGCGTGGCGCCACACAACCGCGTTCGAGGAGAGCCCCTTGGCGCGCGCGGTTCGGATGTAGTCCTGCCCCATCACCTCGAGCAGCTGGCTGCGCATGATGCGTGCCGTGTACGCCGTCGAGACAGACGCGAGCGTGATCGCCGGCAGGATGATGTGCGCCCAGTCGGGGAACTGGGCCGAGGACATGCCGGATATGGGCATGAACGGCAGACCCCACTCTTTGAACTTGATGCCGAACAATACCTGCATGACCATGCCGAGCCAGAACACCGGCACCGACACGAGGATGGAGGTGGAGAGCGTCACGAAGACGTCGAGGAACGAGTAGCGCTTGAGCGCCGAGACCATCCCCGCCCCTATCCCGATGATAATCTCGATGACGATGGCGGCGAGCGCGAGCCGCACCGTGTTGGGAAACTTGGCGGCGAAGATGTCGCGGACGGGCATGTCCCGCTGGAACGAGGTGCCGAGGTCACCCTGGAGCAGGCCCTGCAGGTAGTAGCCGTACTGCACGTACAGTGGCCTGTCGAGATGGTGCTTCTCGACGACCTGCTGGTAGAGCTCGGGCGAGATCGCGCGTTCCCCGGTGATGAGGCGCACCGGATCGCCCGGCAGCACGCCTGGCGCGCGCAGCACGAACAACAGAAGGGTCACGCCGAGGAACACGGGGATGAACTGCAGGACCCTTCTGACTACGTAGGCAAGCATGACCCCGCCGGCCGCATCACTCTTCGTCGTCGGCCAGCCACACCTCGTGCAGGTTCGCGAGGATCATCGGACTGTAGACGAAACCTCGCACCCTCTCCGAGACGACGTGACGATGGCGGTACATGACCACAGGAACCACGGGAGCGTCGTCGCCGATGGTCCGCGCGATCTCCTGATACGCACGTACGCGCTCGTCCTCCTCGGCGATCTGACGTGCCGCGACGAGCGCCTCGTCGACCTCGGGGTCGTCGTAGAACGCGAGGTTGTCGGCGCTCGTCGAGAGGAACAGCGGGTAGAGGAAGTTGTCCATGATCGGGTAGTCCACCACCCAGCCGAGGCGGCCGAGCTGGTGTGCGCCCTCATAGTACACGTCGAGGAGCTGCGCGAACTCCATCGGGTCGAACTCGGTCTCGATGCCGATGTCGCGCAGGTTCTGCTGTATCAGTTGCATCAGGGGCTCGTGACCGTCTCCGGTGTTGTAGGCGAGCTGGAGCGTCGGTAGTCCCTCACCGCCCGGGTAGCCGGCCTCGGCCAACAGCCGCTCGGCCTCTGGGACGTCGTAGCGCGAGTACTCCCACGCGCCGTCTTCCCACCCGATGATGCCCTCGGGGACGATGTTGGTGGCCGGCGTACGGGTGCCCTCGTAGACCGTCTGCGCGATCGTCTCCCGGTCGATCGCGAGAGAGATCGCGCGGCGCAGGTCCGCGTTGGAAAGGTGCTCGTCTTCGTTGTTCATCACGACGTAGAGCGTGGAGAGTTCGCCGCCGAGAAGGACCTGTGACCCGGGTGCGGCCTCCCACCCGTCGGAGCTCTCCCCGTACTCGTCGATGGCCGATTGGATCTGACCCGAGGGGATCGTCGTGAAGTCGACGTTACCGGCACGGAACTCGAGATAGGCGGTCTCCTCATCGCTGAAGATCTTGAACTCGACCGCATCGAGAAGGGCCGGCTCGCCCCAGTAGTCGTCGAAACGCTCGACCCGGATGTACTGCCCGGGAGCCCACGGCTCCGACATCATGAACGGCCCGTTGCCGACCGGCATCATCGCGTAGGCGTCGGGGTCGGCCTCGACCTCTTCGCGCGGCACGGGAGCGAGCGACGGGTGCGCGACGACGTATTCGAAGTCCGCGAACGGGTACGCGAGCGTGACCTCGAGCGTCAGGTCGTCGACGACCCGGATGCCCTCGGCCTCCGCGGCTTCACCTGACTGCATCTCGACGGCCCCGAGGATCGGGTCGAGGTGATATGCGATCTCAGATCCGCTCTCGGGCACGTTCAGGATGCGCTCCCAGGCGTACTTGAAGTCCTCGGCGGTCACGTCGCGGCCGTTGTGGAACTTCGCTCCTTCGCGCAGGTTGAACGTCCAGACCGTCGCATCGGCGTTAGGTTCCCACGACTCGGCGACCGCGGGGATGAGCTCGGAGGTCTTGGGGTCGAAGTCGAGTAGGCCGTCGAAGACGGCGTTGACGACGTTGATGCCCATCTCCTCCTGAGCGTTGACGGGATCGATCACGTACGGCTCGTTGATGTAGAACACGAACGTGTCGACGTCCCGCGCACACCCTCCCGCACCCGCGACCAAGACCACGAGACCGAGTACGAGAAGCAGCACGAGCGCGGTGCGAGACCTGCCACTCACTGTGGTGCCCCCTTCCATCCGCCCGACAAGCTACAGCTCATCTGAAGTTTGAGCCTCTTTGGAGGCGGTGACAAGGGCGGATACGGACTTCGGGCGGGGTGGCGGACAGCGAACGGACCCCTCGGAAGGGGTCCGTGGTTCGAGCCGTCTGTCGGCGCGCATCATGTGCCGGCGCGCTGGTGCGACAAGCCTAGTACGCGATCATCAGCAGGATCGTAGTCGTCACGAACGTCGCCGCAGCGACGATCGTGAACCGGTCGAGGTTCTTCTCCATTATACCGGTCCCGGTGGAGGCGGTGGGCATCATGCCGCTGAACATCGAAGACACGCCGGTGCCCTTGCCGGAGTGGAGCAAGATGAGCACGACGAGGCCCACCGATGCGAGGATATGCACGATCATCAGGAATACGACAAGCGGGTTCACGGATCTCTCTCCTTGTTCGGCCATCCCGGCGCCTGCGCGCCGCGCGGCCACTCAGTATACCAGCAGGCTCCGGCCCGTCCACTCCTCGGGTGCGTCGATGCCGAGGAGCGCACAGACCGTTGGGGCGACATCGGCAAGTATCCCGCCGCTGTCGAGCGACCGGGCGTCCGTGCCGACCGCGATGAGCGGGACGTCGGAAAGCGTGTGTGCCGTGAACGGCCCGCTCCCGTCAGGCTCGAGCATGGCTTCAGCGTTGCCGTGGTCTGCGGTGATGAGTACGGTCCCGCCCTTTTCCGCGATGGCGTCGACCACGTGGCCGACCCCCGTATCGACCGCCTCGACCGCCTCGACCGTGGCCTCGAACACCCCGGTGTGGCCGACCATGTCGCAGTTCGCGTAGTTGACGATATAGACGTCGGCGCGTTCGGCCTCTATCGCGGCGACGAGTTCGTCGGTCACTCCCGGCGCGCTCATCTCGGGCTGGAGGTCGTACGTCGCCACTCGGGGGCTCGGCACCAAGACCCGCTCCTCGCCCTCCTTGGGCTCCTCGGCCCCCCCGTTCAAGAAGAACGTGACGTGCGCGTACTTCTCCGTCTCCGCGATGTGGAACTGGCGCAGCCCCGCGGCACCGAGCACGTCGGCGAGCACGTAGGCCGGGAGGTCCTTGGAGAACGCGACCGGCGCGGGGATCTCGGGGTCGTACTCGGTGAGGCACACGAACCGGACGTCGGGGGCGAGCGGGCGGTCGAAGGCCGCGAACTCGGGGTCGACGATCGCGCGCGTGATCTCGCGGGCGCGGTCCGGACGGAAGTTGAAGAACACGAGTGCATCGCCGTCCCGCACCGGCGCGATCGGGACGCCGTCGTCGTCCTTGAGGACCGTCGGCACGACGAACTCGTCGGTCACGCCGTCTGAGTACGAACTCTCGACGGCCCGCACCGGGTCGTCTGCCGGCACGCCCTCGCCCACCACGATCGCGCGGAACGCCTTCTCGACGCGCTCCCAACGGTTATCGCGGTCCATCGCGTAGTAGCGGCCCATCACCGTAGCGATGCGTCCCACACCCTCCTCGTCGAGGAACGTCTCGAGATCGGCGACGAACCGCGCGCCGGACGTGGGCGAGACGTCGCGACCGTCGAGGAAGCAGTGCACGAAGACGCGCATGGCGCCCCGGCGGGCCGCCATGCGCACGAGCGCGTAGAGATGGTCGCGGTGCGAGTGCACGCCGCCGTCGGACAGCAGGCCCATGAAGTGGACCGCGCGGCCATCGACGACGGCACCGTCGATGGCTGCGGCGAGCACCTCGTTCTCGAGGATCGTGCCGTCTTCGATCGCCGCGTCGATACGGGTGAGCTCCTGGTAGACCACGCGGCCGGCACCTATGTTGAGGTGTCCGACCTCGGAGTTGCCCATCTGGCCCTCGGGCAGACCGACCGCCTCGCCCGACGCGCCGAGACTCGTGTTGGGTGCGGTCGCGAACAGATCGTCGAGCACCGGCGTGTGCGCCGCGGCGATGGCGTTGCCCTGACCCGGCTCGGCCAAGCCGTAGCCGTCCATGATGATGAGCGCGAGCGGGGTGTGCGCACGCGTCACCGGGCAGCCTCCGAGATCCGGGCGAAGGAGTCGGCGTCGAGGGAGGCGCCACCCACGAGTGCGCCATCGATGTCGGGCTCGCCGAAGAACATCGTTGCGTTCTCCGGTTTCACCGATCCGCCGTAGAGCACGCGAACCGCGACCGCCGCCGGCTGTCCGAACACCGCACCGATCGTCGCCCGGATAGAGCGGGCGACGTCGTTCGCGCTCTCGGGCGTGGGCGTGCGCCCAGTACCGATCGCCCAGATAGGCTCGTACGCGATGACGAGGCGACCGGCATCCTCGACAGACACGCCGTCGACGGCAGCGCGGACCTGACCGCGCACGAACGGCTCGGTCTCGCCCGCTTCACGCGTTGCGAGCGTCTCGCCCACACACACGATCGGCACCATACCCGCGCCGAACACCGCGTGGACCTTCTTGTTGACGGTCTCGTCGGTCTCGCCGAAGAACTCGCGCCGCTCCGAGTGACCCACGATCACGTAGTCGCATCGCAGGTCGACGAGCATCCTCGGTGAGATGGCTCCGGTGAACGGCCCCTCGTCCTCCCAGTACACGTCCTGGGCCCCGAGTCCCATCTTGAGTTTGTCGAGCTCTATGACGGTCGACACGCTCTTGAGCGCCGTGAACGGCGGACAGACGACGATCTCGACGTCCTCCCAGATCGTGCTCACGAGCGGATCGATGTTCTGGGTGAGGATCGCGCCCTCCCCCGCCGTCTTGTGCATCTTCCAGTTACCCGCGACCATCGGCCATCTGGCCATGTGGACCTCCTTAGGCGTCGAGCAGTGCCTCGATGCCGGGAAGCACCGAGCCTTCCAGCAGTTTCATCGAGGCGCCGCCTCCCGTGGAGACGAACGTGATGCGCTCTTCGAGTCCGAACTTCTTGAGCGCGCCGACGGAGTCACCGCCACCGACCACCGACACAGCGCGGCTGTTGCGCGCGACGGCCGAGGCGACCGCCCTGGTACCGGTCTCGAACGGTGTGAGCTCGAACACGCCCATCGGCCCGTTCCAGAACACCGTCCTGGCCGAAGAGATGGCCCCCTTGAACAGCTCGACCGTGGTCGGGCCGATGTCGAGCCCCATCATGTCCGCGGGAATCTCCTCGCGACCGACGATAGAGGTGTCGGCGTCTTCGGTGATCTCCTCGGCCACGATGAAGTCGACCGGGAGCAACAGATCGACGTCATTGTCCGCGGCCTTGGCGAGCATCTCCTTGGCTGGCTCGACCCACTCGTCTTCCACGAGGCTCTTGCCCACGTCGACGCCTTTGGCGACGAGGAGCGTGAAGCACATCCCCCCGCCGATGATGAGCGTATCGACCGATTCGAGGAGCCGGTCGATGACCCCGAACTTGTCCGAGACCTTACTGCCCCCGAGGATCGCAACGAAGGGACGCTCGGGATCGAGCAACATGCCGGAAAGCGTCTCGACCTCGCGGGCGAGCAACAGTCCGGCGTAAGCGGGCAGGTGGTCGGCGACGCCGACGGTGGAGGCGTGCGCACGGTGGGCCGCGCCGAACGCGTCGTCGACGTAGATGTCGGCGAGAGAGGCGAGCTTGGCCGCGAACCCGGGGTCGTTGGCCTTCTCGCCCGGGTCGAAGCGGACGTTCTCGAGCATGAGTATCTCGCCGTCCACCATCCGCTCGACGGCCTCGCGCGCGTCGCTGCCGGCGATGTCGTCGACGAACACCACGTTGCGACCGATGAGACGCTGCAGTACGCGGCGCACCGGTCTGAGCGAGAAGCGCGGGTCGGGCTCACCGCTCGGACGCCCGAGATGGCTCGCGATGATGACCCGTGCGCCGTGATCGACGAGGTAGCGGATGGTGGGTAGCGCTGCGCGCACGCGGGTGTCATCGGTGACCGACCCCTCGCTGAGCGGCACGTTGAAGTCGACGCGCACGAGCACGCGCCTGCCTCGTACGTCGACACCCTTGACGGTCTTCTTCTTGAACATCGGCGTCATACCTACGACACGAGCAGCTTCACGACGTCCTTGCAGCGGCTGGAATAACCCCACTCGTTGTCGTACCACGACACGCACTTCACGAACGTGCCCGTGCCACCCATGACCATCGTCTGCAGGGAATCGAAAATGGACGACGCCGGGTTGCCTATGACGTCGGCGGACACGATCGGGTCGGTGCAGTACTCGAGGATGCCCGCCATCGGCCCGTCGGCTGCGGCCTTCATCGCCGCGTTGATCTGCTCGGCATCGACCTCGGTCTCAAGCTGGGCGACGAGGTCGACGACGGAGCCGTCGGGCGTGGGAACGCGCATCGACATGCCATCGAGCCTGCCCTTCATGTCCGGCATCACGAGCCCTATCGCCTTGGCCGCACCCGTGCTCGTGGGGATGATCGAGACTGCGGCAGCACGCGCCCTGCGCAGGTCCTTGTGGGGCGCGTCGTGTGTGACCTGGTCGTTCGTGTAGCTGTGGATCGTGTTCATGAACCCGCTCACCAAGCCGAACTCGTCTCGGAGCACCTTGGCGAACGGTGCGAGGCAGTTCGTGGTGCACGACGCGTTCGACACGATGTCGTGCTTCGAGCCGTCGTATTCGTCGTCGTTCACGCCGAGGACGATGGTGATGTCCTCGTTGGTCGCCGGCGCCGAGATGACGACCTTCGACGCCCCAGCGTCGAGGTGGGCCTTCGCCTTGGTCGCGTCGGTGAAGAGGCCGGTCGACTCGACGACGACCTCGACGCCGAGCGAAGCCCACGGCAGATCGCCCGGATCACGCTCGGAGAGCACCTTCACGAAACGCTCGCCTGCGGAGAACCCGTCCTCGACGGCCTCGACCGGCTCGCCGAAACGGCCGTGGATCGAATCGTACTTGAGCAGATGCGCAAGCGTCTTGGCATCGGTCAGGTCGTTGACCGCGACGACCTCGATGGCGGGATCGGCGACGCACGCCCGGTACACGAGTCGTCCGATCCGCCCGAAACCATTGATGCCGACTTTGATCGCCACAGTGACTCCCTCCTCGTCGGAGTGGCGGGCGCTGATAGGCCCGGCCACACGGATGCCCGGTGCGCGCTCGCACGCGGGCTGACTATTACTGCGTACTACCTATCCTTACCCCGTTGGCGGCTCAAGCCGGGCCGCGAGTTCTTCGAGGCGTCGGATCCTATGATATACCGCCGACTTCGAGAGCGGGGGGTCGGCGAGCTCCCCGAGTTCACGCAGACTCACCTCCGGGTGCTCGAGCCGAAGCTCGGCGAGTTCCCTGAGTGCCGGGGGCAGGCTTTCGAGCCCCCGCGTGGCCCTGAGGACACGGATCGCCTCGAGCTGAGTCATCGCCGCCTCGGCAGACTTCTGGATATTGGCGGTCTCGGCGTTGACGAGGCGATTCACCTCGTTGCGCATCGACTTGAAGATGCGCACGTCCTCCGTGCGCAGCAACGCCTGGTGCGCACCAACGAGCGCCAGGAACGTCACGATCGGCTCGGCACCCTTCAGGTAGACGGCGAAGAGTCCCCTGCGCTGGATGATCCGCGCGTGCATGCCGAAGCGCGCCATGAGGGCCGAGAGGTCCTCGGCCAGCTGCTCCGTCTCGGCGGTGAGTTCGAAGTGGAAGTCACCGTGCGGGTCGGCGACGAACCCGCCGCCGAGGAACGCCCCGCGCAGGTACGAGATGGCGCAGCAGTCGCGCCGCACGAGCCGGGGCACGATGCCGTAGGTGAGGTTCATCGCCTCGTCGAGGATGCCGAGTTCGTTGAGCGCCTGGGGCAACCGGGGCTGGCTGACCACCGTGATGAGGTAGTTGTTGGTCTTGTGCAGGACGCTTCGGCGCACGGTGAGTTCGGTCTTGAGGTCGTAGATGCCGTGTAGGAGTTTGATGGTCTTACGCGCGACCGGCGCGGTCTCCGTCGCGATCTCGAGACGGTAACGCTCCCGGCCGGTGATGTGGAGCGTTCCCTCGATCCTCGCGAGCGCGGCAAGCTCGGCGCGCTGACAGCACTGCCGTTTGAGCTCTATGCGAGAGAGCTCCTCTTTGACCTCTGCCGTGAACGACACGTCAGCCGATGACCTCTCCGACGACCCGGCACAGCTTGTGCCCTGAGTGGTGCCGCGCATCGAGAGGGTCGACCACGTCAGCGGTGACCACGCGGACACCACGCGCCTCGATGCGCGCGACGACATCCGGGTCGGCCACGACCGGCTCCGGCATCGTATCGTGCCCATCGTACCGCACGCAGCGGCCGGGGCGCTCGGGAGTGGAGTCGGTGACGTGTACGATGGCGATGTCGATGGCGCCCTCGAGCCCATGCGCGAGGAGCGCGTCGACATGGTCCGACGCGTCCATGGCGGACGTCTCGCCGCGCTGGTTAGCGACGTTGCAGACGTAGATCCGTGTGGCGGAGGATCCTTTGAGCGCATCGGCGAGACCCGCGACGAGGAAGTTCGGCACGATGCTCGTGAACAACGAGCCGGGGCCGATGACGACGGCATCCGCGCTCCTGATGGCATCGAGCACCGGCGGGTAGGGTTCGGGACCGGCCGGATCGATGTGAACGCGCGCGACCGGGCGCTCGCTCACGGCGATGCGTGCCTGCCCGGATAGCCCCGTGCCGTCGGAGTCCACCCCGTGAAGGCGCACGTCTGCCAGAGTCGACGGCAGGACGGTGCCACGCGCACCGAGAAGGCGCCCGGCAGCCGCGATGGCATCGGCGAACGAACCGGTCGTATCGGCAAGCGCGGCGAGCACGAGGTTGCCGAGCGCGTGGCCCGCAAGCCCCTCCCCTCGTGTGAACCGATACTGGAAGAGCTCGGCAAGCTCGCTGCCTGGCTCGGCGAGCGCGACGAGACAGTTACGGACGTCGCCCGGCGGCAGGATGCCTAGTTCGCGCCGGAGCGTCCCGCTCGACCCGCCGTCGTCCGCCATCGTGACGACGGCGGTGGTGGCGAATCCACGCTCGAGGAGACATCCGAGCACCTTTGGAAGCCCGGTCCCCCCGCCGATCGCCACAGCACGCCGCGTTCCTGGCGTGCTCACTGCCGCTCCCGGTCCTTGCCGATGTCGCGATGGGTTACCGCCGCACGGTACCCGAGGTCGCGCAGGTAGGAGGCTGTCTCCTCGGCAAGTGCGACGCTGCGGTGCATCCCGCCGGTGCAGCCGAGTGCGACGGAGAGGTGAGACTTGCCCTCGGCGAGGTACGCCGGGGCGAGTACCGCGAGCAGGTCGAACCACTTCTCGAGGAAGTGCGAGGTCTCGTCGCGGCCGAGCACGAAGTCGCGGACCGGCTCGTCGAGCCCCGAGTGCGGGCGCAGCGCGGGATCGTAGTGCGGGTTGGGCAGGAACCGGACGTCCATGACGATGTCGGCATCGCTCGGCAGACCGTACTTGAAACCGAACGAGGTAACCGTCACCGACAGCGACGTCGCAGGCCCGGACGCGAACGCCTCGGTGATGATGTTGCGCAGCTGCCGCGGTGTGAGCGCGCTCGTATCGACGACGATGTCGGCCGCGCCGCGAAGGTCAGCGAGCAACTCCTGCTCGGCGTGGATGCCGGCGGAGACCGATTCGCCCTCGTCGCACATGGGATGGCGCCTGCGCGTCTCCTTGAAGCGACGGACGAGCGTCTCCTCATCGGCCTCGAGGAACAGGAGCGTGAAGGGGACGCCGCTCTCCTCCAGGTGAGCGAGTTCGCCGGAGAGCTGGTCGAAGAACTCCTTTGCTCGCACGTCGCACACCACCGCGATGCGGCGGATGCGGCTGCCGGGAAGGCGGGCGAGGTCGACGATCTGGGGGATGAACGTCGGCGGGAGGTTGTCGATACAGAAGTAGCCGAGGTCCTCGAACGTGTGGATCGCTTCGCTTCGGCCGGCCCCGGAAAGCCCGGTGATGACGACGAGTTCCGGCAGTTTGCGGGTCCCGCTGGGCTCGTCTTCGCCGTTAGGGATAGCGGTGCACTCCTCGGCCACGACGGCTCAGTCCTTAACCGCGGAGGAGAGGACCGCGGTCGAGATCGAGATGATGATGGCCGCGAGCAGCGTGGGAAAGAACCCGGTCGTGCCCACGCCCGGCACGACCCATGCCACGAGGTAGATCATGAGCGCGTTCAGGACGAGCGCGAACAGCCCGAAGGTGAGCATCGTGATGGGAAGGGAGAGCAGGCCGACGATCGGCCGCACCACCGCGTTGACGACCGAGAGCACGAGCGCCGCCCAGAAGGCCGCCATGAAGTCCTCTACGCTCAGCAGCCATCCGCCGGACAGGTACGCGACGCCGAATATGACGGCCGCCGATATGAGCAGCCGGATGACGAACTTCACGGGCGAACCCCTCTCTGTCGAACGGACCGGACGGTACCGGGCGGACATGGTGCCGGGCGGACACGTGTCCAGTATACCCGTGGGACCGACATGATGATGCGTGCGTCCGGCTGGGGACTGACCGACCATGCCGAGGCGCGAGACGTCACTGCCAGTCGTCGAAGAACTCCTGCATCCGGGACCCGGTGCGCCTGAGCACCAGCTGCTGGCGCTCCCACGTCAGCGCGATCACGAGCATCACCAGGCCGATGACGCCGAGGACGACCCACCAGAACTCGACGAGCACGAAGAACGACCGCCACACCGAGACCGCCACGAGTCCGGCCACCCCGCCGAAGAGGTAGGCACGCACCCGCACCACGATGCCTGCGGCGATCGCGACGAGCGCGAGTCCGACCGCCCACAGGGCGTTCACCCACACGTCAGCCGGGGTGCGCGCGGCGAGCGCGGCCACCACCGGGATGCCGACGAACACGACGGTCGCGATCCAGCCGGCGGCGGGGCCTGTGCGACGACCGGGGCCGGCGGCGGTCCAGCGCGCCGCGGTCAACGCGACGTAGACACCGGCGAACGCGGCGAAGGGCGCCGTCACCGACACCTCGGCCGCGCCGAGCGCGAGCCACGCCGCTACCAGCACCGCGAAGCCGCCGAGGTACTCGGCAGCCTCGATACGGTACCGCACCGAGATGCACGCGAGCGTCCCGCCGAGCCAAAGCATCGTCGCCGCCGCGCCCCACTGGCCGACGTCGGCCCACGACCCCGGCGACAGCATGCCCGCGATGGACGCCATGCCGAGGACCGCGGTGCCGAAGGCTGTCACGATACCCGCCGCCGCGAACGGGGGCGCGATGCCGGTCCGTGTGCGCGCCGTAGGAGCCAGGAGTCCTGCCGAGACGAGTGTCATCACACCTACGGTCGCCGCGGCCGGGGCGTCGGCCCACGCGAGCAGTGCCGCCGCGGTCGCCGCCAGCGCGAGGCCCGCTCCCGCGGCATACCAGCGCTCCCCGCTCGCGAC
>SKMN01000038.1 GCA_007121015.1 Coriobacteriia bacterium
CCCTGGTCGCGCATCGCACCGGCGACCTTCAGGAAGCCGGCGATGTTCGCCCCATTGACGTAGTTGCCGGGCGTGCCGTACTCCTCGGCCGCGACGACGCACGACGCATGGATATTCTTCATGATCGTCTGAAGGCGCTCGTCGACCTCTTCGCGAGACCACGCAAGCCGCATGCTGTTCTGGGTCATCTCGAGGCCAGAGGTCGCCACGCCGCCAGCGTTGGCTGCTTTGCCGGGACCGTAGAGGATGCCGGCGTCGATGAACTGGTCGACCGCCTCACCGTTGGAGGGCATGTTCGCTCCCTCCGAGACCAGCATGACGCCGTTGGCGAGCAGGTTGGCAGCGTCCTTGCCGTTGATCTCGTTCTGCGTTGCCGAGGGGAACGCGCACGCCGCCTTGATGTCCCAGAGCGGATTGTGGTCGAGGTCGGGGTCGACCGGCGTGTACGTCGCGCTGGAATAGCGGTCGGCGTACTCGCTGATGCGGCCGCGGCGGATGTTCTTGAGCTCCATGATGTAGGCGAGCTTCTCGCGGTCGATGCCGGCCTCGTCGTGGATGAACCCACCCGAGTCGGATACCGTCACCGGCATCCCGCCGAGGTCGAGCAGCTTCTCGATGGTGTACTGAGCGACGTTGCCGCTACCCGAGACGAGACACGTCTTGCCGTGGAAGTCGTCTCCCCGCGTTGCCAGCATCTCGGCGGCGAAGTACACGCACCCGTAGCCGGTGGCCTCGGGTCGGATAAGCGAGCCGCCCCACGCCAGACCCTTACCGGTCAGCACGCCGGTGAACTCGTTGCGCACGCGCTTGTACTGTCCGAACATGTAGCCGATCTCGCGGCCTCCCACGCCGATGTCACCGGCGGGCACGTCGGTGTCGGGTCCGATGTGGCGCGAGAGTTCGGTCATGAGACTCTGGCAGAACCGCATGACCTCTCCGTCGCTCTTGCCCTTCGGATCGAAGTCAGAGCCACCCTTTCCGCCACCCATCGGCAGAGTGGTGAGTGCGTTCTTGAAGATCTGCTCGAAGCCGAGGAACTTGAGTATCGAGAGGTTGACCGACGGGTGGAACCGCAGCCCCCCCTTGTACGGGCCGAGGGCGCTGTTGAACTCGACGCGGTACGCGCGGTTGACCTGATAGGTGCCCCCATCGTCCTGCCAGGGCACGCGGAAGATGATGACGCGCTCCGGCTCGGCCATGCGCTCGATCATCCGCGTCTCGCGGTACTCGGGGTGCTTGTCGAGCACTGCAGAGCACGACTCCACGACCTCCGTGACCGCCTGCATGAACTCGGGTTCTCCCGGGTTCCGGCTACCGATCTGTTCGATGAGTTCACGTGCGCTCTCAGACATGCGTTCCCTCCCACTGGCCGCGGTCATCGTGTGATGCGTGGTGCGTATGGTAAACCGACGGTTGTGAGAGCGCCAGTGCCAGGGCACCAGGCAAGCCTCCCCGCAGTCGTCAGCATCCGTCCTCGCCGAGTTCGCACGCATCGGACAGGTAGATGGCGCCTTCCTGCGACAGCATGTCTGCCCACAGGAAGACCCACCGGCCCTCCAGGTCGGCGGCGTCGATGACATGGATGAGGTCTGCAGCCTCGGGTGGCGCATCCGGCACGAGGTCGGCGAATCGATTGGGACACCGTTCGAGGAGTCCGGTGTTGAGGACCGAGCCTTGCCGGTCGGGAGATACCCCCATGTAGCCGATGTCGAGGTCGACGAGATCGTTGAAGAAGTGGGTGCCGAGCGAGAGGTCCGGAGTGAGTCCTTCGTGCATCTTCGCGACCTCACAGAGCATCGAGACGTTCTTGATCTGCGAGAGCCGGACTGGGATGCCGAGCTCCGGCATGCTCGTCCCCCACCGGCCGGGGCCGATGAGCACGGTGGTGTGGAGCCGCTCGGGATGGTTGGTGACCCGGCCGATGAGACGTGCGACGTCGTAGCGCTCGGCGAGCGGAAGCGCGCCGTACTTCTCGGGCGAGATGTAGACGAGCCGGTCGACCTCGGTCGCCACACTCTGGCCGATGAGCGGTCCATTCGTCTGGACGACGATGTCCTCTGCCGATATCCGGCCGGGCGAACGGACGTGCGTGAGCTTCTCGGCGAAGTGGAACGGACGGCACTGCAGGAGGTTGATGCGGTAGTCGTCGTCGGCGAGGAAGTTCACCGTGAACTCGATGTCGACGGGGTGGCGGTATGCGTCAGCGATGACGCGCATCATGTCGCGCATGTCGGCGGTGTAGGTGGTCTCGGTGAGCAGCTTCTTGAAGGTCAGCACGTACGGGAAGATATCGGTCACGCCTGCTTCGCGTGCGCGTGCCTCCATCTCGGTGTCCCTGGACGCGACCATCTCGATCGGTAAGGCGCTCGCAGATGCGGCGACGTCCTCGAAACGCCGTGACACGTGAGCGTTCTCGGTAAGGTCGAGTACGTTGACGATGTGTTGGCTGTACTTGCGGACCTCGTCCGAGGAGTCGCCGGGCCGAAGCATCGGCGCGTTGAGGGCGACGACCCTCGTGTAGTCGTCGTCATGGCGGTCGACCGCGCGCGTGCCGAGGCCGAAGACCAAACGGAGTAGGCCCTGGGCGGGATCGATCTTCGTGCTCCAGACGTACGGGTTGAACGAGTAGCCGACTCCTCCGATGTGCGGGAAGTAGAGGCCGTCGTAGAACTGGCCCGAGACCCGCTGGACGAGGAGGGCCATCTGTTCGTCGCGGTGGAGAAGGCCACGGTGTTTGCGGTAGGACAGCGCCTCGGTGCTCATCGTGCTCGCGTAGATGGTGCGTACAGCCTCCATGAAGTTGAAGAGGCGTTCCTCGGGATTACCCTGATTCGGGCAGAACACGCTCTCGTACTTACCGGAGAACGAGTTGCCGTAGGCGTCCTCGAGCAAACTCGAGGAGCGGACTATGATCGGCGACTGTCCGAAATACTCGAGGATCTCGCGGAACTGCGCGACGGTGCTCGGCGGGAAGGTGCCGAGACGCAACTTCTCGCGCAATCTGTCGGCGCGCTCGTAGAAGTCCTCGGCACCCCTGAGGTGATGGCGCTCCCACCAGCAGTCGTTCAAGACGAGGTAGCTGTAGAAGACGTCGGAACCCACGTAGAAGGAGTCGTGGAACTCGAGTCGTTCAGCGAGGTGCGGAGCGTTGCGTACGAGGATCTTGCGGGCCAACAGCATGCCGACCGACTTGCCGCCGACGAGGCCGGTGCCGACCATGCGCTTCCCTATCGCGATGAGGTCCTCGATATCGAAGTACTCGGAGCACAACTTGAAGAGCTCTTCGTTCTCGTCGCGGCTGAGGAGCATGCGGATGAGACGGTCGGTGAGCGCGGCGACGTCTCCTTCCGGTCCCTCGCCTTCTGGCGGACAGGTGCTGAGTCCTTGCGCCTCCATGAACGTCTGCGTCCACGGGCCGGGGAGGTCGGCACTCGGGTCGACCCAGGGCTGAGGTGTCTTCGAGAGTATCTCCGCCAGAACCACGCTCTGGGTGACCGGCTTGACCTCGTCTCCGTCCCACGAGTGCAACATGTACATGGTGGGCGAGCTGCGCTCCCACACCTTGAGCGGCAGCACATAGATGCTCTCGGCGCTCCGGTAGACGTCGAGGACGATCTGGGCAGTGTCATGGATGACGCGCGAGCCGAGCGGGGCGGGCACGTCACGGACGAGCACGAAGAGCGCGACGGTGTCGTAGTCGTAGAGGTACGGGCAGGTCAACCTGAAGAAGTTGCCGAGCATCCTGTCCGAGTACCAGTCGATAGCGAGTCCGGAGAGGGAGTCGAAGAGGTAGTAGACGCTGTCATGGCCGTTGCGGTCGATGATGGTGAGAATCTGCGAGATGAACTGCTCGAACCCTGCGCGCGGGTCGAGTTCATGGATCTCGGCAGGTACGTCGTCGGGAAGCAGCGACTGGTGGTCGGCGAATCGGAAGTACACGAGCTTACGGCCGGCCTCCTGGGTGTACCGGCAGTAGCGGTCTGCGAACGCTCGAAAGTCGTCGAGCTGGTCGACCTGCAGGACGATATTGTCGCCCGCCCACACGCCTTCGAGCACGGCGTCGAGTGCGGGTATACCGCAGCTGAGGTCTTTCCGTTTCTCCATGACGCTCCCTACGGGGCCAGAGCCGCCTCCACGATCGCCGTGACGACATCAGCGGCCTCATCGATGGCGACTTCGGTTCGCTCGCCGGTCGACCGGTTCTTGATCTCGACTATGCCTCCGGCCACACCCTTCTTCCCTACCACGACCTGGATGGGATAGCCGATGAGCTCGTTGTCGGCGAATTTCACACCGGCACGCTCGTCGCGGTCGTCGATGACCGTCTCCACACCTCGGCCTGCGAGCGTGCTCCAGAGCTGTTCCGCCACCGGGTAGACGACGTCGTCCCCGACAGACAGCGGGATGACGGCGACGTGAAGCGGTGCGACGCTCATCGGCCAGACGATGCCGTGTTCGTCGTGGTGTTGCTCGATGACGGCAGCCAGCGAACGCGTGATGCCGACGCCGTAGCAGCCCATCACGAAAGGCTTCTCCGATCCGTCCTCGGCGGTGAACGTGGCGCCCATCGCTTGGGAGTACTTCGTGCCGAGCTGGAAGACCTGAGAGACTTCGATGCCGCGGGCCCCCTCGAGGGTGCCGCCGCACTCCGGACAGTCGTCGCCGGGCCGGGCGACGACGAGGTCGGTCCACTGGTCGACCTGGAAGTCACGCCCCGGCATAGCGCCGAGGTAGTGGAAGTCCTCCTCGTTGGCACCGGTAACCCAGGCGACCTCCACTTCAAGCGAGCGGTCGGCTACCACGAAGGTCCCTTCGGGCGGGTGAACGGGGCCGAGGGAGCCCTTGGGGATGGCGTACGCAGCGAACTCCTCCTCGTCGAGGAGTTCGACACCGGGAACGGCCCAGCCGGCTTTGACGGGGTTCAACTCCCGGTCGCCAGGGACGCAGAAGAACACGAGACGCCCGTCGGGCGTCTTGCCGGCCATCGTCTTGACGGTATCGTGCTCGGAGATGTCGAAGGCTGCCGCGAGCTCAGCGATGGTGCGCAAGCCAGGCGTGGGAACCTTTTCGAGGTCGCGCGGCTCGGTCACCGCCGGGCTGCGGGGGACGACGGCCTCGGCAGCATCGACGTTCGCCGCCCACCCGCACGCGCAGTAGACGAGCTCGGCCTCGCCGGAGTCGGCGAGCGCCATGAACTCGGTCGTCACGCTCCCGCCGATCTGTCCGGACTCGGCGGCGACAGGACGCCATATGAGGCCGAGACGGTCGCAGATGCGCCCGTACGCCCCGGCCTGCTCATCGTAGTGCTCCTGCAGGGACTCTTGGGTGGCGTGGAAGGAGTATGCGTCCTTCATGATGAACTCGCGGCCCCTCAGGAGACCGAAGCGGGGGCGGATCTCGTCGCGGAACTTCATGTTCATCTGGTAGAGCGAGAGCGGTAGCTCCCGGTAGGAGCGCACTTCGTTACGGACAAGAGCGGTGATGATCTCTTCGTGGGTAGGACCAAGGCAGAAGTCCCGGCCGGCACGATCGGTGAGGCGTGCGAGCTCGGGGCCGTACTCGGTCCAGCGGCCCGACTCGTGCCACAACTCCGCGGGTTGAACGATGGGCAGGAGAAGCTCCTGAGAGCCGATAGTGTCCATCTCCTCACGCACGATCTGTTCGACCTTGCGCACGCTGCGATATCCGAGCGGGAGGAACGAGTAGATGCCGGCCGCTGCTTTACGGATGAGCCCGGCGCGCAACATAAGGCGGTGTGATGCGATCTCGGCCTCGGCAGGCACCTCCTTGAGTGTCGGTGCGTACAGCGAGTTGGCTCGAAGTGCGACTCGGTCACGTGGCACGTGGTTCGACCTCCCGGGTGGCGGCTACGGCGTACATCGTGGCAGGCACGCCTCTCGCGGCGCGCCCATATGTGCTGTTGGCCGATTCTACCCGATACTCACGGCGTGCGACCTTCGATGCGGTCGATCTCCTCCATGAGCGCATCGACGATATCGGCCTCGGGGACCTTCCTGAGCGGTTCGCCTTTAGCGAAGATGAGTCCGACACCCTGACCCGCGGCGACGCCGATGTCGGCCTCGCGCGCCTCACCCGGCCCGTTGACGACGCAACCCATCACCGCGACCTTGAGCGCGCTCGGCCGCTCGCGTAGGCGGCGGTCGATCTCTTCTGCGATCGGTATCAGGTCGATCTGGCAGCGAGCGCACGTCGGACAACTGACGAGCTCGGCAGTGCGACGCCTCAAATCGAGCGCGGCGAGGATCTCCCAGGCCACGAGGACCTCATCGACAGGATCTGCGGTCAGCGATACGCGAATGGTGTCTCCGATGCCCTCTGCGAGCAGGACGCCGAGGCCGACCGCGGACTTGACCGTGCCGGAAAGCGAGGTACCGGCCTCGGTGACGCCGATGTGCAGCGGGTAGGAGACGAGCTTGGCGAGCGCGCGGTACGCCTGCACGGTGGAGACGACGCTCGACGCTTTGGCCGAGAGCACGATGTCGGTGAAGTCGCGTGACTCGAAGTGCTCGGTGAACGCGACGGCGCTCGCAACGAGTTTGTCCGGCAGCGGCCAATCGCGGTCCCGGTACTCCTCGGCGAGAGAACCGGCGTTGACACCGATCCTGATGGGGATCCCCGCCTCCCCTGCCGCGTCGATCACGGCGTCGACCTTGTCGAGCGAGCCGATGTTGCCGGGGTTGATGCGGAGTTTAGCAGCGCCACGCACCGCCGCCTCGATGGCGAGTTCGTGGTCGAAGTGGATGTCGGCGACGACGGGTAGCGGCGAAGCGGCGCAGATGGCCGCGAACCCGTCGAGGACGTCTGCGTGAACCACTGCGACCCGGACGATCTCACAGCCCGCAGCTGCGAGTTCCGCGATCTGGGCGAGGGTGGCGGCCGGATCGCCCGTGTCTGCGGTGGTCATCGATTGCACGGCGATGGGTGCGCCGCCGCCGATCACGACTCCGCCCACGCGTACCGTTCTCGTTTCACCTCGTGCGACCATCACAGCCAACTCCTCGGGGTCACTCACTGCACGAAGTATCGCATGACGTCGGCATACATGAGGACGCCGATGAGGGTGAAGAGCAGGAGTGCTCCGGTGATACTCACGCCGATCGCGAGCTTCCGTTCGAGAGGACGCCCTGCCACCTTCTCGATGATCTCAATGAGCATCCGGCCTCCGTCGAGGGGTGGGATAGGCAGGATGTTCATGACGCCGAGAGAGAGTGAGAGGAGTGCGACGATCCACGCGTAGTTGAGCGGACCGGTGCGTGCAGCTTCGGCGACCTCGACGGTGATGCCGACGACGCTGCGGGCACCCTCGGCGGCCTCGGCGAACGTGTCCGGGTTGAAGAAACGCGCGATAGCCTCGAACACGAGGCCGACGAGACGGAAGCTCTCGACGAGCGCGCCAGGCACGGAGAGGCTCACATGGTCGACGTCGGAGACGATCCCGAGCATCGGGGTACCGTGAGGAGTAGCCCCGAGTATCCCCTCCCCGCTCAGCCTGGTGCTGTTGCGAACGTAGTCTACGGTGACCGCGTCCCCGGGCTCCCTCTGAGAGATGGCCCCTGTCAGCTCTTGCCAATCTGCGACAGGCTCGCCATCGAACGCGACGATCCGGTCCCCCGGCTCCATGCCGACCTCTGCTGCCGCGGAGTCGGGTTGGACGTCGTAGAGGGTGAGGGATTGGGTGTAGTAGCCCCAGATGGACAGGACGACGGTGAAGACGAGGACTGCCGCAACGAGGTTCACGAGGACGCCCGCGGATAGCACGACGAGCCGCTTCCATGTGGTGAGCGCGCGGTACGTCACCGAGCGTGCGTTGGCGAGAAGCTCCTCGGCGTCGTCATCGTACGTGGCGCTGATGGTCGAGACGTAGCTGAAGTCGTCGTCCTCGGCGGGCGTGATCGCGCCCCAGTCAGCGAGGGTAACGAGGAGCGATGAGGCCCGGTCTGTGGGCACGCCGATGATGCTGGCGAGACGGCTCGCGTCGATGCGGCCCTCGGCCGACGTAGCCCGCAGCGCCGGTGCGAGGAGCGGGTCTTCAGGACCGGGTTCCATCCCGGCTATGCGGACGTAGCCGCCGAGCGGGATCGCGGTAAGCCCGAACGCGGTGCCCGACTTGGTGTGCAGCCGTACGGCTGGTCCTGGCAGGCCTACCATGAACTCATGGACCTTCACGCCGAACGCTCGTGCGGCTACGAAGTGACCACCCTCGTGCAGGACCACGAGGATGGAGAAGGTGAGGACACCCCAGAGTATGGTGGTCAGAGCTTCAGGCATGTGCTGGACTCCTCAGTAGCGATCCGGATCTCGTATCCAACAGGATGATGCGTGTGCAAACGATGCGCCATGGCTACGTGCACTCTTTCCGCGCGCGCCCGCGCGCCCACGCATCGAGCGCCTCGAGCTGCTCGACCGACTCGAGTGCCTCGACGGTGTGGGCGATCATGATGCGCTCCACCGTGGTGTCGATATCGGTGAACCGGCACGAACCGTCCAGGAACGCTGCGACGGCCACCTCGTTCGCGGCGTTCATGACCGCCGGCATGGTGCCCCCCGCACGACCGGCCTCGAGCGCGAGAGCGAGACAGCGGAACGTCTCGAGGTCCGGAGGCTCGAAATCGAGCGAGCCGAGCTTCGTGAAGTCGACCGGCTCGACCGGAGCGGGCCAGCGGCGGGGGTGGCTGATAGCGTACTGTATCGGGATCCGCATATCCGTGACGCCGAGGTGGGCCTTCACCGAGCCGTCGACGTACTCGACCATCGAGTGGATACACGACTGCGGGTGTACGACGATGCGGATGCGGTCGTACCCCACGTCGAAGAGGTGGTGCGCCTCGATGGCCTCGAGCCCCTTGTTCATGAGCGTGGCCGAGTCGATGGTGATCTTCGGTCCCATCGTCCACGTAGGGTGCGCGAGCGCTTCGGCCGGGGAGATGTCCGCTAGTTCGTCGCGAATCCGCCCCCGGAACGGGCCTCCGCTCGCAGTGAGCCAGATTGCTGCGACATCGCGCTCATCCTCGCCGAGAAGGCACTGGTAGATCGCCGAGTGCTCGGAGTCCACGGGAATCATCTGTCCGGGCCCGGCACGTCCCGTCACGAGCTCGCCGCCGACGACGAGGGACTCCTTGTTCGCCAGTGCGAGGATCGCCCCGGAATCGAGTGTGCGCAGCGTGGCGCGAAGTCCGGCGGCGCCGACAAGCGCGTTGATGACGATATCGGCTCCGGCTATCTCGGGCAGCATCGCGACCGCGTCGGGCCCGACCTCGACGTCGATGTCGAGATCGGAGACGAGCGATGCCGCGCGTGCAGCTGCGGCCCCGTCTCCGAGAGCGACATGTCGGACCCGGAAGGTGCGCACCTGTGAGGCGATCGACTCGGCGGAAGAGTGCGCCGCCAGGGCGACGACCTCGATCCGGTCGGGGTGAGCCGCCGCGATCTCGAGAGCCTGCCGGCCTATCGAGCCGGTCGAGCCGAGTATCGCGATCCTGACCCGGGCGCTCACGACACACCCACGGCGACGAGGATGTAGTAACCGACCACAGAGACGGCGAGAAGGCTGTCGACCCGGTCGAGGAACCCACCGTGGCCAGGCAGGACGTTCCCGGAGTCCTTGACACCCACTTCACGCTTGATGCGGGACTCGAACAGGTCGCCTCCGACACCTACGAGGCCGAGGACGAACCCGACCGCCGCGAGGACTCCCAGGCTCAGCGGAAGGTCTGCGAGAAACCCGACCCCGACCCAGACGGCGATCGAGGCGAGCGTGCCGGCGATGAACCCTTCCCACGTTTTCTTAGGCGAGATGCGGGGGGCCATCTTGTGGCGACCGATCGCTGATCCTGCAAGGTATGCGAAAACGTCGTTCGCCCACACGCTGACAAGCACGGTCAGCGCCCAGAAGACGCCATCGTCCAGCGCACGGATGAGGACGAGATGGCTGAGCGAGAAGCCAACGTAGACCATCCCGAAGACCGTCAGCGCGGAGTGTGCGATCGAGGGCCTGCGCTGAGCTACGTGCCGTATCGTGACGATGATGAGCACCACCGTGAACGCGATCGGGAAGACCGCGGTCCCCTCGGCCGCGACCATGAACGGGAGCGCGACAGCGGCACCGACTGCGAGAAGGTCTCGGCCCCCAACTTCCGCTCGATGCGCGATCCTGATGAACTCGTCGACCGCGCCGCCCGCGAACAAGGCACACACGGCAGCGACCGCGTAGGGGTTGCCCCACGCCATCGCGCCGATGAACGTCGCCGCGTAGAGGATCCCGGTAGCGAGCCGGACGGGGAGCGTCGAGAAGCGTCCGCGGATGCCGCCTCGCACCTGATCGGGCTGTGCCGTCACGCTATCTGCCCCCGAAACGCCGCGAACGCGACTGGAATTCAGCGATCGCGCGGAGCAGTTCGTAGCGGTCGAAATCGGGCCACAGTACGTCGGTGACGTAGAACTCGGCGTAGGCGATCTGCCACAGCAGGAAGTTCGAGACGCGCATCTCCCCACTCGTCCGTACGACGAGGTCGGGGTCGGGCACGTCAGGAACGTACAGGTGGGATGCGACGGTCGGCTCCTTGATATCGGCGGGCGCGAGGCTCCCCGCAGCGACCTCGTCGGCGATAGAGCGCATGG
Organism: Coriobacteriia bacterium; assembly: GCA_007121015.1. Taxonomy (GTDB): domain Bacteria; phylum Actinomycetota; class Coriobacteriia; order Anaerosomatales; family SLCP01; genus SLCP01. The sequence goes on from SKMN01000038.1 coordinate 10,639, forward strand.
CGTGGACGATCTCCTCACGGCCACCGTAGTTGAGTGCGACGACGAGCGTCAGAGCGTCGAACCCCGCCGTCCTTTCGACGGTGCGCAGGAAGGCCTCGGCGGTCTCGGGCGGAAGCTCCTCGAGGCGACCGGCGACACGGACGCGCACCCCCATCCGTTCAAGGCTCGCCAGCTCGCGCTCGAGTACCTCGACGAATAGGCGCATGAGCCCGGAGACCTCGTCTTCCGGGCGTGACCAATTCTCCGAGGAGAACGAGTAGATGGTGAGCGCCGGGATGCCCAGCTCGATGGCCCCGGCGATCAGTTCGCGGACGGCCTTCGCCCCCGCGCGGTGCCCGGCCACACGCGGCAGACCGCGCGCGGCAGCCCAGCGGCCGTTGCCGTCCATGATGACGGCGACGTGGCTCGGAAGCTGTGCTGGATCGATTCGGTCGAGGAGCTCAGGACCGGGAGGGTCGCCGAAGAACGTACTCCCCTCCCCGGAGGGGGCAGCCATACAGCTCCTACACCTCCATGATCTCGGCCTCTTTGCGCTTGAGGGCCTCATCGATCTCTGCGACGTGTGCGTCGGTGATCTTCTGGACCTCGGCCTCGGCGCGGTGCAACTCGTCCTGAGTGATATCCCCGTCGCGCTCGGCGCGCTTGAGTTTCTCGTTGGCGTCCCGGCGGATGTTGCGGCATGCTACGCGAGCCTCTTCCGCGTAGCCCCGGCACACCTTGACCAGCTCGACACGGCGCTCCTCTGTGAGAGGCGGGAAGGGAACGCGGATCATCTGGCCGTCATTGGCGGGATTGAGGCCGAGGTCCGCGGAGCGGATCGCCTTCTCGATCGCGCCCATCGCTGTCCTGTCGTAAGGCTGTACCACCAGAAGCTGTGGTTCGGGAGCGTTGATCGTCGCGAGTTGCTGCAGGGGCGTCGGGGTGCCGTAGTACTCCACCATGATCTTTTCGAGGATGGAGCCTGACGCACGACCGGTCCGCACCGTGGCGAACTCGTGCGCGAGTGCGGAAAGGGTCTTGTCCATGTGTACCGATGTGTCTCTGATTGTTTCAGCGATCATAGGATGTCTCCCCTCACGATCGTGCCGACCCGCTCTCCCATAAGTGCACGTTTGATGTTGCCCTCGGTCTCCATGTTGAAAACGAGGATGGGTAGTCCGTTGTCCATACACAGCGATATCGCGGTGTTGTCCATCACCCTCAGCCCTCGGTTGAGCACCTCGATGTAAGGGAGTTCATCGAACTTGACCGCGTCAGGGTTGGTGTTGGGGTCGTCGTCGTAGACCCCGTCGACCTTGGTGGCCTTCATGATGCAGTCGGCGTTGATCTCGAGTGCTCGAAGGGCGGCAGTGGTGTCGGTGGTGAAGTACGGGTTACCGGTACCCGCAGCGAAGATGACGACCCGTCCCTTCTCGATGTGGCGTATCGCACGGCGGCGTATGTAGGGCTCGGCCACCGCTTGCATCTCGATAGCGGACATGACCCGGGTGAACACGCCGTGACGCTCGAGCGAGTCCTGCAGCGCGAGGGAGTTCATAACGGTCGCGAGCATGCCCATGTAGTCGGCTTGGGCGCGGTCCATGCCGGCCGAGGCGGCAGCGAGCCCTCGGAAGATATTACCGCCGCCTACGACGATCGCAACCTGGACACCCGCGTCCACCACCGGCTTGATCTGCGAGGAGAGCATCTCGAGCACTGCAGGATCGATCCCGTTGTGTGCCTCGCCCATGAGGGCCTCGCCGGACAACTTCAGTAAGACCCTTTGAAAGTGGAACTGCTCCACCCTGCCCCCTTGTCCTCGATCGGCAGACCCTCACCTATTCTGTGACAGCATACAGCACACGGGCCGGCGCTGGTGCACCGGCCCGTTGGATATCACCAGCACCGGTGACGATGCGATGCTACTCGTCCGATGCTGCGGTCTGTCCGAGCACGAAGCGCTCGAAGCGCACGATCTCGATCGACCCGCCGAGCTCCTTGGCGGTTCGCTGGAGGTAGTCGGTCACCGAGACGTCGGGGTCTTTGACGAAGTCCTGCTCGAGGAGACAGACCTCCTTGTAGAACTTGTCGAGACGACCGGTGGCTATCTTCTCCTGGATGGCTTCCGGCTTGCCGCTCTCGGCGGCCTGAGCCTTGTAGATATCCATCTCGTGGTCGACGACGCTGGATGGGATCTCGTCCCTGCGTACTGCGATCGGAGCCGCGGCTGCGACCTGCATGGCGATGTCGCGCGAGAAGGCGGCCAACACCTCGGAGGCGGCGATAGCGTCGTCAGAGGCGGCGACCTCGACCATCACGCCGATGTTGCCGACACCGTGGACGTAGACGGCGATCGCCCCCGCGCTAGCGGAGAGCTCGTAGCGAGCGAAACGGGGAACCTGTATGTTCTCCCCGATCTTGCCGACGGTCTCCCCGAGCACTTCTTCGAAGGTCGCATCGCGGCCGGTGAAGGTCTGGGTCATCAGGTCAGCCACGTCCGAAGGTGCGGCCTCGGCCACATGCGTGGCGACCTCGGCGACGAACGCCTTGAAATCAGCGTTGCGTGCGACGAAATCAGTCTCGCAGTTCACCTCGACGAGGGCTCCGACACGACGGTCGCTCGATACGTATCCACCGATGATGCCCTCATTGGTGGCGCGTCCCGCCTTCTTGGCGAGCGCTGCGAGGCCCTTGGTACGGAGCAAGTCGATGGCGGCTTCCATGTCGCCACCGGTCTCTGCGAGAGCCTTCTTGCAGTCCATCATTCCCGCGCCGGTGCACTCACGCAGGTCTTTGACCATCTTGGCAGTTATATCCATGGGGGCATCCCTCCGTATGCGATCGTCCGGATCCTTCGTGCGCTGGCGGGCTACTCGGCAGCCGGCTGCTCCGGCGTATCTGTGGACTGGCTCTCGGTGGCCGGGGTTTCGGCGGCGGGCTCCTCGGCCACTGCTGTCGCGGGCTCTTCGGAAGGAGCGGACTCCTCGGCCACTGCTGGCGCGGAGGCCGGTACCGGTGACGGTTCGACGGCGGCGGGACCTTCGAGCGCGGCCCTGCCCTCGATGATCGCGTCTGCGACGACGCGGCACATGAGCCCTACCGACCTGATCGCGTCATCGTTCGCGGGAATGACGTAGTCGACCTCGTCGGGATCGGCGTTGGTGTCCACCAGGCCGATGATGGGGATGTTGAGCCTGCGGGCCTCCGCTACGGCGATGGCCTCACGCTTGGTGTCCACCACGAAGACGGCGGCGGGCGGACTCTTCATCTCGCGGATGCCCGACAGGTTCCGCTCGAGCTTCGCACGCTCCTTGCCGAGGAGGATCTGTTCCTTCTTGGGCAAGGCGGACATCGTGCCGTCCTCTTCCATCGTCTCGATCTCGATGAGGCGGTCGATACGCGTACGCATCGTGACGAAGTTCGTCAGCATGCCGCCGAGCCAGCGCTGGTTGACGTACGGGCTCCCCGAGCGCTCCGCCTCGGACTGGATGGGCTCCTGCGCCTGCTTCTTGGTGCCGACGAAGAGGATCGAACCTCCTCGGGCGGCGATGTCACGGGCGAAGCGGTACGCCGTGTCTAGTTCACGCAGGGTACGCTGGAGATCGAAGATGTAGATACCGCTGCGCTCCGTGAAGATGTACGGCTGCATCTTCGGGTTCCAGCGACGGGTCTGATGTCCGAAGTGGACACCGGCCTCGAGAAGACTCTTCATCGAGACTACAGGCATGGTACTACCTCCTTGTGTTCGGTTCTTCCTCCGCCCGCGGTCTTCCCCGGACAGCGACCTACACACTTAGGCGTAGGCACCACCGCTGCACGAGTCGACGGGCGTGTGTGATAAGAGCCCGAGCATCATACCACAGCGCGTGCAGGATCAGGCGAATTCCCTACCGCACGCCGGGCAGATGATGTGAGCGTCGAACCAGCCGGTCTTCTCGGCCTGTGGGATCAGCTCGATGACGAGTTCGACCTCACATGCCGGGCACCAGAAACGCCGTGTGAGACGGGCGTTCTCGATAAGCCGGTCCGCATCCATCTCCCGGTCCCTGACCACGACGCGGTACGACGTGACCTCGGCGGCACGACCCGCCATGAACTCGAGGGTCAGACGGATCTTCTCGGCAATCTCGGCGGGTTTGGCCTCGTTCTTGATCAGGTAGTCGACTGCACCGAGCTCCAGGCCCCGCTCTATGTCGGATTGCTGGCCGAGGTTGCTGAGTATGAGCACCGGCACCTGGGTCGTGCGCGGATCGTTCTTCATGGATTCGAGGACCTCGAGCCCGCTCATCTTCGGCATGATCAGATCGAGCAGGACGAGATCGACGGGCTGGGAGCGGAGCACTTCGAGCGCTTCGATTCCGTCCCCGGCGGAGATGACGTCGTACCCCTCTTGAGTGAGCTTCTCGCTGTATATCTTTCGCAGCAGTCGCGTGTCCTCGACGACGAGGATCCTCAGCTGAGACATCCACACTTCCTTCCGCGTGCGCGCAGTATCAGTCCACGAACACCTGGGCGGAGTGGAGTCGAGCACGCAACCGGAGGACCGCCTTGGTGTGCAGTTGGCTGATGCGTGACTCGGTCACCCCCAGGACGCGACCGATCTCTTTCAGCGTCAGCCCCTCGTAATAGTATAGCGCGATGACTATCCGCTCGCGCTCCGGCAGCCGCTCGATCGCCAAGGTGAGGATGTCACGCATCTCCACGCTCTCGAACATGGACACTGGATCATCGGCGCTTTGATCGGGGATCGAGGCGGCCGCATCCGTGCGCTCCTCGCGGTCACCGCCTACCCAGAGCTCCTCGAACGAGACGACCGAGGTATACGAGAGCTTCGAGAGGATATCGCCGAGATCGTCCCGCGTGATGCCCATCTCCTCGGCGACCTCGGCGTCGGAGGGAGCCCGCCGTAGGCGGTTCTCGAGCACGATATACGCATTCTCGATCTGTCGTGCGCGCGACCGGACGGACCGAGGGACCCAGTCCATCGAGCGCAACTCGTCGATTATGGCGCCCTTGATGCGGGCGATCGCGTACGTCTCGAACTTGATACCTCGGCCAGGGTCGAACTTCTCGATCGCGTCGATGAGGCCGAACAGGCCGTAGCTAACGAGATCGGCAGTATCGACGGTCTGAGGAAGACTCGTCGACATCCGTCCAGCGACGTACTTCACGAGAGGCGAATAGTTCAAGATGAGGTGCTCGCGTGCGCTCGCGTCACCTGTCTCCTTGTACGTGGCCCAGAGGGCGGACACGTCCGTCCGTGGGTCGTTCCTCATAAAAATGCGCCCCTCGCTCGCGGCCGGCGCCACGGGTTCACTAAGCTCGAGGATGTGCCTGCCTATGCACATCTTGCAGCCGCTTCATGCTCACGTGAGTATAGAACTGCGTGGTTGTCAGCGCAACGTGGCCGAGCAGCTCCTGGACCGTCCTGAGGTCGGCCCCCTCCTCGAGCATATGTGTGGCGAACGAGTGTCGCAGCGTGTGTGGCGAGTACCCCTGCGACACTCCGGCTGCCGCCAGATGGCGCTTGAGGAGCCTGCGCAGGGCGTCTGGAGATAGCGGGTTACCGCGTACCGACACGAAGAGCGCGTCCGTCGGTCGCTTCGTGAGGGACGGGCGCCCGCTCTCTATGTACGAGGTGAGACGGGCGACACAGTGCCGATGGAGCGGGACCAGCCGCTCCTTCGAGCCCTTGCCGAACACGCGGAGCGTACCGCTGGCACGATCTGCCGACGATACGGTCAGTCCGCAGAGTTCGGATGCACGGATACCTGTCGCATACAGCAGTTCCAGGATCGCCCGGTCCCTGAGACCGACTGCTGTCGTGGGGTCGGGAGCATCGAGCAGGATGCGAAGATCGACGGACGGGATGACCGACGGGACCCTGCGACCGACCCGGGGCGTGCCCACTCCCTGCGTGGGATCGACGGTGATGACGGACGCATCGTGCAGGAACGAGAAGTACGCACGGATAGAAGCGAGTCGGCGCGCCATCGTCCGGCGGGCATAACCCGCGGAGTCGAGGTATGCGAGGTAGCGGCGGACGTCGCGAACAGACGGTCTGTGGGGATCGATGCAGGCCTGTTCGGCCCATGCGAGGTAATGACGCAAGTCACACTCGTAGGCGCGGAGGGTGTGCGGGGAGTACCCGCGCTCGACCGATAGGTGCGTCAGGAAGAGCTCGACGTGCGTGTGGGCATCAATCGGCATGCCCACTCCGTTCGCTGCATGGTTCGTGCGGCGGACTATCCGTGCTAGCGAGGTACTCGCCGAGATCCGCGGCCGCGCGAGACGCGTAGGCGACGTACCGGGCTCGCTTCCCCCGGACCGGTGGCTCGAGCGGTGGGACAAGCCCCCAGTTGACGTGCATCGGCTGGTAGCGGGTCGTCTGCGAATCGGTCGCGTACGCGATAAGCGCACCGAGAGCCGTCGTCGGTGGGAGCACGGGTTGTCGAGACCCGGTGCGTTCGGCGATGAGGCCGAGCGCGGTCAACAGACCACCGGCGGCTGCCTCCAGGTAGCCCTCGGTCCCCGTGATCTGCCCGGCGAACCTCACGCGCGGGTCTCCGTGGAGTGCGAGCGTGGCATCGAGCAGTCTCGGAGCGTCGATGAACGTGTTGCGGTGCATGACCCCGTACCGGAGGAACTCGGCATCGCGCAAGCCGGGTATCGAGGAGAAGACGCGTCGCTGTTCAGAGAAGGTGAGATTCGTCTGGAAGCCGACGAGGTTGTATGCGGTCAAGGCACGGTTCTCGGGACGCAGTTGCACGACAGCCCACGGCCGCTCCCCCGTCCTCGGATCATTAAGGCCGACCGGCTTGAGTGCACCGTAGCGGGGAGCGTCGAGCCCGGTCCGGGCGACCTCCTCGATCGGTTGACACGCCTGGAACAGGTCTGCGGTCTCGAACTCCTTGAGCGTCACGCGCCGCGCGGTCACAAGTTCGGAGATGAACCGCTCGTAAGTCTCGCGGTCCATCGGGCAGTTCAGGTAGTCTGCCCCCCCTCCCTTCTCGTAGCGCGATGCGGCGAAGACGACGGACCTGTCTATGGTCGCGGCATCGACGATCGGAGCGGCCGCATCCCAGAAGGCGAGTCGCTTCTCCCCTATCAGGTCGGTAAGCGCTCTCTCGAAACCCGGACTCGTAAGCGGGCCTGTGGCGACAACGACGTCTCCGTCCGGGATCGACGTCGCTTCCTCGCGCACCACCTCGATGAGGGGATGGGCACCGACGGACTCGGTGAGGGACCGGGCGAAGCACTCCCGGTCGACGGCGAGTGCGGCCCCGGCGGGAACGGCACACGTGCGGGCAGCTCGCATGACGTGCGAGCCGAGGCGCTCGAGCTCACTCTTGAGCGTTCCTGTCGCGGAGGTGGGATCGGTACCCTTGAACGAGTTGGAGCAGACTAGTTCGCCGAGGTGATCGGTGCGGTGTGCTGGACCCATCACTGTCGGACGCATCTCGAGGAGCGTCACGGGTATGCCCCGGGTCGCGAGCTGGAGGGCGCACTCGCACCCGGCTATGCCTCCACCTATGATGGTGACGGGGGTATGTGGGGCCACTGCGCTCCTCGAACCGTAGGGACTTGTAGGTTCGATTGTAACGCGGAGATCATGCCTGGATGGGACCGTACCGCCCATCTCCATACCGAGCGACGCGTCCTTGCAGCTCGAGGAGACTGATAGACCGGACAACGTCCACGATATCGATGCCGAGATCATGAGCGAGATCATCAGGCCGCGCAGGGTCGGCCCGTATCGCAGATAGGACCCGATCCGAGCTCATGAGTGGACAGACGAGCGGCAGGGTCTCCCTACCGAACGCTTCAGCGAGTTCTGTAACGTCCGTTACCAGAGCGGCCCCTTGACGGATGAGCCGGTTGGAGCCACGGCACTCGGGAGCAAAGATCGATCCGGGCACTGCCAGTACGTCCCGTCCGATGTCCAAGGCATGGTCTGCGGTAGTGAACGTGCCACTCGGCAGTCCGGCTTCCACGACGAGCACGACGCGTGACAGCGCCGCGATGATACGGTTGCGCCTCACGAACGTCCACCGTGCTGGAGGGCTGCCCCACGGTGCCTCGGAGACCACCGCGCCGCGAGTACGGACAGCCGCGAGGGTGTCTGCCGCACGAAGGGGGTAGTCCTGGTCCGCGCCGCATGGAAGGACTGCGACAGTGGGACCTCCAGCATCGAGCGCCGTCCGGTGGGACGCGAGATCGCACCCGATAGCCGCGCCGGACACGACAGTGATAGCGCGTGAGGCGGCCCACCCGGCGAAGAGCCTCGTGCACGCCAGGCCGTAGGGGGTCGCTTTACGCGACCCGATGACCGCAAGACCACCGCCGAGCATCGCCGGGTCACCGTATCCGTAGAGGACGTGCGGCGGGTCCTGCAGGTCTCTGAGACACTCCGGGTACTCCGGATCGGTCTCGGCGATCTCCCATCTACCAGCTGCCACTCTCGTCACACCTCATGCTTCCTGTAGCCTACCGCCTCCACGATGTGCGCTGTCTCCACGTTTCTGGACCCTTCGAGATCGGCGATCGTCCTCGCGACCCGCAACAGCCGTGTCACTCCTCGGCCGGACAGCCGATGAGCGCGCGCGAACGCCGAAACGACGTCACTCGCATCCGTGTCCATGCGGCACGCTCCCAGCAGCGGGCTTCCGGAAAGCAGCGCCGTCTGCGGTCGACCCTCCGCAGCGGATCGCTCGCGAGCGACGAGCACCCGGTCGGCTATGTCCCGACTCGACTCGCCCTCCGGCATCTTCACGATCAGGTCCGGGTCGATGCGCTCGACGTCCACTACGAGGTCGATCCGGTCCATGATCGGACCCCCGATGCGGTTCTGGTAGCGAGCGACTACCGCCTCCGTGCACCTGCACTCGCGGCCCGGGTCCCCGTGATGCCCACACGGACAGGGATTCGCTGCAGCGACGAGGCTGAACCGCGCTGGCAGCCGGATGCGTCCATCGGCTCGGACGAGGGTCATGTGACCATCCTCCATCGGCTGGCGCAGTGTCTGGAGAGACGCGGGGCCGAATTCGGGGAGTTCATCCAAGAAGAGGACGCCGTTATGAGCGAGACTCACCTCACCCGGCAGCGGGGGCGAACCCCCGCCGACGAGTCCAGCGATGGATGCACTGTGATGGGGTGCCCTGAACGGTCTCGCGCCTGCGAGGACCGGACGCTCGTCGAGACCGGCCACCGAATGCACGAGTGCTGTGGCGCAGCGCTCCTCGTCGTCGAGTGGAGGGAGGATGCCTGACAATCTCCTTGCCAGCATCGTCTTTCCGGCACCCGGTGGTCCCGTGAGGAGCACGTTGTGACCACCGGCGGCCGCGATCTCCAGAGCACGTTTCGCGAGGGCGTGGCCAACCACCTCGGATATGTCTGGCACCGGGTACGACGGCGTGCGAATGCGATCGTGCGAGACCGGATGTCCCCCACCGTTGGTGATGGCTCGCAGGCAGGTGAGCGGACGGTAGACCAACCCTCCGAGGTATCCTGCGACATCTGTGGCGTCCGCAGCGCTGAGAAGCTCGAGGCCATCTCGCCGTGCGCCGAGGGCGTGGGCGAGAAGACCAGGCACGGAGCGTACGGACCCGTCGAGCGCGAGTTCGCCGACGATGCGGACTCCCTCGATACGCGCTGCGGGTACCTGACCTGTCGCGACGAGGACGGCGCACGCTATCGGCAGATCGAACCCGGTGCCGTGCTTGCGTAGGGGTCCGGGCGCAAGGTTCACCAGCACGCGAGCGTTGGGGAATCGGAATCCGTTAGAACGTATAGCGGTACGTACGCGCTCGCGTGCCTCGAGTACCGCGCTGTCGCCGAGGCCCACTATCGTGAACGCGGGTAATCCGCTTCCGACATCCACCTGGACCTCGACGGGAACGGCCTCGGTTCCCACCAGGGTGGAGGTCTGGATACACGCCTGTCCGTGCATAGTGCCCATCAGACGAACGCTGCCCTGTGGTGCCGCAGGAGTGCGCGGTCTTCGCCGAGCGGGCGGATGGCGATGACATCGAACCGGACGTTGCACCCGTCGAGTCCGGCATGGGCGATGTAGTGTCGCGCGATGCGCGCGAGCCGCTTCTGTTTGGTCGGGGACACCGCCTCCTCGGCGCTCCCTGCACCATCGGATCGTCGCGTCTTCACCTCGACGATCACGAGGACCTCACCATCGAGCGCAACGATGTCCGCCTCACCCGATACGCATCGCCAGTTCCGCTCGATCACGGACATGCCCGTGCGTTCGAGATAGGCGGCCGCAGCGACCTCACCCCTACGACCAAGTTCGTTCCGGTCCATGTGTCCTCCAATCTCCGGAGACACATGGTGACATCCAGGAACTAACCAGGCCTATCCACGATACAAATCAGGTCGATCAGAACAGCGTGGACTGGCCTCCGCACGGAGCGAAGGAGCGCCGGTGTACGATGCTCAGTCCGCGTGCGGAGATGGCGGCTATATGCTCGGACGTGCCGTACCCCTTGTTCGACTCGAAGGACCACTGCGGATACGAGGCCGCAAGCCGGCGCATGACCGTGTCGCGCTCGACTTTCGCGACGATCGAGGCGGCGGCGATCGCGGCTACGGAGGAGTCTCCGCGTACGATCGCGGTCTCCGGAACGCTCAGGCCGAACGGGCGTCCGTCGGTGACCACATGGTCGGGACGCGCCGGCAGCCGGACGATCGCGTGCTCCATCGCCCCACGGATGGCGGCACTGATACCGATGGCGTCGATGATGTGAGCGGCTGCATGGGCGACGAACAAGGCCTGGGCGACCGCGCGGATCTCTTCTGCCATGCGTTCGCGGGCGGTCGGATCGAGAAGCTTGGAGTCGTTGAGTCCCTCGATGACCGCGTCAGGCGGCAACACCACGGCAGCCACCGTGACAGGACCGGCAAGTGCGCCTCGACCGACCTCGTCCAGGCCGGCGACAACGCGGGACCCATCTTCGCGCAACGACCGTTCGACTTCGGCCATCGCCCGCAGCCGGCGTCGCTCTGCCGAGTGCAGCGCGATCGCGTTGCGGGCCTTCTGGACGAGGGCCTGCACCCCCGCACGGTCGTCGCCGGCGAACTCGGAGACGAGTCGCCGCAGCTCGCGCGGTGATGTCGTCGCGAACATCGCTCTGCACTCGGAGATGGTGGGTCGTGGCACGCCGGGATACCTCACTTCCACGCAGAGTATACCTTCATAACGCGCGACAGCCCCGGTTCTTCCGGGGCTGTCGAGAACAACGGTACGCAATGGGCGCGGCCTCAGTACGCCTTCTCCTTGAGGCGAGCGGCTTTGCCGACCTTGTCACGCAGGAAGTATAGCTTCGAGCGGCGGACCTTGCCTCGACTGGCGATCTCTATCTTGACGATCTTGGGCGAGTGCACCGGGAAGGTACGCTCGACGCCGACGCCGAAGGAGATCTTGCGGACGGTGAACGTCTCGCGGTTGCTCGAGCCGTGACGGCGTATGACGACGCCCTGGAACACCTGGATCCGCTCGCGCGTCCCTTCGACGACACGGTAGTGGACCTTGACGTTGTCGCCGACCCCGAACTCGGGAAGGTCGTCTCGAATCTGCTGCTGCTCTATGGCACGGATCGTGTTCATCGGTATCCTCAGGCTTCGTTCGTGTCCGTCGGTCTCGTGTGCGCGGGTAAGGCGCAAGTGCGTAGTATAGGCGAGGCCCTGTATCGGACGCAACCTCTCCACGGGCTCGCATCGCGGTCCCGCCCTGCCCCGAGAGGCGGCTTCGAACACACGAAGCGCCTAGCGCAGAGGGCCCATGCGGTTCAGGGGCCAGTAGATGGCGAACGCCCGTCCCTGCACGAGAGAGACATCCACTGCTCCGATCAACCTGCTGTCTCCACTCCCCGGCCGATTGTCGCCCATGAGCCAGATCTCATCGGGGGCGAGCTCAAGGGGCATGAGCACGTTGCCCGCATCGGTCTGTACTCCATCGAGATAGGGCTCATGTAGCCGCGCACCGTCGACGAATACCCTGCCTCCACGGATGTCGATCGTCTCTCCTCCAACAGCGATGACGCGTTTGATGAGTTGAGGATGGCGTCCCGTTGGATCGTCGAACACGACGATCTCTCCCGCCCTCAGGTCCCGGAACCGGTAGGTGACCTTCTCGGCCAGGACGCGGTCACCAGCCATGATGGTGGGCTCCATCGATCCCGTGGGGATGACGAACGGTTGCAGGATGAACGTCTTGACGCCCTGCGCAAGCAGGAATGCGAGAGCGATCATCACGATGGTCTCGAGCGTCCACCTCAGAAAGCTGGGTGCCCGCTTAGCGGACTCCGCATTCGTGGGCGGCTCCTCGGACGCGACGTCGTCGCGCACCGTGTCGTCCGGTGCGCTGCCGGGTACGCTGTCGGCGGCCATGCGCTCCTCGCTGTCCACGTCAGTCACGGTCGGTCTCCTTTCGAGCCTCGTCGGCGAGACGACGCTCGTGATCGGTCAGGTTTGCGGCGACCAACAGGTCGGGCCTCACCTGGGCGGTCTTGCGTATGGCCTCGGCACGGCGGTACGCGGCGATCGCCGCATGGTGGCCGCTGAGAAGCACGTCCGGCACGCTCATGCCTTCGTATTCCGCTGGGCGGGTGTACTGAGGATACTCCAACAGCCCGTCGGTGAACGACTCGTCCGCCGAGGAGGCCTCGTCACCGAGGACCCCGGGAAGCAGACGGGTGACCGCGTCGATGACGACCATCGCCGGCAACTCGCCCCCGGTGAGCACGTAGTCACCGATCGAGATGGTCATATCGGCGTAGGCGAAGACCCTCTCGTCGATGCCCTCGTAGCGACCGCACACGAGTATCAGCCTGTCGAGACCGCTAAGCTCATGGGCTTGCTGTTGATCGAACGGCCGGCCGCTCGGCGTGAGGATGGCCACCGGTGCGCTGCCCGGACCTGCGGTCCGCGCAGCGTTGATGGCCGCAACGAGAGGTTCCGGCTTCATCACCATGCCCGGGCCGCCACCGTACGGGTAGTCATCGGTCGTTCTGTGGCGGTCGCAGGTATGGTCACGTGGATCGTGGGTGCGCAGTTCGAGCAGGCCCCGCTCGCGTGCGGAACCGATGATGGACACGGACATCGGTCCCTCGAACATCTCTGGGAATATCGTGATGACGTCGACGACCACGTCTCAATCTCCCTCTATGAGACCGTCGAGCAGTCTCACCGCCGCCGAGCGACCCTCATCGTCGATCGTGAGGACGACATCGTCGATGACGGGGACCAGCACCTGGCCGAAGGATCCGCCTTCGACGATCCAGACATCGTTAGCGCCGGTCACGATGACCTCCGTCACCTGGCCGATGAGACCACGCTTCTCATCGTGGACCTCGATGCCTACGGGGTCGAATGGCGGCTCGGTAAGGGCTGCGGGCAGGTCGTCCGGCCGGGCGACGAGCATACAGCCGCGAAGCGTCTCGGCCGCGGTGCGATCGTCGATTCCCGTGAGTTTGACCAGGTCCCCCTTCGGCCCTGGCCGGACGGACTCGATGATCCCGGAGCGCGGGCCAGAGGGCGGCGGGACGACCCACACCTCGAGAGGTTCCGGCAGGTCATCCGGCCGCTCCACGAGGAATGACACCGAGACTTCGCCACGCGTACCGTGAGCCCTGATAACGCGCGCGACGGGAACGAACGGGGTCTCGGTCATCTCCCCTACCCTAAGACCTCCACATCGACGTGATCCCCGTTCACGCTCGAGGCTGCACGGATGACCGTCCTGATCGCCTTGATGATGCGGCCCTGTCGCCCGATGACCTTGCCGACATCGTCGGGGTCGACGGAGATCTCGTAGACGGTGGACCCGCCAGAGACCTTCTTCGCGATGCTCACAGCGTCAGGTGAGTCCACGAGCGACGTCACGAGGTAGCGAAGGAGTGATTCCGGGTCAGCGGTGCGCGACATCGTCGACTCCGCCTACTCGGCTTCGGACTCGGCGGCAGCCTCGGGCTCCGGAGCCTCGGCGGGCTCCTCGGAAACCTCTTCTGCGGCCGCTTCCTCGGCGGGAGCCGCGGCTTCCTCGGCCGCTTTGGACTGCGCCTTCTTCGACGGCTTGGTCTCCCGCGCCGGCGCCTCGGCGTCCGGGTGCTTGGCGATCTCGTAGAGCTTGGCAGTCGTCTCGGTCATCTGGGCACCCTTGGCGATCCACGCCTCGGTGCGCTCGATGTCCAGTTCGATGAAGCTCGGCTCGGTCCGCGGGTTGTACCGGCCGAGGATCTCGAGGAACCTGCCGTCACGCGGGGAGCGGGAATCAGCAGCGACGATACGGTAGAAGGGGGCCTTCTTCGCACCAGCGCGCGCAAGTCGGATCTTGACTGCCAACGTTCACCTCCGGATAGGGTGGCCGACTCAGCGACCACGCGAACACAAAGCGACTGCTAATGATATGACATACCCTCGACGGGGTCAAAGGCTTGTGACCATCGGTCATCGGCGATGCTCCCGGCCTCCTCTAGAAGGGCGGCGTCATCCCCGGAGGCAACTTGAAGCGCCCCTTGCGCCCTTTGCCGCTCCCACCGCCCTGGAGCTGCTTCATCATCTTCTTCGCCTGATCGAACTGTTTGATCAGGCGATTGACATCGGTGACGGTCGCCCCCGACCCGCGCGCGATGCGCTCACGCCGCGAGCCGTTGATTATCTTGGGGTTACGACGCTCCTCGGCGGTCATGGACTGGATGATCGCGGCGGTACGGTCGAGCTGCTTCTCGTCGATGTCGGCGTCGGCGAGCTCTTTGAGCTGGCCTGCACCAGGGAGCATCTTCATGATGCTGCCGAGTCCACCCATCTTCTTGACTTGGCGCAACTGCGTAAGGAAGTCGTCGAAGGTGAACTGGGCCTTCTTGAGGCGCTCCTCCATCTCGGCCGTGTCGTCGGCATCCATCGTCTCCTGGGCCTTCTCTATAAGCGAAACGACGTCTCCCATGCCGAGGATCCTGCGGGCCATCCGGTCCGGATGGAACGGCTCGAGCGCGTCGAGCTTCTCGCCGACCCCGGCGTAGAGGATCGGGCGTCCGGTGACGCTCTTGACCGACAGCGCCGCGCCACCGCGCGCGTCGCCATCGAGCTTCGAGATGATGACGCCGTCGAACGCGACCCTCTCGGCGAACGCGCTAGCCGCAGTGACCGCGTCCTGGCCGGTCATCGCGTCGACCACCATGACGATCTGATCGGGTCGTACCGCGTCACGGATACGCGCCGCCTCATCCATCATCTCCTCGTCGACGTGCAGGCGTCCGGCCGTGTCGATGATGACGATATCGCGCATCGTATCGATCGCCGACTTCACGCCGGCCTTCGCGATCGCGATCGGATCGGCGCCCTCGCCGCGATATACCGGGATGTCGAGTTCCTTGCCGAGGGCCTCGAGCTGGTCGATCGCTGCGGGGCGATACACGTCGCATGCGACGAGGAGCGGGCGTTTGCCCTGCTTGCGCAGAAGGTTGGCGAGTTTGGCGGCCGCGGTGGTCTTTCCGGAACCCTGAAGACCGACGAGCATGACGATGCCTGGGATCCGCCCGGTGAACGTGAGGCGCGCCTCGCCGGAGCCGAGAAGTGTCGTGAGTTCCTCAAGTACGATGCGGACGACCGTCTGCCCCGGTGTGAGTGACGATGTGACCTCGGCGCCGATCGCGCGCTCGCGGACGCTTGCAACGAACGACTTGACGACCTTGTAGTTGACGTCGGCTTCGAGGAGCGCCATACGTATCTCACGCATGGCGGCATCGACGTCCGCCTCCGACAGGCGGCCCTTTCCAGTCAGGTCGGCGAACACGGATTGCAGTCGTTCGGTAAGGTTCTGGAACATCGAGTCCTCCTCGGCGTGTCCGACCAGGCTAGGTCGGCATACGGGTGTCAGTCAACCGTGCCGATCCGGTCCAGTGGCGCATAGATGGCCACGACCCGGCCGACGGCGGCGCCCAACGGGACCGGACCGTAGAAGCGGCTGTCGAACGATGCCGGGCGGTTGTCGCCGAGCACGTAGATCGATCCCGACGGCACGAGGACTTCGGGGGTCGTGACATCCTCATCACTCGTGAGCACCTCGTATACAGCGCTCTCACGGGCACCGTTGACGTAGGCGATGCCGCTCACGACGCTGACGGTATCCCCCTCGACGGCCACGACCCTCTTGATGAAGTCCTCCACTTCGCCCGTGTGGGGCGAGGTCACGCGGACCACCACGATATCGCCTACCTGCGGGGTATCGTATCCCCTCGTGATCAAGACGCGGTCCGTGTCCCGAAGCGCCGGCAGCATGGAATGGCCGACGACGACCAGGTGCGAGAAGATCACGTAGAAGACCGCGGTGACGAGCACGAACACGATGAGGAGGGGGACCCCGACGATCCGTGCGATGCGATCGCCACGGCCGGGCTCACCGAACACCGGCTACCCTCTTCCCACGAGTGCGCGGGCGTACTCGCCGGGGACGAAGGGTTTCAGGTCGTCGGCGCCCTCCCCCACCCCGATGCGCACGATCGGGATCCCGAGTTCGCGGACGACGGCCACCGCGATGCCGCCTTTCGCCGTTCCGTCGAGCTTCGTCAGCACGATGCCATCGAGATCGAGCGCGGCGTCGAACTCCCGGGCTTGCGCAAGACCGTTCTGGCCCGTGGTCGCATCCATGACGAGGACCACCTTGACCGGGGCGGCACTCTCTCGCGTGGCTATGCGGTGGACCTTCTGAAGCTCACGCATGAGGTCGGGCGAGGTATGCAGACGGCCGGCGGTGTCGATGAGCGTGAGGTCGGGCCGCTGCACGTTCGCGGCCGTGACGGTGTCGTACGCAACCGCTGCAGGGTCGGCTCCGCGCTCCCTTCGGATGACCGGGACCCCCGCACGCTCCGCCCAGATGTCGAGCTGCTCGACGGCCGCGGCGCGGTAGGTGTCGCCCGAACCGAGCAACACGCTCTTGCCGGTTCGAGCAGCCTCGGTCGCGAGCTTGCCGACGGTCGTGGTCTTGCCGGTGCCGTTGACGCCGACGACGAGGACGGTGACCGGGGCCGTCTCGAAGACGTCGGGCGCCTCGGTGGTGACCTCCCGCGCAAGTTCTTCGGCAAGGTGGTCTACCACTGCGGCGGCGTCGGGAAGGGCCTTGCGCGTAGCCGAGTCACGCAAGCGCTCGACGATCTCCGTGACGGCAGTCACGCCGATGTCCGAACCGATGAGCGCGTCTTCGAGGTCCTCCCAGAACTCTTCGTCGAGTTCTGGACCACGGTTCAAGATGACGTTGAGTTGCCCTTCGAGGCGGTCGCGGCTCTTGGTGAGCCCCTCTGATATCCGCCTATACCACGGCGTGGTCATCGGCCACCTCCGTCGTCGTCATAGCCGATTCGAGCTTCTGGCTGACGACCTTGCTGACGCCCTCGGCTTGCATCGACACACCGTAGAGGACGTCTGCCATCTCCATGGTCCTGCGCTGGTGCGTGACGATGATGAACTGTGTCTGCTGACGCATCGTGTCGATGAAAGCGATGAAGCGGCGCAGGTTGGTATCATCGAGCGCCGCCTCCACCTCGTCGAGCAGGTAGAAGGGGCACGGACGGGTGCGGTACACGGCGAAGAGAAGCGCCAGGGCGGTCAGCGATTTCTCGCCACCGCTCATGAGAGACATCTTCGCGAGCTTCTTGCCCCTCGGCTGTGCGACGACTTCAACCCCGGTGTTGTCGGGGTCGTCGGGGTCGGTAAGGGCGAGCGACGAGTGACCACCAGGGAACAGCACCCCGAACACCTCCTGGAAGTGGCTGTCGACCTTCTCGAACGTCTCGAAGAAGCGTTCGCGTATCTTCCGGTCGATGGCTGCAGCCACCTTCTGGAGCGCCTGGCGGCTCCCCACGAGGTCCTCGATCTGGACGGTCATGGCTTCCCGCCGCGCCTGGAGCGCTTCGAACTCCTGCATCGCGATGGGATTGACCGGGCCGAGGTTCTCGAGCTTCTTCCGTATGCGGTGTACCTCGTCGAACGCAGCCGTGCGGTCCTCGAGCGGCTCGGTCTCCAACGCGCGCTCGATCGGGACGCCGAGCTCATCGACGATGCGCCCGACAGCGGTGTTCACCAGGACCTCGAGACGACCTTTCTCGACCCGGATGTCGCTCGCCACCGTCGACTGTTCCTCGATCTCACCTTGAAGGGCCCGGACAGCGTCCTGCGCCTCGTGGATGGTGGTACGCAGCGACTCGGAATCGGCCTGCTCGAACCTTGCGCGGTCGCGGAGCTTGACCGCCCAGTGCTCGGCACGCTCGAGGAGTGCGCTAAAGAGGTCGTGTACCGGCTGGATGCGTTCCCTGAGGAGCTCGAGAGCGGCTTCGGTCGTCTGCGCCTGCTCCAGTGTCGCCGCGAGATCCTCAAGCTCCGTGGAGATCGAAGATACCTGCCGCTTGAGATGTACCTCGCGCTCGGAAACGGTGGCGATGTCCACCTGACACGCGGCCAGGCGCTCGCCGATCGCGCTCTCGTCACGGAAGCGCTCGTCGCGGTGGTCCCGCGCCTCGGCGGCACGTTCGTCGAGGGCTTCGAGGGTCTCCTCGGCCGACGTGATACGCGCACGCAGGCCCTCGAGGTTCGGTGCCTCCTTGGTGGCCCGCTGCGACACCTCGGCCGCGCGAGCCGAGATCGAGACCACATCTCCGTCGATGGTGCGGAGCTGGTTCTCGAGCCGTCCAGCGTCCTCGCGTACCGAGTCCATCTCACCGGAGAGCTGTGCGATACGCTGACCGAGCTCAAGGGCATCCTGCTGGGCGGCAGCCAGCGCCTCCTCGGCGGTGGAGACCTGCGCCTCGGCATCGCCCACGGTCACCTCGAGTGACTCCAGGACGCTCTCGAGTTCGGTCATCCGCCGTTTGCGCGAGAGCACGCCCGCGCCGTCCGTAGAGACCACACGTCCCACCGTGACCTTGCCCCCTGGCCATGCTATCTCGCCGCCGGTCGTCGCGAACCGCCGGGTACTGCGATCGGATGCCGCCGCACGCACGGCCTCGGAGAGACTCTGGACGATCACGACATCCCCGAGAAGCGCTTCCAGGGCGCCTCGCACGTCTTCATCGCACTCGATGTGGTCGAGCAGGCGCGTCCCGCCGGCCGGGATCGCGTCGCCCGCATCAGGGACACGCGTCGCCGTCGTGTGGACCGGGACGAGGGACAACTCGCCGTCGGCGGAGTCGGCCGCAGCTCGCGCGATCGATTCGGCGGCGGACGAATCGGTCACGAGCAACGCGAACAGATCGGTACCGAGCAGGTGCTCGACGACCTTCTCGTAGTTCTCCTCGGCGCGTATCCGTTCGGCGAGCGGGCCGAGGATACCGCCGAACTCGCGCTCCTTGGCGAGCGCCCAGGCCAGCGCAGGTGAGGCGGACTCGAACGCCCGTTCGACCTCTTCGAGCGCGCGCATCTCCGCTCTGGCGGCGGTGAGAGAATCGCGCACGGCGGCAAGGTCCTTGCGCCTGCTCTCGAGAACGCGCACCCGCTTGTCTACGTCGACATCTGCCAACGCGCGCTGTTTGCGCGTCCTGACAAGGTCGGCATCGAGGGTCTCGAGGCGGCTCCGGCGTGCGGAGAGTGCTGCGGAGACCTCCGACCGCTGCTCCTTCAGAGTAGCGGTCCGCTCCGCGAGCATGCCCTCTTCGAGGCGCAGCGACGCGAGGTTCTGCTCGAGCGCGGCGACCTCCGCCCGGTCGTCTTCGAGCTCCTTGCGCGCTCGCCGTATCTCGGAGGCTACGGCCGCCACGGCCTCGTCGGCGGCGATGCGCCCCTTGCGCGCGATCTCGGACTCGCGGCGCAGCTCGCCGAGAGCGGTATAGTGCGCTTTCAAGCGGGCGTCGGCCTCGCCTCGCTCGGCTCTGAGCCGCTCGAGCTCCTCGCTGCGTGCGGCGACCCGGCTCTGCGCGTGATGAAGCTTCTGGCGCAGGTCGGAGAGGCGGTCGACGAGGTTCTTGCCCTTCTCCTCGAGTAAGAGGAGTCCCGAGTTGATGCGCTCGAGGACGGACTGGAGGCGACGGCGCTGCTCTGACAGGTCGCCCACGAACAAGCCTTTTTCCTCGAGTAGCGCCTGGAACTTCTCGAGTTCCTGCTCCTTCTCGGCGAGGCGGTAGCGGGTCAGCTCGATCTCGGCACCCTGCTCGCGTTCCCGCTTACCGAGCGCGTCCCACTCGCCCTGCAGCGAACGGAGCTCGTCTACGGCGAGCGCGATCTCGAGGTCCTGGAGCTCTTCTCGCAACTCCGCGTGCTGCGCCGCATGCGACGCCTGCCGCTTGAGCGGCCGGAGCTGGCGATCGATCTCGACAGCGATATCGCGCGCCCGTTCGACGTGCGCATCCATCGCTGCGAGCTTGCGGAGCGCGCGGTCCCGGCGCTTCTTGTGTTTCAGGACGCCGGCGGCTTCCTCGATCAGTGCGCGACGGTCTTCGGGTCGCGAGTTCAAGACCTCGTCGAGACGCCCCTGGCTGATGATGGAGTTGGTGTCGCGCCCGAGCCCGCTGTCGTGGAGCAGTTCATGAACGTCCATGAGGCGGCACGGACTCTGGTTGATCAGATATTCGCTCTCCCCGCTGCGGAACATCCTACGCGTGATCGTCACCTGCTCGAACTCGAGCGGAAGCACTCCGTCCGAGTTATCGAGGACGAGGTCGACCTCGGCGACACCGACGGCTTGCCTGGCCGAGGAGCCCGCGAAGATGACATCTTCCATCGCCTGTCCGCGTAAGGTCTTGGCCGACTGCTCGCCGAGCACCCACAGGACCGCGTCGGAGATGTTGGACTTCCCGGAACCGTTGGGTCCCACGACGACCGTCACACCGGGTTCGAGAACGAGCGAGGTCTTGTCGGCGAAAGACTTGAAGCCTTTCAGTATGAGCGAGCGAAGATGCACTGGCAGACCTCTCGGACACGGAGCGATACGTGCCGGCCGGATCGGTCGACGGGAGTGGGTCGAACGCGTGCGATTCTACCACACGCGAGCGGTACGACAGCGGGTAGACGGGGGCTCAGCTGCGGGCGTCGTACTTCTCGAGCGCCTGCTTCGCGGCGCGCATCTCGGCCTCACGCTTGCTCGCTCCCGAGCCCGTTCCGAACACCTGGTCCTCGACGAGCACCTCGACGGTGAAGTGGCGCGCGTGTGGAGGACCCTCGGTCGCGACGATGCGGTACACCGGGACGGTGCCCCCGGCTTGCACGATCTCCTGGAGGCGGGACTTCGGATGCTCGATAGCGATCGCGTCGAAGGCCTCCCGCGTGATGCGGCTACCGAGCGCGGTCAAGATGAAGTGGCGCGCGGTCTCGTAGCCTCCATCGAGGTAGAGCGCCGCGACGACCGCCTCGAAGGCGTCCTCGAGTGCGGAGGCCAGCCCCCTGTCGGCGTCAGCGATCTCCGCACGGCCGCGGACGATGAACTCGTCGAGGCAGAGGAGGGTCGCGGCTTCGACGAGGGCGCCGCGCGAGACCACCGACGCCTTGAGCTTGGTCATGGCGCCCTCGGCCAGGTCGGGAAAGCGTATGTATATCTCCTCGGCGACGATCAGTCCGAGCACCGCGTCTCCGAGGAACTCGAGCCGCTCGTAGTCCAAGCGCATCGCCGGGTCCTCCCCGAAGGAGGGGTGGGTCAGCGCACGGTCGAGCAGGAGCGGGTCGGCGAACCGGTGCCCGACTGCGTTCTCTGCGGCGACAAGGCGGGCGGAACGCTCGTCGGGGCGGCCGTCTGAAACCGGTGCGCTCATCACTTCGCGAACAGCACCGTGGCGTTGTGGCCGCCGAATCCGAACGAGTTGCTCAACGCAGAGCCCACAGCCGCATCACGCGCCGCGTTGGGCACGTAGTCGAGATCGCACTCGGGATCGGGGTCGGTGAGGTTGATGGTCGGCGGAAGAAACCCGTCGCGCATCGCAAGCACGCACGCAGCGGCCTCCAGCGCCCCGGCTCCACCGAGCAGGTGGCCCGTCATCGACTTCGTCGATGACACTGGCGGAACCACTGACCCGAAGACCTCCTTGATGGCACCGGTCTCCGCACGGTCGCCGAGCGGTGTCGACGTGCCGTGGGCGTTGATGTAGTCGACGTCTGCGGGGCCGAAGTCCGCCTGCTCGAGCGCGCCGGACATGGCTCGGCGTGCCCCGCTCCCGTCCGGGGCAGGGGCGGTGATGTGGTGAGCATCGGCACTTGCCCCGTAGCCGACGAGTTCGCAATACACGCGTGCGCCGCGGGCGCGCGCGTGTCCCAACTCCTCCAAGACGAGGACAGCACCGCCTTCGCCCATGACGAAACCGTCTCGCCCGGAATCGAACGGACGCGACGCGGCGACGGGATCGTCGTTGCGAGTCGAGAGCGCGCGGGCGGAGCAGAAACCAGCGAGGCCGAGTGGGGTGACGCCACAGTCGAACCCGCCTGCGATGACGACGTCCGCGGCCCCTCGGCGGATGGCCTCGCCCGCTTCTCCGAGGGCATGATTGCCCGTCGAGCATGCGGAGACCGGGGCGTAGTTGATTCCTTTGGCGCCCCACCGAATCGAGATGTGGCCGGCAGCGAGGTCGACGATCATCATCGGAACGACGAACGGGCTGACCCGCGACGGACCGCGCTCGGTGAGCGTCGCGTGCTGCTCCTCCATCGTCATGAGGCCGCCGATGCCCGAGCCCACGATCACGCCGACCCGCTCGGCGTTGTCGTCGGTGATCTCGAGAGCGGCATCGTCGATGGCCTCAGCGGCTGCCACCATCGCGAACTGCTGGAACCGCGACATACGCCGCGCCTCTTTGCTGTCGAGCACAGGTGCGGGATCGAAGTCGTCGATCATGCATGCGAACCGGGTAGTGTATGCCGAGACGTCGAACGCGGTGATCGTGGCCGCCCCCGACCGTCCTTCGCGGAGGGACTCGACGAACCGGTCGGCACCGATTCCTATCGGCGACACGACCCCGATGCCGGTGACCGCTATCCGTCTCACGTTCACACCCCTCTCTCCTCGGCCTCACACCACTCGTGCTCGAGGCGCGACATCAGCTCGGCGACGGTCGGGATGTCGTGGATACGAGCAGCAGAACTACCCGCGAACACGAGCCCGTCTTCGACGTCGCCTGCCTGGGACATCACGAGACGTTCCATGATGCAGTAATCCTGTCCACACTTCTTCAGGCACGAGATACACCGCTCGATCTCGGGGTGGTCTCCGACATCGATGCGACGCGAGAACGGGTTGCGAATGGCACGTCCCGGCAGCCCGACGGGGCTCTTGACGAGCACGATGTCCTCGTCTGTCGCCGAGACGTAGAGTTCCTTGAACGCCAGCGGGGCAGACGACTCCTCGGTCGCGGCGAACCGCGATCCGATCTGGACGCCGGCTGCACCGGCGTCGAGCGTGCGCTTGATGTCGGCTCCCGTCACGACGCCGCCGGCACCGAGGACAGGGATGCTCACCGCGTCCACTATCTCGGGCAGCAGATCGAGCATGGGCCGTTCGGTGCCCAGATGACCTCCGGCCTCGACGCCCTCCACGACCACGGCGGCGGCTCCGAAACGCTCGGCCAGGACGGCGACGCGCGCCGATCCGACTATCGGGACGACCGGTACACCGGCGTCGGCGCCCCACCCGAACACATCACGGGAGAAGCCAGCGCCGCACACGAGAACATCGGCCCCCCCTTCGATGGCCGCGTTGACGAGTTCCTTGAACGCTCGGACAGCCACCATGATGTTGACGCCTACGATGCCGTCGGTGGACTCGCGGGCAGCGCGCATCTCCCGCCGGAGCTCCTCCACACCGAGCCCGGATCCCGCGATCAGGCCTACGCCGCCGGCTCGAGCGACCGCGGCTGCGAGCGGAGCCATCGAGATACGCACGGCCATCCCACCCTGCACGATGGGAAGTCGCGCTGTCTTCGAACCTAAGGTCAGTGAGGGCATATCGGCCACGGTGTCCACTGTCCTCCTACTTCGATCCGGACGACGGAAGTACGTCCCTCCCGGCGACATGCACCGGGAGGGACGTACGCGACGCCAGGTGGCGTCAGGCGTTCTCCACGATGTACGTCACTGCATCGCCGACGGTCTTGATCGACTCGACCTCCTCGTCGGGAATGGTCACCCCGAACTCCTGCTCGAGGGCCATCACGAGCTCGACGAGATCGAGCGAGTCGGCGCCAAGGTCATCGATGAACGATGCATCTTCGTTCACGTCACTCTCGTCGACGTTGAGCTGGTCGACGATCACTTCTTTCGTCTTATCGAGAATCGCATCTCGTTCCACTGTACCGGAACACCTCCCCTCAGCAGAGCATCATGCGTATACGATGTCCGCGGTCACTCTAGACGAACGTCATCCCGCCGTCGACAGCGAGGACCTGACCGGTGATATAACGGGCGTCGTCCGAGGCGAGGAACGCTACGGCCGAGGCGACATCTTCGGGTGCACCGAACGTGCGCATTGCGATCGACGCACGAGCGGCCTCGCACACTTTCTCGGGCAGCGCGGCGGTCATGTCGGTCTCGATGAACCCCGGAGCGACCGCGTTCACGCGCACGTGACGGGGGGCGAGTTCGCGCGCGACCGACTTCGTCAGACCGAGGAGACCGGCCTTCGCTGCGGCGTAGTTCGCCTGACCGGCGTTGCCGACCAGCCCGACCACGGAGCTCACGTTCACGATCGCCCCGCTTCGGGCTTTCATCATCACGGCTCCGGCTGCCCGCGTCATCGAGAAGGCTCCGGTGAGGTTCGTCCGGATCACCGCGTCCCAGTCCTCGTCGGACATGCGCACGAGAAGGCCGTCTCTCGTGATGCCTGCGTTGTTGACGAGCACGTCGAGCGCGCCGAACTCGGCCACCGCACCGTCGACGAGTGCGGCACACGCCCCGGGATCGCTGATATCGGCCTGCGCGGCGACCGCGCGGCCGCCAGCAGCCTTGATCGCAGCGACCAGGGTCTCTGCGGCCTCGCGGCTGCCTGAGTAGTTCACGACCACTGCGGCACCCTCGCCGGCGAGCCTCGTGGCGATGGCCGCGCCGATCCCCCGCGACGCACCCGTGACTATGGCTACCTTGTCCGTCAGCATACTCACCCGTCGACCCCCTCGATTATCGCTTCCAGGTCTGCTCCTTCGACACTCACGGCGCCGATGCCTTCCACGCGGCGTGCCATACCACGGAGTACGTTCCCGGGTCCTGCTTCGATAAGGTAGACTGGCGCACGGTCGGCTATACACTGCAGCGTCTCACGCCACCGGACACGGCCCGCCATCTGGTCTATCAACGCGGCACGGATCTCATCGGGTGCCGTGGCGGGGGTCGGCCGGGTGTTCTGTACGACGGGAACGCGAGCCTCGCGGAACTCGGCATCGCCGAGAAGCGTGGCGAACTCGGTAGCAGCCGCTTGCACGAGCGGCGTATGGAACGCTCCCGATACGTCGAGGCGGACGGTCCGCCGGGCACCTGCGGCCTGGAGCGCCTCGGTCGCGGCTTCGACACCTTCCACAGTGCCGGAGATCACGACCTGACCGTCGATGTTGTCGTTGGCCACCCATACGTCGTCGATGGCGCCGAGGACCTCGTCGACCGCCTCGATATCGAGGCCGAGGACCGCCGCCATCGTCCCGGGAAGCTCCTCGCTGGCGTCCGCCATCATCCGGGCCCTCGTGCACACGAGTTCCAACCCGGCCTCCACCGAGAAGACACCGGCTACAGCAAGGGCGGCGAACTCCCCGAGACTGTGTCCCGCAACGAGTTCGGGTTCGATCCCGAGGTCGAGCAACGCGGTGCCCCATGCCCAGTCGACGAGGTAGATGAGGGGTTGCGCGACACGGGTGTCGGCCAGCTCTTCGGGTCCACCCTCGGCAGCCAGGCGCCGTACGTCGAGTCCGGTGAGTGCTTCAGCGGCATCGAGCAGGCGGGCGAGGGCTTCGGTCTCGGGTACCTCGACGAACATACCGGGGTGCTGCGAGCCCTGTCCGGGAAAGGCGATAACGGTCGTCACAGGGTCACGCTCCGACACGGTCCGGCATCTCGGCGAGCCGGTCTATGACGGTGACAGCACCGGACATAAGGTCCTCGATGATCTCGGCGGCTGGCTGTATGCGGTCGACCATCGCTGCGGACTGACCCGCCATGATCGAGCCCATGTCGAGATCGCCCTGGCACATGCACAGTGAGAGCTTCCCGGACCCGAGCGCCTCGAGCTCCTCGGCCTTGTTCTCGCGGTCCAGCTCCATGAGCATCCGGGCAAGCTTGTTCTTGATGACGCGCACGGGGTGTCCCGTCGAGTACCCGGTGACCACGGTGTCACGGTCGCGCGCTTTGACTATACGGAGCTTGACGTCCTCGTGGATGGTGCACTCCGTGGCACACATGAAACGTGTCCCGACCTGGACCCCTTCGGCACCGAGCGCGAAGGCGGCGGCGACCCCGCGCCCGTCGGCGATGCCACCTGCGGCGATCACCGGCACGCCGAGCGCGTCGACCAGCTGAGGGATGAGTGCCATAGTGGTGAGTTCGCCGATGTGACCGCCGGCCTCCATGCCCTCGCCGATGATGGCGTCCGCGCCGATCGACTCGAGCCGTTTGGCGAGCGCGACACTCGGTGCGATGGGGAGTACCTTGATGCCACGCTCCTTGAACGCCGGCATGTACTTGCCGGGATTGCCTGCGCCGGTCGTCACCGCGTGGACGCCTTCTGCGAGCACCATCTCGACAAGTTCGTCGATGTGAGGCGTCAGAAGCATGAGGTTGACACCGAACGGCTTGTCGGTGAGCTCTTTAGCGGTGCGTATCTGTTCCCTGAGGAGCTCGGTAGGCATATGGCCTGCGCCGATGATACCGAGACCGCCGGCCTCACTGACCGCAGCGGAGAGCTCCGCAGTCGCCGTCCATGCCATGCCCCCCTGCACGACAGGGTGCTCGATGCCGAGCAGATCGGTCACGCGGGTGCGCACGACAGCCATATCAGTTCTCCTCGGTCGATCGGGGTTTCGTCCACCTGACGACAGCAGCTCCCCACGTCAGTCCGGCTCCGAAACCAACCAGCGCGACGAGGTCTCCGGACGCGATCCGCCCGCTAGTATACAGGTCGTCGAGAGCGAGCGGTATCGACGCGGCCGATGTGTTCCCGGTGGTCTCGACGTGGCTGAACACCCGTTCGGGCGGGATACCGAGGCGCTGCTCGACGGTATTGAGTATGCGCTGGTTCGCCTGGTGCGGAACGAGCCATGCGAGGTCGTCGATAGAATGACCGCTCGCCTCGAGCGCTTCGAGTGTAGCGGTGGGAATGGCATTCACGGCGAAACGGAACACTTCGTTGCCGTTCATCTGGACGAAACGCGATGCGTCTCTCGCTCCCCCCGGCGTCACAGGTCGCGCCGATCCCCCGGCTGGGATCTTCAGGAGCCCGGCACCCGAACCGTCCGAACCGAGAACGATACCGAGCACCCCGGGTTCGTCGCTAGCCTCGAGTACCACTGCGCCGGCGCCATCGCCAAAGAGGACGCACGTCGTTCGATCAGCGAAGTCGATGTGTCGCGTCAGAGCGTCGGCACCGATCACGAGCACGCGGCTCGCTCGACCTGACTCGATGGCTGTCACTCCCGCATGCAGCGCGAACACGAAGCCCGAGCACGCAGCGTTCACGTCGTACGCCGGGCAGGTCATGCCGAGCGCTTCTTGAACGAGGCATGCGGTAGCAGGGAAGATCATGTCCGGGCTCGAGGTGCCGAGCACGAGCAGGTCTATCCCGGATGGCTGCACGCCTGCGTCCGCGAGGGCATGTTCGGCGGCGCGCACGGCGAGATGGGATGTCGCCTCACCCTCGGCGACCATGCGACGTTCGCGGATGCCGGTGCGCGCGACGATCCACTCCTCGGAGGTGTCGACCATCGCTTCGAGATCGCGGTTGGTAAGAATGCGTTCCGGCAGGTACGAGCCTATGCCGGTAATGCAGGCATGCGTCGTCACAGTCTCAGGGACTCCTCGCTCACGGGCTGGGGCCAAACGGTGTCCGAGTAGTGTACACGCCGAGTCCACACGCGCATAGCGTCGCTCGATCACCGATCGGTCGACTCGATCGCCTGCGTGATGGCCGTGGTCAGGTCGTTTCGCACGGCAGTGGCGGCTACCCGTATCGCCTGTGAGACGGCGTACGCGCCGCTCGATCCGTGACCGATGATGCACACACCCCTCACGCCAAGGAGCGGAGCCCCACCGTATGCGTCCGGGTCGAGGCGGTCTTTGAGCCCCTTGAGGGCCGGCGCCAAGACGACAGCGGCCAGTTTCCGCGGTAGGGTCGCGGTCATCTCGGCCTTCACCTGGGAGAGGAGCGTCCTCGACGTCCCCTCCAACAGCTTGAGCGCGACGTTACCGGTGAACCCGTCGGTCACGATGACATCGACTGCACCCGAGAGCACGTCCCGTCCCTCGACGTTCCCGACGAAACCGGGCACGGAGCTGGCCATCGACTCGTGAGCCTCGACGGCGAGCGCGGATCCTTTGCTGGGTTCCTCGCCGATGTTGAGCAGGGCTATCCGGGGGTCGGCGATGTCGAGCACGCGTCGCGCATACGCCGCGCCCATATGAGCGAAAGCGACGAGATGTTCGGGGCGGCAGTCAGCGTTGGCTCCCGCATCGACGAGGACCGAAGGGGTGCTCGCGGTAGGGATGACGGTGGCTATCGCGGGTCGTGTGACCCCACGTATCCGCCCCATGACGAGGGTCGCGGCTGCCATGCACGCGCCCGTCGAGCCTGCAGAGAAGAACGCGTCGGCCTCCCCCTCCCGCACGAGCCTGGAACCAACGACGATAGAGGAGTCCTTCTTCGAGCGGACGGCGTTGGCGGGATGCTCGTCCATGCCGATGGTCTCGGACGCCGGATGCGCGAATGTCCGCTCGTGTGTCTCGGCGTATGGGACCACGATGCGCTCGGGTCCAACCAGGGTCACAGATACGCCCGGAAGGTCACGCAGCGCTGCAGAGACTCCCTGGAGGATCTCGGAGGGAGCCCTGTCGCCACCGACCGCATCGACGCATACCCTGACGGGACGGTCAGCAGCCATCGATCTACTCGGTGTCGATGATCTCTTTGCCGTTGTAGTAGCCGCATTCGGCACACACCCGGTGCGGCAACTTAGGTTGGTGGCACTGCGGACACGCATTCGTGACAGGTGCCTTGAGGGAGTGAGTCGCGCGTCGCGAGTCGCGAACGGCGCGTGAGGTCTTTCTCTTGGGAACGGCCATGGTATCTCCTTCGTGGGTCCGGACGGCTCTGCGCGTCCGAATGCACTGGTATACGCAGCGTGCACGTGCACGGCGGAACACTATAACACACACGGGTCGCCCGCGAGTGCGGAAGTGTGGCCGATCCGGCAGGGCGAGCAGCGCCAGCGGCCTCACTCCTCGTCCTGGTCCTCCTCAGGCACGAGATCCTTTAGGACGTCGAACGGACTCGCACCGTCCGTCGCGTCGGTGAATTCACATTCGCACTGCTCGCGGTTGAGGTCACAGCCGCACACCGGACAGATGCCGAGACACGATTCGTCGTGGACCGGGGCGAAGGGGACCTCCATGACGAGAGCTGCCGCGATCGCTGGCAGCAGGTCGACGGATCCACCCTCGAAGATCTCCCATTCCTCGTCGGGGTCGGCGGTCGCCTCTGCGCTTGTCGGGAGATACCCGCTCTCCACCGATCCGTGAAGGGACAGGGTGAAGGGCTCGAGGCAGCGCGAGCACTCGACCGTGGCTCGTCCCGTCACCGCTCCGATGACGGCGAGACCGATGCCGGTGTTCGACACGGTGAGGTCGGCGTGTGGGGGCTTCTCGAAGGTCAATAGGGTGTCGCCTACGTTCAGGCGTTCCAGAGGGACATCCTCGTCGACTCGAAGCGATGTGCCCGGATCGCCGAGGATGTCCGATACGTCGATGACGAAACGGCCCATGATCACTGCCGCGGCTGCTGGCTCCCCACCTTGCCTTGCAGGCGATCCCTGCCTCGCTGCACGGCGGTGAGGAGTTTGCCGAGGTTGACCTCGAGATTGGCGAGCATCTCGTCGGCGTAGTCTTCGGCCCCAAGGCGGATCTCGCGCTCCTTGGCGCGGGCATCGTCCATGATAGCAGCGGCCTGCTGCTCTGCGAGCTTCACGATCTCCTGCTCGCTCGCGATGGAGCGCGCGCGATCACGGGCGTCCTCAAGGATGCGGTTCGCTTCCTTCTCCGCTTCCTCGAGCATCTCCTGGCGCTCTTTCACGATCCAGCGCGCCTGCTTGATCTCATCGGGGAACTGTGCGCGGATCTCGTCGATGATCTCGTAGACCTTCTCGGGGTCCACCATCTTCGAACTCGTCAACGGAACCGATCGACCGCTGTCGACCAGTTCCTCGATCCTGTCGACCAAGGCCATGATATCCATGCATGTCCTCCCTTAACGGGACCGCGCGAGCCGCTCGGCGAGGGCCTCGCTCACATTATCCGGCACGAGCCCGGCGACTGAGCCGCCGTGGCGTGCGATCTCTTTGACGGCCGAGGAACTCAGGTACATGTACTCCGGTATCGCCATGATGAACATCGTCTCGACGTCGGGTACAAGCCGATAGTTCAACTGCGCCATCTGGAATTCGCGCTCGAAATCGGTGACCGCCCGCAACCCTTTGATGATGACGGTCGCATCCAGTTCCGACGCGAAGTCCACCAAGAGGGTATCAAAAGGACGCACCGAGACGTTAGGGAGATGTCTCGTCGCTGCCCGTATGAGCTCGCAACGCTCATCGATGGAGAACAGAGGTCCGCCGCCCTTGTCGGGACTCAGGGCGACCGCGACGACGAGTTCGTCGAGAAGTCCGGCGGCGCGCTCGATGATATCGAGGTGGCCGGAGGTCACCGGGTCGAACGTTCCAGGACACATGCCGCGCTTCACCCTCGGCC
>SKMN01000075.1 GCA_007121015.1 Coriobacteriia bacterium
AACCCCGGATTCGGCGGCCAGTCGTTCATCGAGCGGACGGTCGCGAAGGTGCGCGCGCTCAGCACGATGTGCGCCGAGGAGGGCGCCTCGCCGCTCATCCAGGTCGATGGAGGCATCGACGAGTCGACCGCGCCGCTCGTAGCCACCGAGGGCGCGCGCGTGCTCGTGGCCGGTAGCGCGGTGTTCTGTGCCGAGGACCCCGTCGCGGCGATGAACGCGATCCGCGCTGCTGCCGAGGACGCCTTCATGTAGTACACTTGCCACATCTTTTCTTCAGGGCGGGGTGAAAGTCCCCACCGGCGGTGATAGCCCGCGAGCCCCAGGAGGGGTTGACCCGGAGGATTCCCGGGGCCGACAGTCACAGTCTGGACGGGAGAAGGAAGGAACGGTCTAGCGCATGCGCTTGTTCTCCGACGTCTCCGCGTCGATCACCGACCCGTATCTCCGGCGCGCGTTCCAGCTTGCGGAACGCGGACGGGGGACCACCGCGCCCAACCCGATCGTCGGCTGTGTCGTCGTCGAAGACGGCGAGATCGCAGGCGAGGGGCACCACGAGCGCGCAGGGGGTCCGCACGCCGAGGTCCGCGCGCTCGAGGCGGCAGGGAAGCGCGCCCACGGCGCGACCGTCTACGTCACCCTCGAGCCGTGCGCCCACCACGGCCTCACCCCGCCGTGCACCGACGCGCTGCGTGCCGCGGGCGTGGGCGAGGTCGTCATCGGCATGCCCGATCCGACCGTTCAAGCCTCGGGCGGTGCGTCGGTTCTCAAGGAGGCGGGTATCGCAGTCGCCTTCGCGCCGGACCCTGCGCCCTTCGAGGAGTTGAACGCAGCGTGGCTCACGCGAGTGGCCACCGGACTGCCGTGGGTCCAGGCGAAGGTCGCCACTACCCTGGACGGGAAGGTCGCGCTGGCCGAGGGGGTCCGCACCGTGATCACCGGCGGGGAGAGCGCTCGCCTGACGATGCGCCTCCGCGCGGCCGCCGACGCCGTGTGCGTGGGCGTCGGCACCGCCGCTGTCGACGACCCCGCCCTGACCGTGCGAGGCGCGGACGGGCGCGACGTGGAGCGCCAGCCGCTGCGCATCGTGCTCGCACGCGACACCGTAGACCTCTCGCCGCGACTGTTCACCGACGGGCGCGGCCCGGTCGCTATCGTGTGCCACGAAGGCGCGTGCACCGATGACCTGCCGGAGGGGATCGAGCTCATCGAGTACGCAGGGGCCGATGGTCTTCATGGAGCACTTGCAGGCATCGCCCGAGCAGGGGTCGACCGCCTGTTCGTCGAGCCCGGCCCGCGGTTGCTCACGGCGCTGTGGGACGCGGCGCTTATCGACGAGTTCGTACATATCCAGGCAGGCGGGATGGGTGGTCTCGAAGCGCCGGGTATGTACAGCGGGGTGCGCGGCAACGCCGGCGAGATACTGATGAGCGACGTGTATGCGTTGGAATCCGGGATCGCCGGGAGCGACTCGGTGACGGTATGGAGGCCACGACAGCGGCGGTTCACCTCCGCCCGGAGGGAAGGTCGGTAGCGTAGATGTTCACAGGACTCATCGAATCGGAAGGCATCATCACCAAGGTGGAGCGGGTCGCAGGAGGTGCGCGTCTCGAGGTGTATGCCCCGGAGTTCGGGCGCGACATGTCCCTCGGTGACTCGATAGCCGTCGACGGCGCGTGCCTGACCGTCGCCAAGTTCATACGGGGCGCGTTCAATGCCGACGTGAGCGAGGAGACGCTCACGCGCACGTCCCTCGGCGGACTGCGCCAGGGCTCGAAGGTCAACCTCGAGCGTGCGCTGCGCCTCTCCGACAGGCTCGGCGGACACATCGTCACCGGGCACATCGACGCTGTCGGATCGCTGGTCATGCGTCATCCGGCCGGGAACTCGACCATCTACCAGTTCTTCGCACCCCGGGATGTGATGGAGTACGTCGTGCCCAAGGGCTCGATCGCCGTCGACGGGATCTCCCTCACCGTCGCCCAGACCCGCGACGACGGGTTCGCCGCGGCGGTCGTCCCGCACACCGAGCAGTCGACGACGCTCGGCGCCAAGGCGATCGGGGCACCGGTGAACCTCGAGGTGGACATGCTCGCGAAGTACGTACAGCGGTTCGTCGCGCTCTACAGCGGTGCCGAGGACGGCGCGCCTCGAGCGGGACGACGCGGCTTGGGCGACATGCTCCGCGAACTCACGGACGGCCGGTGATCGTGGTGACGGGGACGCAAGGACACGACTTCGCCACCATCGATGAGGCGCTTGCCGAGATCGCACGGGGCGAGATGCTCATCGTCGTCGATGACGCGGACCGCGAGAACGAAGGTGATCTCGTGATGGCCGCCGAGAAAGTCACTGCGGAGGCCATCAACTTCATGGCGACCCACGGGCGCGGACTCATCTGCCTGCCGCTCACCGGAGAGCGGCTCGACGAACTCCGTATACCGCCCATGACGCAGACCAACACCTCGGCCGAGGGGACCGCTTTCCACGTCTCTATCGGTGCCAAGCGGCGCATCACGACCGGCATCTCGGCAGCCGATCGCGCAGAGACCGTAAAGGCCGCGATAGACCCGGAGACAACCCAGGAGGACATCTCGATGCCCGGGCACGTGTTCCCGTTGCGCGCCAAGCCCGGAGGCGTGCTCGAGAGGGCGGGACATACCGAGGCCGCGGTGGACCTCGCGCGGCTGGCGGGCCTGCGTCCGGCGGGGGTCATCTGCGAGATAATGAATGCCGACGGTACGATGGCGCGCCGTCCGCAACTCGAGGTGTTCGCCGAGGAACATGGCCTCAAGATGATCACGGTCGCCGACCTCATCAGGTATCGCCGACGGACCGAGCGGCTCGTCGAGCACACCTCGACGGTGCGGATGCCGACCCGACTCGGCGATTTCACAGCTCACGGCTACACGTCGCGCATCGACGACTCCACCCACATCGCGCTCGTGGCCGGGGACGTAGCCGGAGCGCAGGACGTGCTCGTGCGCGTGCACTCGGAGTGCCTCACCGGTGACGTGCTGCACAGCCTGAGGTGCGACTGCGGCGACCAACTAGAAGAGGCGATGCGGCGCGTACAGGCCGAGGGTAGGGGCGTCATCCTCTACATCGTGGGCCACGAGGGGCGGGGCATCGGGCTTGCCAACAAGCTCAGGGCCTACGAGCTCCAGGAGGCCGGGATCGACACCGTCGAGGCGAACGAGGCCCTCGGCTTCGCTGCGGATCTGCGCGACTACGGCATCGGCGCACAGATCCTCGTGGACCTCGGTCTGACGTCGATGCGGCTGTTGACCAACAACCCGACGAAGATCGTCGGTCTCGAGGGATACGGCCTAGCCGTGACCGAGCAGGTCCCCCTCGAGATACCGTCGTGTCCCGACAACGTGGCCTACCTGCGCACCAAACGCGAAAAGATGGCCCACACGCTGATCTTGCCGTGCAACACCCCGACCCCGACCATCGATGGAAAGGAACAGTCATGAGCACCTTCGAGGGAACCCTGATCGGTACCGGCCTGAAGGTCGCGATCGTGACGAGCCGCTTCAACGAGTTGCTCTCTTCGCGACTGCTCTCGGGCGCCACCGATGCGCTCAACCGCCACGACGTGGCCGCTGACGACATCGATGTCGCATGGGTCCCGGGCGGCTTCGAGCTGCCGCTCGTGGCCAAGCGGTTCGCGGCAACGGGACGCTACGACGCCGTCATCGCACTCGGCGTGATCATCCGTGGCGGCACGCCGCACTTCGACTACGTCGCGGCCGAGGTCGCAAAGGGCGTGGCGGCGGCATCGCTGAGCACCGAGGTCCCCGTGATGTTCGGGGTGATCACCGCGGACACGATCGAGCAGGCCGTCGAGAGGGCTGGCACGAAGTCGGGCAACAAGGGTTGGGACGCGGCCCTCGGTGCGATCGAGATGGCGCAGCTCATGAAGTCGATAGGGTAGGGATCCACCCGAGCGAGACCGATCCCGACGAGAAGGCCCCACGCCGTTGCAGGAGCGGGGCCTTCTCCGTGTCTAGTGGGCTCTCGCCACCCTGTGGCTGTCAGCCGTAGACCGTGGATCGCAGTGTCCGCCGAAAAGGCGGATGTCCAACCTAGCACTACGGTCGGGGGCGCACAAGAGAGCGGGCCTTCGATTCGATGAGCGGCACGTGCCGCTTCGCGAAGGGGCGGTGTGCAACCTTCGGCGGTCGGATAGAATGGACGAGGAGTCTGCGACACGTTGCCCACGACAGGAGTGCCGAGATGGACGCGAACGACGACCGCCGCGACGCATCCGACAGTCCCGACTCGGACGATCCTGCGACCGTACTCGAGATATTCGGCATCGAGCTCAAGGTGCGCAACGAGCGCCTCGCGGAGGTTCTTACGATGGAGGCGGGTGAGGCTCTCGCGACCGACGTGCGCGAGCTGCTCGATCCCGATGTGGCGCGCGAGGTCCGCGCCGAACTCTCGGAGGCGTTGCCCGACGTCGTGTTGTCCCCGACGCGCGCGCGGGACGAGAGTGAAGCGAAGGCCCGTCTCGAACTGCGCTCCCGCGCAGATGCTGTGGCCGAGGTGCTGGGATTCGACCCCCAGCCGGGCGGCGTGTGGCGCTCGCCGACGGGCCTCTCAGTCATCACGCGCGTGGTCGAGCACCCTCCCTCTCTCGCCTCGGCGACCGACCTTGCGGACAAGTTCGCGAGCGTGCTTGCCGATGCGGGCGGCCCCGATGCCTCCGCTCTCCTCATCGTCGACTCGCAGCAGACCGCCGACGTCTGCAAGGTCGCGATCCGCCAGCGTCGGCTCTACGATGTCATGAGGACCATATCGCTCGACAACCTCGAGGAGATACGAGTCTTGTTCACCGCCGACGCGATCGACCATACGCGTGCGCTGGTCCTGCTCAGTCCGCTCGCCGACATCGACGTCGGCGAAGTGCTGTCGAT
>SKMN01000078.1 GCA_007121015.1 Coriobacteriia bacterium
AATTGAACTACCGCCGCAAATCTGGTCGGGCTGGCCGGATTCGAACCGACGACCCTCTGCTCCCAAAGCAGATGCGCTACCAAGCTGCGCTACAGCCCGACGTATACGCCCTCAAGCTGCTCGGGCGCCCGCGGAGCGCCGTGCCCTAGGGCAAGGGACAGTATAGGCACACACCGGCCGAGGAGCAAATATGACCTGCGTGAAGCCCCCGGTCGCGGGGTCCCTCACTCGTGGCCGAGCGCCTCGCGCAATGCCCGCAACGCCGCGCCGCGGTGGCTGATCGTGTTCTTCTCGGCCATCGGTAGTTCGGCCATCGTGCGTCCAGGGGTCGCCTCCGGCCAGAAGAGCGGGTCGTAGCCGAACCCGTGCTCCCCTCTCGGCTCGGTACCGATGGAGCCCTCGCACGATCCCTCGGCCACCACCTCGGTGCCGTCGGCGTCGACGAACACCATCACCGAGCGGAACCGCGCCTCGCGTCGCGTACGCGGCGTGTCGCCGAGCGCGAGCAGGAGGCGGGCGTTGTTCTCGGCATCGGTCGCGCACGGGCCGGCGTAATAGCGCGAGTGGACACCGGGCTCGCCATCGAGTGCATCGACCTCGAGACCGGAGTCATCGGCGAGCGCGGGAAGTCCGAACGCCTCGTGCGCGGCGTACGCTTTGATGCGGGCGTTCTCCTCGAACGTGGTGCCGGTCTCCTCGGGCTCGGGCCACTCGCCGAGCTCTCCCGCGGCCACGAACTCCCAGCCCGGGAAGGCGAGTGCGGCGCGGATCTCGTCGAGTTTGTGGCGGTTGCCGGTGGCGACGACAACCCGGAACGGGATCTCGGTGGCCTCGGTCCCGGCCGAAGCGCCGGCAGCCGCGTTTGCCGGGTTCTCAGAGTTCGGCGACATCGGAACCCTCCGCGACGATCCTGCGTTGGAAGTCGACGAGTCGTTCTACACCCGCCGAGGCGAGGTCGAGCAGCTCGTCGAGGCGTGCGCGGTCGAACGGCGTGCGCTCTCCGGTCCCCTGCACCTCGATGAAGCGTCCTCGGCCGTCCATCACGACGTTCATGTCTATCTCGGCGATGGAGTCCTCGGCGTAGTCAAGGTCGAGCATGCACACGCCGTCGACCATGCCGACGCTGGTGGCGGCGACGAAATCGATCAGCGGCAGCTCGGGGATGCGGCCAGCGTCGCGCCACGTGGAGAATGCGTCGTGTACCGCGAGGTAGGCGCCGGTGATGGCCGCAGTGCGCGTGCCGCCGTCGGCCTGGATGACGTCGCAGTCGACGTTCATCGTGACCTCGCCACCCATCCCCGACATGTCGACCACGGTGCGGAGCGAGCGGCCGATAAGCCGCTGTATCTCGTGGGTGCGGCCCTTGAGGCCGCCAGCGCCGGACTCGCGCCGGGAGCGGGTGTGCGTCGACGCCGGCAGCAGGGCGTACTCGGCGGTCACCCAGCCTTTGCCGCTACCTCGACGCCACCCTGCGACACCCTCGGTGATACTTGCCGCGCAGAGCACCTTGGTGTCGCCGAGCTCGAACATGCAGCTTCCCTGCGCATAGCGGAGGTAGTCGCGCGCCACTTTCACGGGGCGGCTCTGGTCAGGTGCGCGTCCAGCGGCTCTGGGCATCTCAGCGTTCCTCTCGGTCGGTCGGGTCCTCGGCGTGAGGTACCACGTCGTACGTGTCGAACTCGCGAGCGACGGACACCGGCCCGCCAAACGCTTCCGCGGCGAGCGCGCGCATCTCCTCGCGGTCGTTCGTGGGCCACGCGTGCGTGAGCACGAGCGCGCCCGCACCCGCCTCCTGCGCGAGCGCTCCTGCCTCGGTAGCCGTCATGTGCGCCGCAGCGCCCGCGTACTGCTCCGGCAGTGTGGCCTCGGCAAGCAGCAGATCGCACCCCGCAGCGGCGCGCTCGGCATCCGGGCCGGGCGCGGTGTCGGCAGTGTAGCAGAGGGTCGCGGCGCCATCGGTGACGCGTAGGGCGAACGCGTGCTCGCCGTGATCGACCTCGCGCGGCTCGACCACGAGGTCCCCCGCCTCGACGCGCATCCCGTCCACGAGCTCGTGCGCGCGGAACGCCGCCGCGAACTCGGCCGCACCGCGCTCGGAGAGCAAACACCGCATGCGTTCGAAGTGTCCCGGCGGCAGGTGGAGGTCGAGCGGAGGCGCCGGGCCTTGCGGCGCGTACCTGAGCAGCGCCTGGAGCGCGTAGAGGTCGAGGAAGTGGTCGGGATGGCCGTGGCTCACGAACACCGCTGCGAGGCGCAGCGGGTCGAGTACGGTGGCAAGGTTCGCCAGCACGCCGTTCCCGCAGTCGAGCAGGACCGCCGTTCCGCCGTCTTGGACGAGGTGGCCCGCGCACGCCTGTCCAGCCGCCGCATACGACGCCGATGAGCCGAGCACCGTGAGCCTCACGGGGTCCCCACCGCCTCGGCGGACCCGAGCAGCGCAGTGCGCTCGGGCGACACGAGCCCCGCGAGCTCGTCGAGTCCGACGCGGGCGACATCCGCGATGCGCGCTCGGAGCACGCGCGAACCGAGCCGCGCGAACTCGGCCACGTCCCCGGTCGTCGCGAAAGCGTGCGCCGGCGGCTCGCCGGACGCGGGAGCGAGGTGGCCGCGGCGCTCGAGCGTCTCGGCGACCTCGCGAGCGGTCTCCTCGGCAGAGGAGATGAGCCGCACCCGCGGACCGAGCACCTGTTGGATAGACGTCTCGAGCAGCGGGAAGTGCGTACAGCCCAAGATGAGCGTGTCGATGCCGGAGCGCTTGAGCGGGTCGAGGTAGTCGCGCGCGATCTCGTAGAAGGAGGGGCGGATGAAGACGTCGGCAGACTCGGCGAGCCACGCCTCGAGCGTGCCGGGGCCCATACGCAGCCCCGCCTCGACCACGTCGACGAAGCGCGGGGTGGCTGCCGAGAAGACCGTCACGCCCGCGTCGAGGGCGCGGACCGCGCGGCTGTAGGCACCGGATTCGATCGTGCCGGTCGTGCCGATGACGCCCACGTTGCGGTTGACGGTCGCGTGCACGGCCGCTCGCGCACCCGGCTCGACCACGCCGATGACGGGAACGCCGAACGCTTGCTGGGCGAGCGCGAGCCCGGCAGCGGTGGCGGTGTTGCACGCGATCACCATGAGCTTGACGGGGCGCGCCTCGAGCCACGAGCCGATCTCGAGGACGAAACGCCGCACCTCGGCCAGATCGCGCGGACCGTACGGGCAGCGGGCGGTATCGCCGAGGTAGGCGACGCGCTCGTGGGGTAGCGCGCGCGTCACCTCGCGGACGACGGTCAGACCGCCGAGCCCGGAGTCGAATATGCCGATGGGCAGGGTCTTCATGCGCACAGTATAGCGCTGAGGGCCGAGGACGACCGTGCCGGAGACCTACGCAAGCAGGCGCGCGATCTGTCCGCCGATCTCGTGGACGGGAAGCACCACGTCGACAGCGCCCAACTCGGCTGCCGCCTTGGGCATCCCGAACACGGTCGAGGTCGCCTCGTCCTGCGCTATCGTTGCCGCTCCCGCCTCGTGCATCCTCTTGAGACCGATGGCTCCGTCGGCACCCATGCCGGTGAGGAGCACGCCGACCGCTGCGGCGCCGTAGGACCGCGCGACCGACTCGAAGAGCGTGTCGGCGGACGGGAGGTAGAGCTGACCGGCGGTGGACTGCTCGAAGCGCACCGCCGCCCCGTCGACGACCATGTTGCCGCCGGTCGGCGCGAAGTACGCCTTGCCGGCGACGAGCTCCTCGCCGTCGGCCGCGGCAACCACCTTGAGCTTGCAGCCTGCATCGAGCCAGCTCACGAGCCCCGGCACGAAGCCATCTGAGATGTGTTGCGCGACGACGACCGGGACGGGCAGATCTGGGCCGAGGCGCCCGAGCACGCTCAGGAGCGCAGACGGGCCGCCGGTCGATGAGCCGATCGCGATGATCCGCCTCTTTCGTCCGGTCGCCACGCCCTCACCCGGCACACCACTGGGCATCGACGCGGCGCGCACGTCCCGCTTGCCCTTGATGTGTGTGATGACCTGGATACGCGAGAGCACTTTCACGCGCCGGATGACGTCTCGACCGATCCGGTCGAGGTCGGCCCAGTCGCGCGGCTCGGGCTTCTTGATGACCTCGAGCGCGCCGCAACCGAGCGCGTCGAACGCGCGGCCCATCCCCTCGCCGTACACCGACGACGACACCACGAGTATGGGGGTCGGCGTGTACGCCATGATGCGCTCGATGGCCGCAAGCCCGTCCATCTTAGGCATGTGGATGTCCATCGTGATGAGGTCAGGAGTGAGGTCAGCGGCCTTGCGGACCGCTTCCTCGCCGTCCACGGCCTCCCCCACCACCTCGATGTCGGCATCGGAGCGCAGGATCTGCGCGAGCATCTCACGAGCGACGAGCGAGTCGTCGACGATCAGTACTCGTATGGGTCCCGAGGACGCGTCCCGTGGCACCGTCGCCTACCCTATGAGACGCTCGACGGTGTCGAGCAGCGTGTCTTGGTTGAATACCGACTTGGTGATGTAGGCGTCCGCACCCGCCTGGATGCCCTCGGCCTTCTCCTCGTCGCGCTCGAGCGAGGTGACGATGATGACCGGGGTGTTCTTGAGCGACGCGTCGGTCTTGATCGCTTTCGTGAGTTCGAAGCCGGTCATGTTGGGCATCTGGACGTCGGTGACGACCGCGTCGACCACGAGGCCCTCTTTAAGCTTCGCGAAGCCCTGCGCACCGTCCATGGCCACCTCGACATCGTATCCCGCAGCCTCGAAGATCGAACGCTCGAGCTCGCGCGTGGTGAAGGAGTCCTCGCAGATGAGGATCTTCATGGGTCCGGTGCGCTCCGCGGACTTCTTGGGACCCGAGCCCTTGCGGCCGGCCCGGTTGCGCGCGTTGGCCATGAGATCGGGGATGTTGAGGATCGGCACGACCTCGCCGGCGCCGAGTATCGTGACCCCGGCAACGTTATCGACCTTGCGCAGGTGCGTTCCGAGCGTCTTGATGACGATCTGTTGCTCGCCCACGAGCGCGTCGACGATGAAGCCCATCCGGTGCCCCGAGAAGCCGACGTTGGCGATGGGTATCTTGCCGCCGTGTGAGCCCTCCGACGATACGCCGAGGATGCCTGCGAGGCGCACGAGCGGGATGGTGCGCCGCTGGCGCCTTATGACCTCCCGGCCCTCGACCTTGATCACGTCCGAGGGTTCCGCGCGCAGCGTCTCGTCGATCGAGGCGGTGGGCAGCGCGTAGAGCTGGTCACCCACGCGCAGCATGAGTGCGCGGATGATGGCGAGCGTGAGCGGGATGGTCAGCCGGAACGTCGTACCCTGGCCGAGGCGGGAGTCGACGTCGAGCGAGCCCTTGAGTTTCTCGACGATGAACTCGCGCACGACGTCCATCCCGACCCCGCGACCGGATATCTCGGTGATGATGGCCGCGGTCGAGAAGCCCTTCTCGAAGATGAGGTACGTCGCCTCGCGGTCCGACATCGAGTCGGCCTCGGACTGACTGATGTAGCCCTTGCGGATCGCCGAGGCCTTCACCTGCTCCGGATCGATGCCCCCGCCGTCGTCGGATATCTCGATGACGATGTGGTCGCCCTCCTGCCGAGCGACCATCCGGATCGTGCCCTTCTCGGGCTTGCCGGATTCGCGCCGCACGTCGGCAGGTTCGATACCGTGGTCGACGGCGTTGCGCATGATGTGCACGAGCGGGTCGTTGATCTCCTCGAGCACCTTCTTGTCGAGCTCGGTGTCGCCGCCCTCCAAGATGAGTTCGACGTCCTTCTTGAACGAGCGCGCAAGGTCGCGCATCGCGCGCGGGAAGGTGTTGAACACGGTGGAGACCGGCAGCATCCTGAGACGCATGCCCTGCTCCTGCAGGTCGTTCACGACGACCGAAGTGCGTGACATATCGTCAGCGAACCCCTTGCTCAGCGCCGAAAGGTCGCGCCGCGCATCGGAAAGCGCGCTGTCGAGGTGCGCCATCTCGTCGGCCAGGTGGGTGGCGATGGCATCGTCGATGTTGGTGATGGATACGACGGCGCTCTTGACGCGCAGCCATGCCTGCCAGATGTCTGCCTGGTCGGTGACCGCCTGCCTGAGGTCGACCGCTTGCTGCTCTGACTTGATCTGCGCGATGACGACCTCGCTGATGAGGTTGAGCAACTCGTCGACCTGGCCGGTCTTGATGCGGATGGTAGGCTGCGCCTTGGCCTTCATGACGCCGTCGGCCGAGGTGGGCCGCCCCTGCTCGTCGGCGCGCGCCTCACGGCCGCCGACCATCGCCGGCCTCACCGCACCGGGCTCCTCCTCGGCCCCGGGCCCTCCCGTCTCGGCATCCTCGCGCAGCTCCTCGGAGTGGTCCTCGTCGGTGACCTCAGGGGTTGCGGCCTCCTCGGCACCCTCTGCGCTTGCGACATCCTCGGCCGCGGCCATCTCGCCGCCCTCGGCGATCGCGGTCAGTCTCGCTTGCAGACCTTCGACGTCGAGCGTGATCTCGACGTCGGTGCCGGCCACCTCGGCGAGGTAGACGATCGCGTCGAGCGCCTCGAAGAACGAGT
The DNA here is from genome assembly GCA_007121015.1 of Coriobacteriia bacterium. GTDB lineage: Bacteria > Actinomycetota > Coriobacteriia > Anaerosomatales > SLCP01 > SLCP01. The sequence continues at coordinate 6,543 of SKMN01000078.1, forward strand.
CGCTCATCTCAGGCGTGTAGGCCATCTCGCCGTCGCGGACCTTGACCATGATGTCCTCTAGGCGGTGTGCCACGTCGGAGATCTCGAGCAGGCCCACCATGCGTGACGATCCCTTGAGGGTGTGGGCGTCGCGCAGCATATGGTCGATAAGCTCGCGGTTGGCCGGCTCGGCCTCGAGCGTGATGACGCCCTCGTTGAGGCGCTGGAGCAGGTCTTGCGCCTCCTCCTGAAACTTACCTATGAACGCTGAGCGGTCGAACTCGACCATGGTCCGTCTCCTTGTCGGGTCCGCCCGCTACTGGACGATCTTGAAAGCCGAGCCGACCTGGCTCGTCTCCTTGGCGATCATGGCGAGCTGCTCGGCCGACCCGGCGACCTGCTTGCTGCCCGCCGCGGTCTGCTGCGCGACGGCGGCGACCTCGCGCATCGCCTTCACGACCTGATCGGTCGCGCTCTTCTGCTGCTGTGTCGCGCCACTGATCTCCTTGGCGGCGATCGTGGTCTGCTCGATGGTCTCGACGATCTGGTCGAGGTTCGCGCCCGTGGTATGCGCGAGCTCGACGCCGCTCTGCACCTGTTTGAGCTCCTTCTCGGTGGCGATCACGAGCTCGTTCGCCGCGCTCTGGATCTCGGTCATGATCGTCGATATCTCGCCGGTGGACTCCACGACACTTTCGGCGAGCTTACGGATCTCGATCGCGACGACCGAGAAGCCCTTGCCCGCCTCACCGGCGCGCGCCGCCTCGATCGCCGCATTGAGCGCGAGGATCTTCGTCTGGTCGGCGATGCTGTTGATGATCGAGAGCACCTGGCCGATCTGCTGGCTGCGTTCGCCGAGGGAGAGGATCTTGTTCGCCGACGCCTGGCTGTGGGTCTTGATCTCCTCCATCGCCGAGAGCGTGTTCATGACCGCGTGCTGCCCGGTCTCCGCACTTCCGAGGGACGCCTCGGCCATCGACACGACCTGGTTCGCGTTGTCGGCGATCTGGCGGTACGTGGCGGCGAGCTCCTCCATCGTCGCAGTGGTCTGACTGATGCTCGCGGCCTGCTCAGCGGAGCCGGAGGCCTGCTGTTCTGTCGCCGAGAGGATCTCGTTGGAAGCGGCAGCGAGGCGCTTCGACGACTCTTGCGTCTGGCTGATGAGGTAGACGATGAGGTCGAGGAGCTGGTTGTAGGAGCGCGCAAGCACACCGAACTCGTCGGGCGTCTCGAGCGCGACCTTGTAGCCGATCTCGCCCTTACACGCCGATTGAACGCTGTCGACCACCATGTCGAGCGGGCGCATGAAGCGCGATCCGATGAAGACGAGCGCGATGATCCACGCCACGCCGATACCCGCCACTCCCACGCCGACGAGCGCCCACCGTTCGGGTTCGGCGCCGAGGAAGTCGAACAGGTCGCCGCCAAAGACCAGGAACACGAGCCACCACTGCAAGAGATTGAAGGCGATCGCGAGCGCGATCGTGGCTGCGGACAGCTTGAAGAGGAACCTGCTCCTGAAGCGATCGATCAACTTCTTCACCGTATATACCTCCCGAAACGTCGTCAGGCGCTCGTAGCGTCTATCGGCTTGAGTATCGTCGTCGTGTTGAACAGGCCGATGAGGCGTCCGTCGACGTAGACGGACCCAGCGATGTAGTCAGCCTGGGCTTTGTCGATGATGGAGAGCGGCGGCTCGACGCCGTCCGTCGGCACCTCGACGATGTCGCCGATCTCGTCGACCACCATCGCGGTGGTCGCCTCCTCGTTCTGGATCACGATCGCCGGTGCCTCTTCCGCGTCGGAGTCCCCGTCGGAGTCGAGGCCCATGAGGGTGGCGACCTCGGTCACCGAGATGATCTCGCCCCTGATGTTGACGACCCCGCGGATGTAGGGGGGCACGCACGGGATCGACGTGACCGCGTACTCCTGATAGATCTCGCGGACATCGGCGACCTTGACGGCATACCACTCCTCGCCGAGGCGGAAGAGCAGGAGCGGCATGCGGTCGTCGGCGCTCTCCTCGACGGTCTCGGCGGCGAGGGACTCTGCGCGCCGGCGCAAGATCTCCTCAGCCACGCTGCTCAGGTCGACCGTTTCGTGGCGCTCGTCGCTCACGTCACGTCCTCCGCTTCGACCTCGGGGAGATCGACCGGCTCGAGGAGCGCGTCGATGTCGAGGAGGAAGACCATCCCCTTCTCGAAGCGGCACACGCCGAGCATCCGCGATGCGAGCGAGTGCATGGGAGGCGCCGGCTGCACGCACCCCTCCGGCAAGTCGACCACGTCGTCGACCTCGTCTACGACCACGGCGACCGCGCCGTCGTCGGTGCGGCAGATGACCATCGGCGTGTCGATGGTGAACTCGACGGCAGGGATGCCGACGATCGTACGCAGGTCGACCGCGGGAATCACTTCCCCGCGCAGATTGACCATCCCGAGGATCGCGGGAGACACGTCGGGGACCTCGGCGAAGCGCACGATCTGCTGGATCTCCTGCACGCACTCGATGGGCAGCGCATACATCTGCCCCCCGAGGTGGAACGTGATCACCTTCTCGGTCATCCTGTCCTTCCGGTCACTCCGCGAACCGCAACACGCGGTTCAGTTCGGCGGCACTCACTATGCCTTCCTGCACCTTGGCAAGACCGGAGGCCACCATCGGACGCATGCCGGCCGCGTGAGCGGCCGCAGCGATATCATCGGCAGAAACTCCCCGGGAGATGACAGATCTGACCGAATCCGTGAAAGGCAGGACCTCGAAGACTCCCGTCGCACCCGCGAATCCGGTCTTCGCGCACGCGGGGCAGCCGGTACCCTGCACGCTCGCGATGCCCGTGGGGGCACCCGGAATCGATCCCGCCAGGCCGTCGGCCTCCTCCTGGACACACTGCTGGCAGGAAAGCCGCACGAGGCGCTGGCCCACGCCGAGCGTGAGCGCTGCGGACAGGCTCACCGGCTCGGCCCCCATGGCGAGCATGCGCGCCACGCCGGCGACGATCCCGCCGGCCGAGAAGGTCGCGATGACCAGCTTGCCGAGCCCGGCCGCCTCGATGGCGAGGTGCACGTCCTCGACGGACTCGAGCGAGTCGATGGCCACCACATCGGTATCCTGACGCATGCCCGCTGCGAAGTACGCGGCGGCACCGACAGGGGACGCGGGATTCACGAGTACCTGCGCCACAGCGGGGATCTCGTACTCGACGGAGCGCTCGACCGAGTAGACCGTCCGGCCGGCCGCTGCAGCATGCGAAAGGAGCGAGTAGTACGTCGTGCTCCGCCCGCCAGCGACGGGCGCGCATACGAGCAGGATCCCCCGGCCACGCTCCACCATCGCGTTCAGGGCGAACGTCTCGGCCTGCGACATGCCGATCTGGGCGAGCGTGCGAGGCTTCTCGGCAGCCGAGGAGAAGGAGATGACGACTCGCTGGCCGGCGATGGTAGGCACCGCCGAGACCGAGACGATGAGGTCGTGCTCGGCGATGCGGGCCTTCTGGCGGCCAAGGGCAGGCACGCGCGACGACACCCCGCCGAGCCGCGCGAAGTTCTTGAACCCGTCGATGAGCGCGTCTTGCATCGACAGCGGGGCGCTCGCGATCTTCTCGAGACGGCCCGCCACGCGGTAGACGAGGAAGAAGTCGTCCTTGTAGGGAAGGAGGTGGATGCGCGCGGCGCCGTGCTCGACCGCATGCTTGAGGATGTCGGCCACGAGCACCGAGACTTTCGCGGCGTCGGCGACGGCGAGGACATCGAGGTCGATCTCGGCGGGGCCCTCGCCTGCCGCGGTCTCGACGACCTGCTCGAGGGTCTCAGCGGGCATGGCTTCCTCGACCGGCTCCTCGTAGTCGGGAGCGACGCTCGGCTCGGCAGCGACCGGTGTCTCGTACGCCGGCGCCTCGAAGAGATCCCCGGCATCGAACTCCGGTTCGGCGGTAGGCGCGGCGGCCGCGGGCTCCTCGGCCTCCTCGGCCTCCTCCGGCTCGGCGGCCGCGGGCTCGTCTGGTTCGGCAGCCACTTCCTCCGCACCGCCAGGGTAGTGCTGTTCGATCGCTTCGCGCACGGAAGCGGCGTCGGCCAAGACGGCCTCGATCTCGAGTGCGAGATCCTCCCGCAAGGTGTCGAGTTTGAAAACGTCGAAGGGGCTGCCGACCGCGACAGTCAACATCCCCTCGATCTCGAAGAGCGGCAGCACGCTCAGGCGATGGGCGACAGAGGGGGACAGCAGCTCGACCGCCTCCTCGTCGGGTGCGTAACTCGTCAGATCGACGCGCGGGATGCCGAGCCCGTACTCGAGCATCGTGTACAGATCGGTCTCCTCGACAAGCCCACGCTCGGCAAGGATGTCACCGGCGGAGACGCCGCGCTCCTCGGCGGCCGCCTCAAGGGCGACAGACTGCTCCGCGGTCACGAGTCCCGCCTCGACGAGTGCCTCGAGTATGCGACCGGTGATCGTGCTCGGCTCACCCATCCCCCGGCGCCCCCTCTACCCCTGTGCCTTGGCGAGTTCCTCGGACACGGCGGCCAAGAGCCGCTCCGGTTCCACCGGCTTCGTGAGGTACTGGTTCGCGCCCGTGCGTATACCTGTGGCCATCGCCTGCTCCTCCGTCTTGGCGGTGAGCATGATGATGGGTATCGACTTGTACTTCTGGTCGAACTTGAGCAGCCGGCACACGCGGTACCCGTCGAGCTTGGGTAGCATGACGTCGAGCAGGATCAGGTCGGGCACCTCGGCCCGTGCCGTCTCCAGTGCCTGCGCCCCGTCGGCCGCAGTGATGACCTCGTAGCCGCCGGCCTCGAGGATCGCCTTGATCATCTCGAGAATGGTCGGACTGTCATCCACAGCGAGGATGCGCGCGTTCGCCATTCCTGACTCCCTCCAACGACATACCGCCCTACCAGTGTTTATCGCCAGCGACGGCGGTCCCCTTTAGCCGCGCCTTTCGCCTTTCGACACTCTAGCAGACTGCGCTCACACGTCTTAGCGAGAAGGTCCGGCCGAAACCCGCCCAGGAACACGCTCCACGGGCCCTCGGGATTGCGGTACAGGGCCGCGAGCGCGTTCTCGTACTCGCGCGCCGCATCCTCCACCGCTCCACGGGCCCGGTAGAGGTTGGCGAGGTTGAGGTGCGCGAGTACGAAGTCGGCGTCGGTGTAGATCGTACGCTTGAACTCGAACATCGCCTCGTCGAGACGGTCGGTGCGCAGGTAGATGAGTCCGAGGACATAGCGCGCCGAGGCGAGCAGGGGGTCGATTGCGAGCGCACGGTTGCTCTCGTCGAGCGCTGATTCGAAGTCGCCGGTATCGGCGTGCGCGAACGCTGCGAGCAGGTACGCTTCGGCCCTCGACGAGTCGGCCTTCAGCGCCTGGGTCGCGAGTGCGAGCGCATCCGAGGTGCGTCCCTCGGCCGACGCCTCGCGCGCGCGGACGATCAGCTCGTCGACGGACGCGGCCTCGGCGGGCGCGGCGGGCTGGACGACCTGCGGCTCGGGCACGACCGGCGTGGCCTCGAGCGCCGAGCGCACGTGTACCGGCCGCTCCGGGCGCGCTGGGCGAGGGGTCTCGCGCTTGCGAGCCTCGACGCGCTCGGCGAAGGAGACCATCGGCCGGGGCGCCGGCTTGCGGTAGAGGAACACACCGCCCACCTCCACCGGTTCGAACCGGTCGGTGATACTCGTGAGCGTCTCGGAGTGGCCGATGAACAGGTATCCACCGGGGTTGAGGCTCTCGAAGAAGTTGTTGACGACCCGCCGAGTGGATTCGAGCCGGAAGTATATGGTGACGTTGCGGCAGAAGATGATGTCCCAGTTGCCCATCAGCGCGAGTGGATATGGCTCCTTGATGAGGTTGTGGTAGCTGAAGTCGACGAGCCTGCGTACGACCTGCCGCACCCGGTAGCCCTCCGGGGTCAGCTCGAAGAAGCGGGTCAGCACGTCGTGCGAGAGGTTCGCGAGCGCGCGAGCCGGGTAGACCGCCAGCTGTGCACGTGCGAGTGCGCTCGACGACACGTCGGTACCGAGGATCTCGGGCTGGTGGCCGAGCCCCTCGATACCTGAGTCTATCAACGACATCCCGATGGTGTAGGGCTCCTCCCCCGTCGAGCACCCCGCCGACCACACGCGGAACGCCTTCGCGTCAGAGCCTTTGCGCTCGAGGATCTCGGGGATGACCGCGGTGCGCAACGCGTCGAACTGCGCGGGGAAGCGGAAGAAGCTCGTCTCGTTGATGGTCACGAGGTTCATGAGCTCGCGGAACTCGCCCTCATCGGCCGAGAGGATCTTGTAGTAATCCGTCAGCGCGTCGAGTCCGAACCGTGTGGCGCGCGTGATGAGCGAGATGCGCAGGGAGTCGAACTTCGCTTGCTCGAGGAAGATGCCGCTTTGCTCGTGGATGTAATCACGGAAGAGCAGGAACTCTTCTTCGGACAAGTCCTTGGGCAGCATCGGGTCGGGTGACGTCATGAGTCCCCTACCCCGAAGCGGCCGCCTCGTCCGGAGCTCCGATCTTCTCTATGAGCCCGGCCGAGTGCATCCCGTAGAGTATCTTGGCGGTCTCGAAATCGTTGTAGCCGGTAAGCTCGGTGAGCTCTTGCACGGAGCGTCCACCGTGCAGGAAGCAAAGGAGCATCCACTCCTTGGGCTTAAGGTGTATCTCGATGGACTTCTCGCCCGGCGCGGCGGCCATCATGAACCGCGTCTCGAGGGTGGGGATCCGCTCGCGGATGCGGTTCCACATCTCGAGTCGGCGCGCGGACTCCATGATGATGTTCTCGACCGATACCGAGATGCCGATGTCCTCTTGCTCGCACGTATCCTCGGCCTCGAAACGCAGGTCGCCCTCTTCCCACCTGAACAGGTCGAAGAGCGTGTCGTTGATCTGCTCCTGGATGAAATTCTCGAGGACTTTGCCGTCGAGGTAGCCCTCGTCGACGAGAATCTGGCCGAGGCGTCTGCCCGCCTTCTCTTTCTTCTGGATCTTCTGCAGGCCGAGCGCCTGGCGCAGCTGCTTTTCCGAGATGACGCCCGCCTTCACGAGCCGCTTGCCGAGGGACTCGCGGTTGTAGTTTGACGACGCGAAGAACACGCGGCCCTTCTTGAAGCACACGCGGCCCTCGGCATCGGGACGCGTCATGTAGAGGGTGCCGGTCTTCTGTCCCGAGGACAGGAGCCGGAACATGTCGGCGAGTGAGAAGTCTTTGAGGTTGCCCTCGAGCGCCACGAAACATCCTCCCCACATCGACCGATTGAATCGTCATGCCGATTCGACTACGGCATGACCAGGCACGGCGCACTTCCAGGCGCGCCAGCTCAATCGTAGCACGGCACCTCCAGGGGGCAAAGGTAGAAGCGACGAGAGTCAGGCGTCCGCGCCCTCGTAGTGCCTCACGCCGCCGCTTTCGCAGTCGACCTCTTCGAGTTCCTCCGCGGTACACGTGTGGAACGAGATCACCGTCATGTCCCCGGCTACGGGAGTGAACTCGTGGGCGACACCCTGGCCGATGACGAGCCACCGGTCCTCAACAGGTGCAGACGACGTGAACGGCACCGCCGGCCGACGTTCGCCGCCGATCTCCGACACGCCCTGCCCGGCCACGATGACCATGTGCTGCACGCTGTTGGGGTGGTAGTGGGCGCCCGAGGGGACGTCCTTGCGCAGGTGGAAGACCCAGCCCGACTCGATGGCGTCCGGAAGCTCTACCGGGATCGCTGACAGGTGGAGCGTGGTCCAGACGAAGGTCTCGGTAGAACGCGCGAGCTCCTCACGCAGGGAGGCGAGGGTCGCCGCGAACGACACCTCGGCCAGCAGATGTCCTACCGCTGCATCGAGTCGCCTGAGGTCTGCTACGTCCACTTGTCCGTCGCTCCGCCCACTCACTTCCCCCGCTTCGCGTCGAACGATTCGATGTCGAGCGCGAGCGCTCTGAACCCGCCGAGGCGCTGCTCGAGTTCCCAGCTGCGCGACGCCCAGTACTCGGCCGGCTCGTCTTCGAGGTGGTTCACGAGCGTGCGGATCGCGTGCAGCTTCTCTTCGGCATCGTCGACCACGCGCATGGTCCCGCGCATTACGATCGACTCGAAGGGGTGTTCGCACTCGCCGGTCGTGTAGCCGCCGTCGAGCACCACGGTCGCACACGCGCGGGGGTTCTCGGCGATGATGTCGAGCTTCATGCCCTCGTGGGCGACGTGGAAGTAGAGGCGCCGCTCGACATCGTCGAAACCGTAGCTGAGCGTGACCACGTACGGTTCGCCTTCGCGCGCCAGACCAACGGTCACGTAGCGGCCGGTGCGCAGGATGCGGTCGATCTCGAGGGGGTCGGCGACGCGCCGGTCGGTCCTGCGCATGTGGTACGGGGCCTGGCTCACGTCACGCCCCCCGCAGCGACGGGTCGCGAGCCGCTTGCAGTGCCGAGATGAGCGCCGCGAGCTCGGGACCGGAAGAGACGCCGCCGTCGTCGGTGACGAGAAGTCCGCCTTGGGCCGCCGCTACGGCGGCTTCGACGCCGGCGCGGATCACCGCCGGACCCCCCGAGCGGACCGCGGAGCCGGGGATGCCACCGAGCACCGTGAGTCCGTGGCGGCGAGCCTCGGCGAGTAGCGTCTCGAACGCGTGCGGCTCGAGCCCTGCCGGGTGCACGCCGTCGAACCCGGCGCTTGTGGCGGCTCGGAGAAAGGCACGCATATCGCCGTCGGAGTGCCAGAACGCGGCAAGCGCTTCGTCGTGCGCAGCCGAAGCGATGCGGCCGAGCCTCGGCATGAGGTCGCCGATCACGTAGTCCGGTGCCACGAGCGGGCCGGTCGCACCCGCGACATCCTCGGCCACGACGATGGCGAACGCGCCCCACTCGGCAGCCTCCCGCGTCTGGGCGATCGCAACCGCGGTCGCTGCATCGAGGCGGGATGCGAACCCACCCTCCTCGGCGAGCGTGGCCCGCAAGGTGGGCGCCCAGCCGTCCTCCTCGGCGATCGAGGTCAGTGGACCGCGGACCACCACGAACGGCGCGGTCCCGCACGCGGCGATCTCGCCCACGGTCGTCTCGGCGTCAGGCTCCCATACGG
>SKMN01000011.1 GCA_007121015.1 Coriobacteriia bacterium
TGCGCAGCACCCCGGTCTTCTTGCTGAACGTCACCAGCTGGAAGACATCGGGAAGGCTGAAGTCTTTGAGGTTACCTCTCAGCGCCATCTGCCGCGCACGTACCCTTTCCGCTCACGTTCCCTGCGCGGACACGGTCAGCCGAGAATGTCGGCGATGACGTCCGCGGCCGTCTTCATGTCGTAGAGCACCAGCCCGAGCTTGGCGTCCCTCGGTGCAAGCACGGTGAGCACCCCCCGGTCACCGGCTGCGACGAGCATCACGTAGCCGTCGGCCCCCTCGATGAACACCTGGGTGAGGTGTCCTCGGCCAAGCTCAACCGCTGCGCGCTCACCGAGGCCGAGGATGGCGGCGGACATGGCACCGACGCGGTCCTCCTGCATGCCTGCCGGAAGCGCGGAGGCCATGATGAACCCGTCCATGCTCACGAGCGCGGATGCCTGTATGTCAGGCGAGTTCGCCATCAGGTCGTTCAGCGCACCGACGAGGCGCTCCTCCCGCGAGGCCGATTGCGCGCTCGCGTGTGGGCGGGACTCGGTGGGAGCTGCCGGAGCAGGGGCGGGCGTCGGGGTCGCCTGAGACGCCGGCGAGGGCGCCGAAGGCTGCGGTGCCGGCTGTGGCGCGCCAGGCCCGGGGGCCGGAGCAGCGGGCGCCGGTGCCGACTGCGTCGTCACATGTGGAGACGGTGGCGCAGGGGCAGCGGTAGGCCTCACCACGGTGGGTGCAGGGATGATCTCGTCATCCTCATCGTAAGCTTCGTCCTCGACGTCGCTGATGAAGAAGTCACTGATTCCGTTGTCCGCCATCCGTGACGCCACCTCCCGGGCACCGAAAACGAGAGGGACCCGCCCCGTCACGAACGAGGCGCTCGCCATACGCACGTGTAAGTCTCTCATGAAGGGGATATCGGCACAACCGAGAACCCCCGTTACCCTGCGCCGATGTCGTGTTCCCTACACCACGACACGCATGATCTCCTCGATGGAGGTCGTCCCCATCAGGACCTTCTCGAATCCGTCGTCCCTCAGCGTCTTCATGCCCTCGGAAACCGCCTGCCGACGGATGTCGTCCGCCGAGGCGTTCTCGACCGTCATCCGTTCGAGGGTCTCGGAGATCGTGAGGACCTCGTGGACGCCCATCCTGCCCCGATATCCGATGTTGCCGCACTTGTTACAGCCGCGTGCGCGATAGATGCGCGGCGGGTTACCCGGCTCGAACGGGAACCCAACGCGCTCGAGCGCCTCCTCTTCGGGCGTGTACTGCTCCTTGCAGTCCGGGCACAGGCGACGCGCGAGGCGCTGCGCGAGGACGCACGTGATGGCCGAAGCCGTCAGGAACGGTTCGATACCCATCTCGGTCAACCGCGTGATGGCCGACGGCGCATCGTTCGTGTGGAGCGTCGAGAGCACGAGATGCCCGGTGAGGGCAGCTTCGATGGCGATCGTGCCGGTCTCGGCATCCCGGATCTCGCCGATCATGACGGTGTCGGGGTCTTGGCGGAGAATCGACCGGAGTGCGGCGGCGAACGTCATCCCCGCTTTCTCGTGTACCTGGACCTGGGAAAGACCGGCGAGGCGGTACTCGACCGGGTCCTCGACCGTGATGAGGTTCGTCGTGATGTCGTTCGTACGGTTGATCGCCGCGTAGAGCGTCGTCGACTTACCCGACCCTGTGGGACCGGTCACGAGTATCGCTCCGTAGGGAAGAGCGAGCGCCTCGAGTAGGCGAGTCAGGGGCTGCTCGAGGAAGCCGAGGTCCTCGAGCGACATCATGATGGAGTCCTTGCGCAGAAGACGCAGGACCGCAAGCTCCCCATGCACGATGGGCAGGACCGCCACCCGGAAGTCGACCCCCTTGCCGTCGAGCACGACACCGAACCGGCCGTCCTGGGGGGTCCGTTTCTCGGCGATGTCCATGCCCGAAGAGATCTTGAGCCGGCTGATGAGCTGGCGTTGCATCTTCTTGGGACTGCGGAAGACCTCCTGGCACACACCGTCGATCCGGAAACGTACCCGCAGCTCGTGTTCGTGCGGCTCGATGTAGATGTCGCCGGCACCCTGCCGGATACCCTCGGTGACGATCACGTTCATGAGCTTGGCGACCGCGGATTCCTGGTCCTCGATCGCCTCGAGATCTTCCTCCTCTTCGCTGATGGTCACCGCATCCTGGAGGTCACCCACCATGCCGTCGACGTCTTGCTGTGAGGCGGCAAAACGCTCGATCGCCTGAAAGAGTTCGCTCTCGACGGCGACCACCGGCTTGATCTCGTAGCCGGTGACGATCCGCAGGTCGTCGATCGCGAAGATGTTCGCCGGGTCGGACATCGCGACCATGAGCTCGTCGTCTTGGATCTTCACCGGAAGCACCGTGTAGCGCCGCGCCAGATCGGACGAGAGGCTCGTGGCCGCGTTGGGATCGATGTCGTACGCACCGAGGTCGATGAAGACGAGACCCATCTGGTCGGCGACGGCATGTGCGATCGCCGACTCCGAAGCGTGCCCGAGGTCGTCGAGCGCGCCCGTCAACGTGTTCCCGTCGGCCATCGCGGCGAGAGCCTCCTCGAGCTGTGCCTCGGTCACCAGTCCAGCCTGGACGAGGATGCGTCCGAGACGCTTGCTGCTGGCGGCACTCATGTCGCGTCAGTCACCCTCCCCCGGCTCTGCTCCAGCGCCGCGTGTGCGGCGGCCCGCATGACGTCCCGCGGAGCTTCGAGCTGGGCACCTTCGCTCCAGATCTCTATCGCGGTCGCACCCTGCGAGACCAGCATGCCCAACCCGTCGACCGCACGAGCCCCGGCCTCGATCGCCACCCGCATGAGCGGGGTGTCGGAGGCCGCGTATATCATGTCGGCAACAAACTGCTCCGAGTGAAGCCATGTACCAGGAACCGGACTCGGGTCCCCGAGCGCCATTCCGACCGGGGTCGCGTTCACCACGAGATCGGCTTCGGAGACGGTGTCGGCTGCCGAGTCATCGAGTTTCACGGCGGCTATCTCGGTCTCCCGTGCGTGCGCACGGACCCGGTCGGCGAGACTCTCGGCCTTCTCGACCGTACGGTTCAAGACGGTCACGCGCGCAGCCTTCGCGAGGATGAACGAGACGACCGCCGCGCCGGCCGCACCGCCCGCTCCCAACACCACCACGTTGCGACCCGCCGGATCGAAACCGACATCGGTCGCCAGTGAGTCGATGAGCCCGCGTCCGTCCGTGTTGTAGCCGACAAGACGACCGTCGGAACAGTGGACCGCATTGACGGCACCCGCCATCCGCGCGGTGAGGGCGACCTCGTCGCACAGTTCGAGGATCGCATGTTTGTACGGCATGGTGACGTTGAATCCAACGAACGGGAGGACCCTGATCGCCGAGACGACCCTTGGGAGGTGCGCTTCTTCAGCGACGGGAAGCGGCACGTACGCCCAGTCGAGGCCGACCGCGCTGTACGCCGCGTTGTGCATGGCTGGGGAGAGGCTGTGGTCGAGCGGCATGCCGATGATGCCGGCGAGTCTCGTATGGCCGCTGATCTCGACACTCATGCGCGATTCTCCTGCCTCGGCAGTCCGTGTTCCCGGATGTGAGTCTACGCGAGCGGACTCCGGCCTGCTAGCACGAAGCGCTCGAGCCTGCGGAGCAGCAATGTGTGCGGGAGGTCCGATGCGGACAACGGCATCACGAGAATGCTCGTCATGCCCAGGAGGTTGCCGCCGAGCACGTCCGTGAATACCTGGTCACCCACCACGGCCGTGCCTCCAGCTCCCGCTCCAAGGGTCTCGAGCCCGCGCCGAAACGCGGTAGGGAAAGGTTTGAGGGCCTTCGCGACGATCGGAAGTCCGAGGTCGGTGGCGACGTCGTGCACGTGCGCGTGCCAGTTGTTCGAGACGAGGCAGGCCGTGACCCCGTGGTCTGCGAGGCTCGCGAGCCACTCCCGGACGGCAGGCGTGATGTCGGACGAGTCACGGGGCAGCAGCGTGTTGTCGAGGTCGAGGAGGAGATGACGTATCCCACGCTCCACGAGAGCGTCCATATCGATCTTCGTCACGTGCGTATAGTACAGGTCGGGCGTAAATACGCTCATTGACTCCCCTTCTGCACGCGTCGCGGCAGCACTAGCGGCCGTGCCGCTGCGGCGCCACGCCCAGTTCGTCGATCTTGTCGTCGATACGGCGCATCTCGGCGGACACGCGTGCCACGGCATCCTCGTCGCCGACGGCGCTGTACACGCCTCGCACCATCGCGTAACCCTCATATCTATCGTGGAGGTTGCGCCACACGATGTCGTCTTCGAGCGCGCGCTCCGCTTGACGCACCGCCTCTTCCGTCTCATCCGTGAAGAGGAAGAGGATCTGCGCGTAATTGACGCGCAACATCCCTGAAGTGGGATTGTTCTCGACACCGAGCCTCGCAAGCTCTACGCCGTCATCGACTGCGTCGCGGCGTGCGAGGACCCATGCGGCCACGTAGTACGTCTGCTCGAACTGCGGGTCGAGAGCCATGACCGCCCTGATCGTCGGCAGCATGTAGACCTGCTCATCGAGTGGAAGGTCCTCGTAGTAGTCGTGGAAGATCGGGTCGATCCGGTTCCACAACACGGCCGCAGCGTAGGTCCGCACACCGGTGAGGTAGGCGAACCCGGCTCGGCCGAGGGTGCGCCCCGTGTCCGTGGCCTTCTCATCGGGAAGCAGCGAATCGGCGACCGCCTGCCCGGCGAGCACCGCGCCGACCAGCATCAACAGCGCGACGACGGCCGCGATACGTGTCCTCAGATACGCATTCATCAGACGTCCCGCCGTGCGAACGCTATCGCCGCCAGGACCAACAGCGCCCCCGCCCACCCTGCGAAGGTAAAGGTCATCACTCCCAGATAGGCAGCGGTGACCCCGGAACCATGAGCGACCGGCGCGATGATGTTGAACACGTCGAGCGAGGGATAGAACGCCCACAGTGGGTTCGACGGACCGCCGAGGAGGTCGGTTCGTACGTGCGTGAGGAACAGGAACGCGAGTGCGGACACGGCGACGATTACGGGGGACGCTACGGTGGAGACCGCCACGCAGAATGCAGCGACGACCGCCGCCTCCATCCAGATCGAAAGTACCCCCTGCCCCAATGTCCACATCGGCTCGCCGTAGACCAGCCAGCCGGTGGCGAACACGATCGCTCCGAACACGACGCTTGCCACCGCAAGCGTGAGCGTGATGCCGAGCCACGTGCCGACGACATACTCCCACCTGCGCACGTTGCGCACGAGCACTGTGTAGACAGTCCGCCGTTCGACCTCGGAAGGGATGCGGCTTGCGGCGAGCACGAGAGCGATGACGATGGCTGCGACGTACACGAGCGCGAGCGCGACCTCGCGGTAGACCGCCTCGATGACGCCCTGGCCGTACGAGGGCAACATGGGGACGACCGCCACGAGCACGAGTGCGAACAGGACGACCACCCACAAGATGCGCCGGCGGATCGCGTCGGACACGACCGAGACAGCGATGGCGAGTACCCGACCCATCATGCCACCTCGCCTTCGGTCGTCTCGAGCATGTGCGAGAAGTACTCCTCGAGCGACTGGCGCTTAGGCACGACCGACTCTATCGTCCACCCGTTGTCATCGAGGATATCGACGACCGCCCTGACCGCCGTGTCGGGCACCGAGAAGACCCACACGCTTCCCGACACCGCCACGTCCTCCATGAGCGCCTGGATCTCGGCGGGAAGCGTGGTCGACGCTCCGCGTGCGCGGATCGATGTCCGGCCCGCGACATTGAGGAGGTCGTCGATCGCACCCTTAGCCGACACGCGACCCTGGTTGAGGATCGTGACCTCGTCGCAGACCGCCTCGACCTCCGAAAGCTGGTGCGATGAAAGAAGCACCGTCACGCCCCCGTCACGCAGTTCGAGCATGAGGTTGCGGATGTCGCGCTGGCCCACCGGGTCGAGGCCGGAGGCAGGCTCATCGAGCACGACGACCTCGGGCTCGGCGATGAGAGCCTGAGCGATGCCGACCCGCTGCAGCATGCCGCGCGAGTACTTCGAGAGCCGCGTCGTGCCGCGGCCTTCGAGCCCGACGCGCGCGAGCAGGTCGCGGCCGCGCGAAGCGATCTGCGCAGAATCGATGCCCGCGAGGCGCCCGTGGAGCCTCAGCACCTCTTCAGCGGTGAGGAGCGGGGGGAAGTACGGCTGCTCCGGCAGGAAGCCGACGCGTGCGCGCACCGAGGGACCCGTCGGCTCGCCGAGTATGGAGAACGTGCCTTCAGTCGGCCTAACGAGCCCGAGCAGCATCTTGAGCGTGGTGGTCTTGCCTGCGCCGTTGGGGCCAAGCAACCCGTGCACGCGACCCGCTCGGACCGCAAGGTCCACATGGTCGACGGCGACAAAGCCGCCGGAGCCGCCATAGCGCTTGGCCGCTCCCCGGATCTCGACTGCGAGTGCGCCCGTATGGGATCCCATGCTACTGACCGAACACCTCCTTGGACCGCTCCTTGGCGCGTAGGAACTCCTCCCACGTCTCGGTGAACGTGTGCGACCCGTCTTCAGAGGTCAGCACGTAGTACAGGTATGAGGTATCGGCCGGGTCGCACGCCGCCTGAAGCGACGCGAGTCCGGGACTGGAGATCGGTCCGGGCGGCAGCCCCGCGTTTCGGTACGTGTTGTACGGACTGTCGATCTCGAGGTCGGCATAGGTCAGCCGGAACCGGGTGCCCGGCAATACGTACTCGATCGTGGCGTCGATCTGCAGGCGCATGCCGATGTCGAGCCGGTTATGGATCACCGAGGAGACGAGGCGGCGCTCGTCTGCGACCTTGGTCTCGCGCTCGATCATCGAGGCCATCGTGACGATCTCGTGCAAGTCGAAGCCTCGGGCGCGCGCCGCGTCGACATCGGCCGATGCGATCTCGATCTCGAACTGGTCGAGCATCATCTCGATGACGTCACGCGCGGTGGAACCCTCCACGACCCGATACGTCTTGGGGAACAGGTACCCCTCGAGCTTGTCCTCGAAAGCCCCCTGGAGGTAGTCGCGGGGAAACTCGGCGTACCCCGCGTGCGCGAGCCGCTCGAACTCCTCGGCCGGTATCCCTGCCTCCTCGAAGCGGGCGGCTATCTGCTCGATGACGTATCCCTCGGGGATCGTGACCGTGACGTAGGTGATCGCAGGACCTTCGAGGAGCGCCGCGATAGCTTCTTCGTAGCTCATGCCGGTGTACAGATCGTACTCGCCCGCGCGCAGGCGCCCGTCTGCGTCCGCGCGACGCGACTCGAGCCTGAACCGGTTCGCGTTGGGCACGATACCGTGCTCGGCCAGCTGTATCGCGATCGACGCGGTGGTGGCGCCCTCGGGGATCTCGATGGTCACGGGAGTTCCGGCCTCCACCGGACCGTGCTCGACGCGCTCGAAGACGTACCACCATCCGGCCACGGCTCCCGCCGCCACGAGTACGACGATGATGCCGAGCAGCGCGAACGCGGCTCCGACCCGACTCTTGCGAGGCTTCACCTGCCTGATGCGCGTCCGCTCACTGCGACGATCCATCGGCTCCGCTCTTCCACTCCACGCGGTCGACCTGCCCGCTGTCGAGGAACGACTGCAGGAAGATCGCCGCTGCGACCTTGTCTATAGTGCCACGTGCTCGCTTGCTCGTCATGCCCGCCGACTGCATGGCGCGACGCGCCTCGGCCGAGGAGAGCCGCTCATCGTAGAAGACGACCGGCACCCGCAGACGCGGACCGAGCACATCGGCAACCTCACGGACCCGCGCTGCCTGAGACCCCTCCTCGCCGCGCATAGTCAGAGGCAAGCCGATGACGACCAGCTCGACATCGTGCTCCTCGACGAGCGCGGCGACGACATCGGTCGTAGCGACCTGGTCGGCATCGAGTACTGCTAGCGGTGAGGCCACCGTAGCAGCCGGGTCTGACATCGCCACACCCACCCGCCGCTCGCCGATGTCGAGGGCGAGTACGCGCACGGCTTACTCCCCGGCTCCAAGCATCTCGCGTGCCGCGTCGAGGGCCGCGTCGATGCCCGACGGGTCCTTGCCGCCCGCCTGCGCCATCGCGGGCTTGCCGCCTCCCCCGCCGCGAACGTGCGGCGCGATCGCCTTGATGACGGCTCCGGCGTCGAAGCCAGCGGCCACAGCGCCCTCCGAACCCGCCGCCAGCAAGAGTGCAGCGTCCCCAGCGGCCGCGCCGAACACCACCGCACCGCCTTCGAGCCGCGCCCGCACCTGGTCGGCGAGGTCGCGTAACGCGCCCGCGTCGCCTGCCTCGACGCGGGCGACCACGAGCGGGTATCCCACGTCTTCGCCAGCAGCGACGAGTGCGTCCACCTCGCCCGACGATCCTCGCCGCTTCGCATCGGCAAGCGCTGCCTCGGTCTCCTTGACGCGCTGCTGCAGCGCCTCGATGCGGTCGAGGAGTTCGGGTATGCGGCACTTGAGTGCGGCCGCTGCACCATGCAGCACCGCCTCCTCCTCCTCGATGGCGGCGAGCGCGTCGAAACTCGTCACCGCTTCGATACGCCGTAGGTTCGCACCCACGCTCCCCTCCGACACGATCTTGACGAGTCCGATCTCGCTCGTCTGGGTGACGTGCGTACCGCCGCACAGCTCCTTGGAGAAGTTGCCGACCTCGAGCACGCGCACGAACTCGCCGTACTTCTCGCCGAAGAGCGCCGTGACCCCGGCCGCCCTGGCCGAGGACAGCGAGGTCTCGTAGCTGCGCACCGGATGGTTCTCCATGATCTTCGCGTTGACCATCCGCTCGATCTTGTCGAGGTCGTCGGCGCCCGGCGCCTCGAAGTGGGTGAAGTCGAAGCGCAACCGGTCGGGAGCCACGTACGAACCCGACTGGCGGACATGCTCGCCGAGTACGAGCCTGAGCGCCCAGTGCAGCAGATGGGTCGCCGTGTGGTTGCGCCTGATGCGCTCGCGGCGCATCACGGCGATCGCGGCGTTCACGCTCTGGCCCACCGCGAGTTCGCCGGATACCAGCGAGCCGGAGTGCGAGATGACACCGTCGACCGGGATGGTCGTGTCCATGACCTCGAACACGGCGCCTTCCTCGGATGCGAGGCTCCCGCGGTCCCCTACCTGACCACCCTGCTCCCCGTAGAAGGGGGTGCGGTCGAGTACGACCTCGGCGTGCGCTCCCGCGCTCACCGTGTCGACCGGCGCTCCCTCGGACACGATCCCGATGACCGTCGCGTCGACCCGGTCCTTCTCGTAGCCGACGAAATCGGTCTCGCCAGCCGAAGCGGCTACCTTGGCGAACGCGCTCGCGAACGACGTCCACGACTCGTCCTTGACCGCCGCGCGTCCGCGCTCCCGCTGCGCGGTCATCTGCTGCTCGAACACGTCCATGTCCACGGTCATGTCTGCCTCGGCGACGATCTCGGCTGTGAGTTCGACGGGGAAGCCGTACGTGTCGTGAAGCGTGAACGCCTTGTCGCCGGCGACCACGGTCCCGCCCGCCTCGCGCACCCGCTCGATCTCCTCGCCGAGGAACGCGAGCCCCTGACGCAACGTGGTGCCGAAGCGCTGCTCCTCTGCATCCGCTATCCGATGGATGAGGTCGTGGTGCTCGACGATCTCCGGGTACGTCCCGCCCATAAGCTCGACGACCGTGTCGACGAGCACTGCCATGAACGGTTCGGAGCGGCCAAGGAGCCGCCCGTGACGCACGGCTCGGCGCAGGATGCGGCGCAATACGTATCCGCGGCCCTCGTTGGACGGCAAGACACCGTCGGCGACGAGGAACGTGATCGCGCGCGCGTGGTCGGTGAGGATCCGAAGCGACGTGTCGGTCGGCTCCGCCACACCGAACGACGCGCCGGTGAGGTCCTCGGCCACCGCCATGAGCGCGCGCAGCTCGTCGGTCTCGAAGTTCGAGTGCACGCCCTGGATGACCGCCGCGATACGCTCGAGGCCCATGCCCGTGTCGATGTTCTGCTTCGGCAACGGCATGAGCGAGCCGTCTTCCTGCCGGTCGTACTGCATGAACACGAGGTTCCAGTACTCGAGGTAGCGGTCGCAGTCGCACCCGGGGAGGCACTCGGCGTTCCCGCAGCCCACCTCGGGTCCCTGGTCGTAGTAGAGCTCCGAACACGGGCCGCACGGACCGGTCGGACCGGCCGACCAGAAGTTGTCCTTGGCACCCATGCGCACGATGCGTTCCTGCGGGACGCCCACCTCGTCGCGCCAGATGCGCTCGGACTCATCATCGTCCTCATAGATCGAGTACCAGAGCCGTTCGGGATCGAGCCCGAGCACGTCGACCGAGTACTCGTAGGCCCACGCGCACGCCTCGCTCTTGAAGTAATCACCGAAGCTGAAGTTGCCGAGCATCTCGAAGAAACTGTGGTGGCGGTTGGTGGTGCCGATGATGTCGATGTCGGTGGTCCGCACGCACTTCTGACACGTGGTGGCCCGCGTGAACCCGAGATCTTTCACGCCGAGGAACACCGGCTTGAACTGCACCATGCCTGCGCTCGTGAGCAGCAAAGACGGGTCGTCCGGCACGAGCGAGGAGGACGGCCAGCGCCGCGACCCCTTGCTCTCGAAATACGACAGGAAGCTCTCTCGTATGTCGGCGACCTTCACTCGGACTCTCCTTAGGATGCCGGCTTGCCGGCGTAGTCGTCGTCTCCTGCGTCATTCTTCCCGCGTTCCGCTGCGGCGCTGCCCCGGCGCGCAGACGTCCGCTTCTTGGGCGCAGGGCTCCGGAAGAACGCCCCGTCCTCGGCCGATATGCTCGACTCGGTCCACTTCTCGTAGTAGTGCACGAACATGACCTTGCCCACGGCCGCTATGGGTACCGCGATGAGCATACCGATGAGGCCATAGAGCGTCGCGCCCACGAGCAGCGAGAGTATCACGAGCACCGGGTGGATATGCACCTGTTCCGACATTATCTTAGGCTGCAAGAACGTCGATTCCACTTGCTGTATCGCGACGATATAGACGACCGTGATCAGCACGAGCTGAGGGCTCACGAAGGCTGCCGAGATCGCCGCGATGATCCCGCCGACCAACGGCCCCAGGTACGGGATCAGGTTCGAGGCGCCCGCGATGAGACCGATGACGAGAGCGTACGGCACTCCGATCACCCATAGTCCGAACCCCGTAGCGACACCGACGATCGTCGCGATCATGAGTTGCCCGCGGATATAACCTTCGAGCACCACGGTCACGTCGCCCGCGAGCTTGAGCGACTCCTGCTGCCGCGCCGGACCCGGCAACGACAGCATCTCCGACTTGAGCTTGGGCAGGTCGCGCAGCACGAAGAAAGCGAGCGCGAGCGCGAGGAAGGCGTTCACGAAAAAGCTCGCGATCTGAGTGCCCACCGTGACGACGCCGCGGCCGACGTTGCGAGAGACCTCCGTGACCCACGCGACGACGCTGTCGCGGGATGCCTCCGCGAAGTCCTTCACCCACTCAGGAAGCTCGATGAGCATGTACTCCTGCTCGAGTTGCAGCCACAGGTTGTACGCGCTGTCGTAGTACTGGGGGAAGTCCCGCGCGAAATCGCGTGCCTGGGCGACGAGCGGCGGGACGATGAACACGCCGGCGGTCGTCAGCACGCCGAAGAACACGAGGTAGCAGACGGCCACCGCGAGTGAGCGGGGCACGCCCTTCGCGCTGAGGGCGGCCACCGGCCGGCGCAAGAGGAACACGAGGACCAGCGCGAGCACGAACGGCGTCACCGCGGTCGCAACCCTGCTCAGCAGCCACAACCCGAACGAGATCAGCAGCAGCAGGCCCACGAGCGCCCAGCTCTTTATGGCGATCCGGCGCCAGCTCTCCATGCGGTCGGTACGAGACTCCTCTGCCACCGGCATCCCCTACTCTTTGACGATGTTCTGCCGGAGCACGCGCAGGGTCTTGCGCAGCATCCGCGAGACCTGCATTTGCGAGATTCCCATCTGGCGTGCGATCTCCGTCTGCGTCAGGCCCTCGAAAAACCGCAGGTAGAGCACGTGCTGTTCTTGCGGCGACAGCACCTTGAGTGCCGATGCGAGCGTAGTGCGGTCCTCTACCACAGACATCAGGTGGTCGTCCTTGCCGATGTATTCGAGGATGCTGAATGTGTCCGACCCGTCTCCTCCCCGGTCGGACTCGAGGGAGACGAAATTGTACGCCTCGCTCGTCTCCATCGCCTCGAGGACCTCTTCGGGGGTCACGCCGAGGTACTCGGCGATCTCTGGCACCGAAGGAGACCGCTGGAGCTTCTGCGTGAGGGCGTCCATCGCCTGGTTCACCTTGAACGAGAGCTCCTGGAGGCGCCGGGGGACCTTGATCGCCCATCCCTTGTCGCGAAAGTAGCGCTTCAACTCCCCGACGATCGTGGGGGTCGCGTACGTCGTGAACTCGACCTGCCGCTCGGTGTCGAACCGGTCGATAGCCTTGATGAGCCCGATCGTGCCGACCTGGATGAGGTCGTCGATCGGCTCGCCCCGGTTACGGAAGCGGCTCGCGAGGTACTTCACGAGATTGAGGTACATAGTTATGAGCTCGTCGCGCGCCGCTTCGTCGTCCTCGAGGCGGTAGCGGCGGAACAACTCGCGCGTGTGCGCTTTGTCCCACGTGAGCTTGCGCGATGACTCGGTATTCCTAGGCCTCGGCATCGTCCGGCTCCTGGAGGAATCGTTTCGTGACCTTGAGGTACGAGCCGTCCAGGTCCGAAGAGAGTTCGAAGTGGTCGCTCACCGACTGCAGGATGAACGTCGCGTACGCCGTGCGCCGCTCGACATCCTCGTCGAGCGACCGAGCGGCTCCCTCGAGCCGCACCTGGATGTCGACCCCTTCGTCGTCGAGATCGAACACCATCGCCAGTTCGGAATCCTGGTCGGCATGGTCGCACGCGTACACGAAGACCTCCTCGGCGGCTATCCGCACGTCGTCAAGGTCGTCGTAGGTGGCCCCGGCACGCCCGACGAGCGCAGCCGCGGTCATGCGCACCGTCTTCGCATACTCGGCCCGGCACGGGACTGTGAGTGTTACGCGGTCTCTCGACATCTGTCCTCCGCTGGTCGCCCGTTATATCGCGTGGGAAGCGCGATCATCCCCGCTCACGCTTCATCCGGTTCCACACCGTTCTCAGCCGTTCGCTCGCGACGTTGGCCGCCGCCGCCGGGACGTTGGCGACCTCTTGGACGAGTGTCGCCGTCCGGCTCACCCGTATCGTCACGTCCTCGACCTGGTCGATGATCCCGTCGAGCCTCAACATCTCGGCGTTGAACGCATCGACCGCGACATCGGCCTTGTCGATGAGGCTCGGCATCCTCGTTTCGAGATCCTCCGCCACCCTCCTCACGGCGCGCATGGTCCCCACCGCCTCGACGAGCGCGTAGATGACCACTCCGAGTGCGACGATCGCCACGACGATGAGGATCACGATGAGCCAGTCTGCAAGAGCCACGATGACACCTTTTCACGGTAGGTTCGGCACCGGTAGAGTGTATCAGAGTAGCAGGCCGTTCTACCGGTCGCCTTCACTGCTCGGAGCGGTCGCGTCGCGCCCACGAGCCGCCTTCTTGTCTGCGGCGGCGGGTTTCCAGAACACCCCTCGCTCGAGACCCTCGGGAAGGTATCGTTGGGCCCGCGCCCTCTCCGGTTCGTCGTGCGGGTAGATGTAGCCTTCTCCACGACCGAGCTGCGCCGCTCCCCGGTATGAGCGGTCACGCAGGTGATTGGGGACCGGACGCGCCGGTCCGGTACGGACTTCGGCGAGCGCCGACTCGATCGCGCGGTACGATGCGTTCGACTTGGGCGCGAGCGCCATATGGATAGCTGCCTGCGCGAACACGATCCGGCACTCGGGCCACCCTACCGACTCGGCCGCCTTGAACGCCGCGTGGGCAACGAGCAACGCCTGCGGATCCGCGTTACCGATGTCCTCGGATGCCAAGATGAGCATCCGTCGTGCGATGAACGTGGGCTTCTCCCCGCCCTCGACCATGCGCGCCAACCAGTAGACCGCCGCGTCCGGGTCGCCGCCGCGCATCGACTTGATGAACGCTGAGACGACATCGTAGTGCACGTCGGCGTCCTTGTCGTACGGAAGCGCGCGCGTCGGTGTGGCCTCACGGACGTCCTCAGGCGTGATGAGCGGGGGCACTTCGATGCTCTCACGCTGCCTCGCCGCCGCGGCTGCAATCTCGAGCGTCGTGAGCGCGACTCGCGCGTCGCCTCCGGCTATGCGGACGATGGCGGCTGCCGCATCGGCGTCGAGTGCGAC
Organism: Coriobacteriia bacterium; assembly: GCA_007121015.1. Lineage (GTDB taxonomy): Bacteria > Actinomycetota > Coriobacteriia > Anaerosomatales > SLCP01 > SLCP01. The sequence goes on from SKMN01000011.1 coordinate 14,227, forward strand.
AGCGTCGGCGAGCCCCCTCTCCTCGATGAGCGCCCGATCGAGCAACATGCGGATGTCCTCGTCGTCGAGCGGCGCGAGCTCGATGATACGCGCGCGGCTGATGAGCGGAGCGTTGACCTCGAAGAACGGGTTCTCGGTCGTAGCCCCGATGAGGACGACGAGGCTGTCTTCGACAGCGTGGAGGAGCGCGTCTTGTTGCGACTTCGAGAACCGGTGGATCTCGTCGATGAACAGGATCGTGCGCTGTCCGGTCTGGCCGAGACGCTCTCGGGCGGCCGCGATCTCGGTCCGGATGTCGGCAACGCCCGAGGCGACGGCCGATACCTCGGCGAAGTGCGCCGCCGTTGCGTGCGCGATGATGCGGGCCAGACTCGTCTTGCCGCTGCCTGGTGGCCCGTACAAGATGATGGGCACGAGCTCGTCGGACTCTATGGTACGGCGCAGCAGCGTGCCCGGACCGACGGCCCTCTTCTGTCCTACGAACTCCTCAAGCGTGCGCGGGCGCATCCGGACGGCGAGTGGAGCGTGACCGGCGCGTGCCCTCTCGGCGGGCTCGTCGAACAGCGAGTCCACGAGCGTCAGTCCGTCGCTCGGATGACCTCGCGCTCCAGGGCCTTGTCGTCGGAAAGGCCGCGGTAGCGCCAGATGATGTACCCGTTGCGATCCACGACCACGGTGTAGGGCGTGAAACGCACGTCCAGATTCTCGCGCGAGATCAAGCGTGCCACCGGGGCGGCCACATCGTCTTCGTTGATCTCCTCGTTGACGGTGATCCGGCCTTCGGCGTCCTGGGTGACGAAACGGCCGACATCGAAGGTGACGAGATCTATCAGGCCGCGGTACTTCTCCTGGATGCCGGCGATGATGGCTTCCTGGTCGTCAGTCGTGCTCTGCGTACGATCGATGAAGAGGATGATCATCGGCTGGCCGGCGTCGAGCCGGCTTTCGAGGTCTGCGGGAAGTGCGTCCTCCGCGCGCGGGAACGGCTCGTAGACGACCTCTTCGAGCGGAGACAGATCCGGGTCCTCGACGACGACGGGAGCCGGTGCCTCGTCCTCTGCGGTGGCGGGAGTCTCCGGCTCGGCGGGGTCCCCGTTACCGCATCCGACAAGCACGAACGTGCTGGCAAGAGCGATGAGTAGGATGGCTGCTACGACTGGTCTGCGCATATTCGTTTCCTCCGCTCCGTTACGGCGCGCGGCCCGCCTTGCCGTGTCTCCGGCGCGGTGAACCTGCCTCGGCAGGTGGGTGCCCGCACCGTCGACTTCAAGCTTCCCCGAAGGGATACCTTTCCGCCGAGGTATGATGAGGCTCCCGATGAAAA